>JALYSM010000094.1 GCA_030854785.1 Pseudomonadota bacterium
AAATGCGCGATGCGCTGCTCGGTGGTCGCCTCGGTCGTGACCGCGAGCTCCTGATCGTATCGCTGGCGCTGACCGGGATCGCTCAGTATGCGGCTCGCATGATTGATGAACCGCAGTGCCTCTTCGACGTTGCCCTGACCGTCGCGCGTCTTCGCGTAATACTTGCGGATCAGGCGGCGCAACGCTGCGCGCACCTCCTCGTCAGAGGCGGCCTGCGGAATTCCCAGAGCTTCGTACAGCGTTGCTTTCATGGCCGCGACCGCGGCAAAATGCAACGAATATCGACCTTGGGATATTCCGGTAATTGGCCTGCTATTGCAAGTTGCACGGCCAGCGCAGCGCCGAACACGCGCACGGACTGGCGCTGCGCGGCACACGCTGCCGCTGTACGTCACGCCGGCGATAAAAAAAGGCGGCCCCGGGCCGCCTTTCCCTAAAACCGCTGCGGTGCCGGTCACTCGCCCTGCTTGCCTTCGCGCTGCGAGAGCTTTTCGCGGATGCGCGCCGACTTTCCCGAACGCCCGCGCAGGTAATACAGCTTGGCGCGGCGAACGTCTCCCTTCCGCTTGACCTCGATGCTGGCAATCAGCGGTGAATACGTCTGGAACGTGCGCTCGACCCCCTCGCCGCTCGAGATCTTGCGCACGACGAACGACGAGTTGACGCCACGATTGCGCTTCGCGATCACGACGCCCTCGTAGGCCTGCACGCGCTTGCGATCCCCTTCGACAACGTTGACGTTGACGATCACCGTATCGCCGGGCGCGAACTCGGGGATGGTCTTGCCCAGGCGGGTAATCTCTTCCTGCTCCAGTTGCTCGATGATGTTCATGCAGCGTCTCTCCACTCGTTTACGGATCCTGCGGCCATCGGCCATGCGCGGGAGCGCAGAGCGCCGCCGGATGCTCGCGTTTGTCCTATGTTACCGCCGGTTTCTTGCCGGCTTCGTGTTCCCGCCTGAACTCGTCGAGAAGGACCGCTTCGTCCTCGCTCGTGCCGCGCGCAGCGAGCAGTTCCGGGCGCCGTAACCACGTCCGCCCCAGAGCCTGCTTCAGGCGCCAGCGCGCGACTGCCGCGTGGTCGCCCGACAGCAATACCGCCGGCACCGCTCGCCCCTCGTACACCTCCGGCCGCGTGTAGTGCGGGCAGTCGAGCAAGCCGTCGACAAAGGAATCCTCCACGCTCGATTGTGCATCGTTGAGCACGCCCGGCAATTGCCGCACGATCGCATCGATCAGCAACAGCGCCGGCAGCTCGCCTCCGGATACCACAAAATCGCCCATCGCCAGCTCCAGATCGACGAGGCGTTCGAGCAGCCTCTCATCGACGCCCTCGTAGCGTCCGGCAACGACCACCAAGCCAGGCTCTGCCGCCAGCTCGACGACTCGCCGGTGCCGCAGCGGCTCGCCCTGCGGCGACATGTAAATCACCCGCGGCGCAGCCACGCCCTTGCCAGCCAGCCGCCCGCGCGCCACGCCGATCGCCTTTTCGAGCGGCTCGGCCAGCATGACCATGCCCGGCCCGCCGCCGTAGGGCCGATCGTCCACGCTCTTATGACGATCTGTAGCGAAATCGCGCGGATTCGTCGTCCCGAGCGTCCACAATGCGCGCTCGCGCGCCCGCCCGGTCACTCCATGTGCCGCGGCACCTTCCACCAACTCGGGAAACAGCGTAACGACCTCGATGCGCATCGCCTTCGCGTTCCCGTCACCGCATCTTCTCGCGTCGCCCGTCCGCCTCTCTTGCGACGGGGCCGCCATCAAGTCAATAATCCGGTTGCCAGTCGACGACGATTTGAGCCGCGGCAACGTCGATCGCGTCCACGTAGCGTGGCACGAGCGGTATCAGCCGTTCGCCATCATCGCCTCGCCCTTCGGCGGCCACCCGCAGGATCGGATGCGCGCCCGTCTCCAGCACACCGTGAACCCGCCCGAGCGTAACGCCGGACCGGTTGATCACCGCAAGGCCGACGAGGTCCGCCCAATACACCTCGCCCTGATCAAGCGCCGGCAGCGACCCCCGCGGCACACCGATCGACGCGCCTCGCCATAGCGCCGCGTCCTCGCGCCGGGCCAGTCCCTCGAGCCCCGCGATCAACGTGTCAGCATGCACGCGCGCCTCGAGTACCGCGAATTCGCGCCATTGCTCGTCTGTCGTTGCGAGCCACCACGACCGGTGCGCGAGCAAGCCGTTGGGCGAGGCGCTGTAAGTACGCGCCTTGATCCACCCTTGCACCCCGTAGGCGCCGATCACCCGCCCCATGACGACGAAGTCCGTCGCCCGGCTGAACTCGTTTGCCTTAACCAGCCGTCGCCTGCGCGCCCGCCGTCGGTTGCGTTGCCGCGGCGCGCTTAACCAGGCCCGCCACGGTATCCGACAACTGGGCGCCCTTGTGCTTCCAGTGGTCGATGCGTTCCAGCGAAAGGCGCAACGCCTCTTTGCCTTCGCCGGCGATCGGGTTATAGAAACCGACGCGCTCGATGAACCGACCGTCGCGACGGTTGCGCGAGTCGGCGACGACGATATTGAAGAACGGCCGTTTCTTGGCGCCGCCTCGGGCCAGTCTGATCACCACCATCGCCGATACCTGCTTTCCGGGAAAAGACGTTGATTATACGATAGAAACCTGAACCGTGGCAACCCGGTCACCAAGGGGCGCCGCGCGGCGGTCAGCGCATGCCCGGGAAGCCCCCGCGAAAGCCTCGCAGCATCCTCTGCATGCCGCCCTTGGCGACCATTTTCATCATCTTTTGTGCCTGGTCGAACTGCGCCAGAAGACGGTTGACTTCCTGCACGGATACGCCTGCTCCAGCCGCGACCCGACGCTTGCGCGATGCCTTCAGAAGCTCGGGGCGCGAGCGCTCCGCCGGGGTCATCGAGTCGATGATGCCCTCGAGGCGGCGGATGGCACGATCATCGGCCTGCGCGGCCTGCGCGACCCGCACGAGCTCTGCCGGAAGCTTGTCGAGCAGCCCCTGCACGCCGCCCATCTTGCGCATCTGGCCGATCTGCGCCTTGAAGTCGTCGAGGTCGAACCCCTTGCCCGCCCTGACCTTCCTGGCGAGCTTGGCGGCCTCATCGCGATCGACCTGTTTGTGCGCCTCCTCGATGAGCGTCAGCACATCGCCCATGCCGAGGATGCGCGAGGCCATGCGTTCCGGGTGGAAGACCTCGAGCCCGTCGAGCTTTTCGGAGACACCGGCGAATTTGATCGGCGCGCCGGTCACCTGCCGCACCGACAATGCCGCGCCGCCGCGTGCATCGCCGTCGAGTTTGGTCAGCACGACGCCCGTCAGCGGCAACGTTGCGGCAAAAGTCTTGGCGGTGTTGACCGCGTCCTGGCCTTGCATCGCATCGACGACAAACAATGTTTCCACCGGCCGCAACGCCGCGTGCAACGCGGCGATCTCGCGCATCATCGCCTCGTCGATCGCCAGCCGTCCGGCGGTGTCGACGATGAGCACGTCGTGGTAATGCTTTCGCGCCCAGTCGAGCGCGGCGAGCGCGATGGGCACCGGATCTCCAGCCGGCGTCGTCGGAAAGCAGTCGACGCCGAGCTCCCGCGCCAGCGTCGCCAATTGCTCCATCGCTGCGGGACGGTACACATCGCAACTGACCAGCAGCACTTTCTTGCGCGCGTCGTCGCGCAGGAGCCGCGCCAGCTTGGCGGCGGTCGTCGTCTTGCCAGAGCCCTGCAACCCCGCGAGAAGGATCACCGCCGGCGGCGTCGTAGCGAAGTTGAGCGGTACAGCGCCGCTGCCCATCAGCGCTGCAAGCTCGCGCTGAACGACGCCGATCAGCGCCTGGCCCGGCGACAGCGATCCCGAAACTTCCTGTCCCACGGCCTTCTCGCGGACCGCAGCGATGAACTGCTTGACCACCGGCAACGCCACGTCGGCTTCGAGCAGCGCGAGACGGACCTCGCGCAACGCCTCCTGGATGTTCTCCTCCGTGAGACGTGCCTCGCCGCGCAAAGCTTTGACGATGCGTCCAAGCCGCTGGGTCAGATTGTCTAACATCGGAAAGCGATCCTGATGTGTACGGACGGCACGACGATCCTGTCGTACCCGTGGTGTAAACTCGACCGGGCAAGCCGCCGGTCCGTGACGATTTTACTCTACCTGCTGGTCCCGGCCGCCTACCTGACGGCGGCAACGTTCGAATGGAGGCGGTTTGCACCGGGCCTTCGAGCCCCGGCACCCTATGCCGGCACGATTGCGAGCTGGCTCACCGCCGCGGCCCTCGCCGGACATGCGCTGCTGATCTTTGGCGCAATCTTCACTCGCGAAGGTCTCGATATGAGCCTCGTCAACGCCTTGTCCGCCGTCGCCAGCCTCACCGCCCTGATCGCATGGATCGGTAAACTCGCGCGGACGCTTCCCGGCGTTGCCGCCGTGGCCTTGCCGGTTGCCGCGATCGCCGCTTTGCTGCCGGCGCTGTTTCCGAATCCGCATCGCTTTTCCTTCGTCGAAGCGCCCTGGGCCGCGCTGCATATCGCCGTCGCCCTGATCGCGTACGCGCTCTTGATCGTCGCCGCGCTGCAAGCGCTGGTGCTGCTGGGACTCGAGCGGCGGCTGCACCGCGCGCGGCCCGACCCCGTAGCCGAAACCTTCCCGCCACTGCTCACGTTGGAGCGTTTCCTGTTTCGACTGGTCGGCGTCGGCTACGCGCTTTTGACCTTGACGCTCGTGAGCGGCGCGCTGTTCTCCGAGGAAGTGTTTGGCAAACCGCTGCGCTTTACGCACAAGATCGTGTTCTCGGTGCTCGGCTGGCTCGTGTTCGGCGCGCTGCTGTTCGGTCGCTATCGCTACGGCTGGCGCGGGCGCGATGCGCTTCACTGGATCCTTGCCGGCACCGGATTGCTGGTTCTCGCCTACGTGGGCAGCAAGTTCGTGCTCGAAGTGATGCTCGGCCGCTAAACAACCTAAACGCGGCGCGGATTTCTTGACAGCGCCGCCCCGCGGCCAAATACTGGCTGCAATCGCCGTAACCGTTCAACCGGCTTGGACGATATTCCCTTAAGCAGCCTCTTTGGCGCGCTCGCGGCGCTGCTTTTTGCGTCCGGATTTTTCTCCATCGCCGAAACCGCGATGATGGCGGTCAATCGCTATCGCCTGCGGCATCGTGCCAAGCAAGGCGCTCGCGGTGCAAAACTCGCGCTCGCGCTGCTCGCGCAAACCGACACGCTTCTCGGCGTCATCCTGCTCGGCAATACGCTCGTCGCTGCGGCGGCGGCGACGCTGACCGCCGTGATCACCAAACGCCTGTTTGGCGAAGGCGAAGCGGCCCTGGCACTCGGGACCGTCGCCATCTCGTTCGCGCTACTCGTCTTTTCCGAAATCACGCCGAAAGTCATCGGCGCCGCGCACGCCGACCGACTGGCGCCGCTGGTGAGCTTTCTGCTGGCGCCGATGCTCAAGATCGCGACCCCGATCGTCTGGTTCGTCAACCTGTTTGTGCGGGGTTTGCTCAAGCTGCTCAGGCTCCGCCCCGGCGACGTGGAACACGCACCGCTCACCCAGGAAGAGCTACGATCGCTGGTGCTCGAGGGCCAGTATGTTCGCGGCAAGCACCGGGCGATGCTCGCGAACCTGTTCGATCTCGACGCGGTCAGCGTCGACGATGTCATGACCCCGCGCAGTCAGATCGAGGCGATCGATCTCAACGCCAAGCCGACGTTGCTGGCGCAACAGCTCGCCAACAGCTACCACACGCGGCTCCCGGCGTATGAGGACGAGCTCGACAACATCGTCGGCATCATCCACGTGAGGCAGGTCTTGCGTCTGCTCCAGGCCGAGGAGCTCGACTCGGCGCAGTTGCGCACGATTCTGCGCCCGCCTTATTTCATTCCGGCGGGCACTCCGCTGCTTGCACAGCTGCAGCAGTTCCAGGCAGCTCGCCAGCACCTCGGGCTCGTGGTCGACGAGTACGGCGAATTGCTCGGTTTGGTATCGCTCGAGGACATCCTGGAGGAGATCGTCGGCGAATTCACGACGCAGGCCCCGGGCGGCGCCGAGATCTTCCAGCACGAGCGCGACGGCAGTGTTGTAGTCGACGGAATGGCTTCGCTGCGCTTGCTCAATCGCAAACTCGGCACCGCCTTTCCGCTCGATGGACCGAAGACGCTAAACGGTCTGATCGTCGGTCATCTTGGCGAAATCCCCGACGCGGGCGCGAGTTTTCGGCTGGCGGGTCAGGCGATGGAAATTCTTCAGGTCCAGGACCGCGCCGTGAAGGTGGTCAAGCTGCTGCCTCCCGTCGGCCGGAGCGCCGCTCCAGCTTTACAAACCAGCGGCGAGCAGGCATCATCGATAAGCTAAGTTTTATGCGTCTGGAATAAAGCGCCGACCGCGTCAGAATCGCGCCGCGGGCGGATCCACACGAAGCATCTAGCCCACCATCATGGCAACCCACGCGGCAACACGAACCATCAGCGGCCTCGCCCGGGCCATGGTGCAGCACGGCCATTTGTCCGAGAACGACGCCGAAGGTTTGCAAAGCCAGGCGCAGGCAGCCAGCATCGGTTTCGTCGAGCAGATGGTGCTGTCGAAGCGGATGACTGCGACGCAGGTTGCAATGTTCGCGTCGCGCGCGTTCGGCACGCCGATGATGGATTTGAACAGCTTCGACATCGATCATATCGACAAAGATCTGGTCGATGCGAGATTAGCCGCCAACCGTCGCGTACTGCCGCTGCACAAGCGCGGCAACCGGCTGTTCGTCGCAGTGTCCGATCCCGCCAATCTGCAGGCGCTCGACGAGGTCCGGTTCAAGACGAACCTCGTCGTCGACCCGGTCGTCGTCGAGGACGACAAGCTTGGCAAGGTGATCGGCTCGTTCGCCGAGACGACGGGCCAGAAACTGGCGAATCTGGTCTCCGACGAAGATCTCGAAATCGAAATCGATTCCGGCGCCAGGCCGGCGGAGGACGAAGCCAATCCCGATGTCGACGATGCCCCCGTCGTGCGGTATCTCCAGAAGATCCTCGTCGACGCGATCAGCGCAGGGGTATCCGACATTCACTTCGAGCCCTACGAGAGGTTCTATCGGATCCGCTATCGGCTCGATGGTCAGCTGATGGAGGTCGCGCAGCCTCCGCTGGCGATCAAGGACAAGATGGCGTCCCGGATCAAGGTGATCTCCAAGCTCGACATTTCCGAGAAGCGCGTGCCGCAGGACGGCCGCATGAAGCTGGTCCTGTCGAAGAATCGGGCGATCGATTTTCGCGTGAGCACGCTGCCGACGCTTTACGGCGAAAAGCTCGTGTTGCGGATCCTCGATGCCGCAGGCGTCAAGCTTGGTATCGAAGCGCTGGGCTACGAGCCCGAACAGCAGCAGCTGCTCGTGAACGCGATCAAGCGCCCGTACGGAATGATCCTGGTCACCGGCCCGACGGGCAGCGGCAAGACGGTGTCGCTCTACACCTGCCTCAACATCCTCAACCAGCCTGGCGTAAACATCTCGACGGCAGAGGACCCGGCGGAAATCCAGCTCGCGGGCGTCAATCAGGTTAACGTACACGAGAAGGCCGGCCTCACCTTCGCCACGGCGCTCCGCGCATTCCTGCGCCAGGACCCCGATATCATCATGGTCGGGGAAATCCGCGATCTCGAGACCGCTGATATCGCGGTCAAGGCCGCGCAGACGGGTCACCTCGTGCTGTCCACACTGCACACGAACGACGCTCCCGCGACGCTGATGCGGCTCTTGAACATGGGCGTCGCGCCGTTCAACATCGCATCCTCGGTCATCCTGATCACTGCGCAGCGTCTGGGGCGCAAGCTCTGCATCCAGTGCAAGCGTCCCGAGGACATCCCACCGGAAGCGCTGCTGCAGGCCGGCTTCGGCGAAGCGGACCTCGACGGCTCATGGCAGGCGTTCGGGCCAGCCGGCTGCGATGCCTGCAAGGGCTCCGGCTACAAGGGTCGTATCGGGATCTACGAGGTAATGCCGATTTCGGACGAAATGCGCCAGCTGATCATGCGCAGTGCCAACGCGCTCGACATCGCCGACCAGTCGCAGAAGGAAGGCGTGAAGAATCTTCGACAATCCGGCTTGATCAAAGTCAAGCAGGGCGTGACGTCGCTCGAGGAAATCGAAGCGATCACGAACGAGTAACCCACAGGAATTACCACTATGGCCACCGCGATTGCGCAGCGCAGAGACACCCGGGTCAAGGAATACACGTATCTCTGGGAAGGCATCGACCGGAGCAACCGCAACGTGCGCGGTGAAACCAAAGCCGCGTCCGAGACGGTCGTCACTTCCAACTTGCGGCGGCAGGGCATCCGCATCACCAAGCTCAAGCGGCAGACCTTTCGTGGCGGCGGCAGGGTCAGCGAGAAGGACATCACGTTTTTCACGCGCCAGCTCGCGACGATGCTGAGGGCGGGCGTGCCGCTGCTGCAGGCGTTCGAGATCGTTGCCCGCGGCCACCGGAATCCGCGCTTCGCGCGGCTGATGATGGACATCAAGGGCCGCGTCGAGGCGGGCTCCAGCCTGTCTCAGGCTTTCCGCGAGCATCCGGCGCAGTTCGACTCGCTGTATTGCAATCTGGTCAATGCGGGCGAAACCGCGGGCATGCTCGACGGCATCCTGGAGCGGCTGGCCACGTACAAGGAAAAGATTCTCGCCCTCAAGAGCAAGATCAAGTCGGCGATGTTCTACCCGATCTCGGTGGTCACGGTGGCGATCGTCGTCGTGTGGATCATCATGGTGTGGGTGATTCCCTCGTTCAAGCAGGTCTTCGCGAGCTTCGGCGCGAACCTGCCGGCGCCGACCTTGATCGTGATTGCGATTTCGGACTTCTTCGTGGCGTACTGGTGGCTGATGCTCGCGATCATCATCGGCGCGTTGTTCGGTTTCTTTTTCCTGCTGCGACGGTCGGCTGCGTTCCGTTACGCCATCGACCGTATTTCGCTGAAGCTGCCGGTCATCGGCGGCATCCTGGAAAAGGCCACCATCGCGCGCTGGACCCGCACGCTCGCGACCATGTTCGCGGCTGGTGTGCCGCTCGTCGAGTCGCTCGATGCGGTCGCAGGCGCGTCCGGAAACGCCGTATACATCGCCGGCACCCGCAGGATCCAGAACGAGGTCAGCACCGGCACAAGCCTGACCAACGCGATGCATAACACGGGCCTGTTTCCGTCGATGGTGCTGCAGATGACGCAGATCGGCGAAGAGTCCGGCTCGCTCGATGGCATGCTGTCCAAGGTCGCCGACTTCTATGAGCGTGAAGTGGACGACGCGGTGACGGCGTTAACGAGTCTGCTCGAGCCGATCATCATCGTGTTCCTCGGTGTGGTGATCGGAGGTCTCGTGGTCGCGATGTACTTGCCGATCTTCAAGCTCGGCGCGGTCATCTGACGCTCGCGCGCTTCCGCGCATGCCGGCGATAGCGATGGAGCCGCTGGCGGCGGTAGTCGTCAGCGGTTTGATCGGTTTCTGCGTCGGCAGCTTCCTCAACGTCGTCATCCACCGGCTGCCGAAGATGCTCGACCGCGGCTGGCGGGCGCAATGCGCGGAGCTGGTGGGCGAACCGCCGTCCGAGCAACCGCGCTACAACCTCGTGACGCCGCGCTCGCAGTGCCCCGCGTGCGGCCACCGCATCGGGGCGCTCGAGAACATACCGGTCGTCAGCTTTCTCTTCCTGCGCGGGCGCTGTTCGGCCTGCGCTGCGCCAATCTCGGCCAGATATCCGATCGTCGAGCTCCTCACGGGCCTGCTGACCATTGCGGCGGTCCTGCGTTTCGGCGTCACGCCCGCCGCCGCGGCAGCCTGCGTGTTTCTGTGGTCGCTCATCGCGCTGACATTCATCGACTTCGATACCCAGCTGCTGCCGGATACGATTACTCTGCCGCTGCTTTGGAGCGGATTGCTCGCGAACCTCGCCGGTTTCGTGCCGGGCGTAAGCCTTCGCGATGCGGTCATCGGGGCAATCGCCGGTTACGTCGCGCTCTGGACCATCTATTGGCTGTTCAAGCTGATCCGAGGCAAGGAAGGCATGGGCTACGGGGACTTCAAGCTGCTCTCAGCACTCGGTGCCTGGCTCGGCTGGCAAATGCTGCCGCTGATCGTTCTGCTGTCGTCATTCGTGGGCGCGATTATCGGCATCGGCCTGGTCGTGTTCAAGGGCCGCGATCACCAAATCCCTCTGGCTTTCGGCCCGTATCTCGCGATTGCAGGAGTCATTGCGCTGTTCTTCGGCAGGTCGCTGATCTCGCTCTATCTGCCCGCGTAACCGTGACTGGGAGCCCTTACGTCGTCGGCCTGACCGGTGGCATCGGCAGCGGGAAGACGGCGGTAGCAGATGCATTCGCGGCGCTGGGCGTCGACATCGTCGATACCGACGCCGTGGCGCACAGCTTGTCCGCGGTGGGCCAACGAGGCTTCGCCGCGATCCGCAACGCATTTGGTGATGGGATCCTGCAGCCCGATGGCGCGATCGATCGTGGCGCGCTGCGACGACTCGTTTTCGCCGATGCGGCCGCTCGATCGCGGCTCGAAGACGCACTGCACCCGTTGATCGGAGCCGAGGTAGCCCACCGGGTCGAACAATGGTCCGGCGCCTACGGGGTGATCGTCGTGCCGCTGTTGCTCGAGCGCAAAGGCGTTCGGTCGCTGGTCGATCGAATCCTCGTCGTCGACTGCCCTGAAGAGGAACAGGTTCGCCGCGTCGTTGCGCGCAACGCTTTCTCGCCCGCGGAGGTGCGCGCGATCATGGCGACGCAACTCGATCGCCAGCAAAGGCTTGCCGCTGCTGACGACATCCTCGACAACGCCGGCACACCGGATGCAATCGCGCTGCAGGTCCTGAGCCTCGATGCCCGGTATCGCAGACTAGCGGCGGCCGGTTCCGGCTGACGGAAGCGCCATGGCGGAGCCAATCCAAGCCTCCCTTGGTGCACAATGGCGCCACTGCGACGGCCGGCCATAGACGTGATCCGTTATGAGCACCCGCTCAATGAGCGCATCCGCACGCTGATGCGGCTGGAGGACTTGTATGGCCGGGCGCTGTTCTTCGCCGGCGAGGTTGCGCCCCCCGCTCACCATGCGGCTCTTCTCGTGCTGTTCGAGATCATCGATGTCGCCGCGCGCGCCGAACTCAAGACCGACATCCTGCAGGAGCTGGAGCGGCAGCGCCAACTGCTTGCGCCACTCAAGCACAACCCCGCGATCGAGGCCACGGTGCTCGATGCGGTGCTCGCCGAAATCGACGTCGCGGCCGGAAGCCTGCTCGCGCAGACCGGGAAGGTCGGCCAACATCTTCGCGACAACGAGTGGCTGATGGCGATCAAGCAGCGTACCGGTATTCCCGGCGGCGCGTGCGAGTTCGATCTACCCGCGTACCATCACTGGCTCAATCTCGAGCCCGCCGCGCGGCAACGCGATCTTCAGGGATGGGTCGAACCTCTGCTGCCGATCCACTCGGGCCTGTCGATAATATTGCGACTGCTGCGCGACAACGGCAAGATAAGCAGCTACACGGCCTATCACGGCGTCTTCCAGCTGATGCTCACGACCGCAAAGGTCGCGCAGCTGTTGCGGCTGTCGCTGGCAAAGGATACGCCATGCGTTCCCGAGATAAGCGCCAACAAGTACGCGCTGAACATACGCTTCCTCGGCATCGCTGGCATGGACCGCGGCTCGGTCTACGAGGGCGACGTCGAGTTCGATCTGATGTTTTGTAATCTTTGACGTTGTTTCGAGCCAGCCGCTAAGTAATTTACGTCTTTGCGACGGGCCAGTGCGTCCAAAGCGGCAGAACGTAGGTTCTGATACCCACCAATACTAGGTTATTACAGATGACCATCGCGCCGGGAATTTGCGAGACGCCGATGGTGGGCCAGATCCAGGCGGAAGTCTCGTGGCTACAGCGAGAACCTCGCTTTCCAAATCAATCAAAATAGAAAAAATGGCTGAGGTGGACTAAGCAGGTGACATTGTTCCCAGAATTGCCAGATCGCACCAGCCGGTCCATTAAATGTGCGGGTGCACGGGTATCGCCTCACCGAGAAAAGAGCGCTTGGGGCTTTCAAGTCAAGCCATATTGGTGGCAAGATTTAGAGGGAGTACGCGGACTCATAACTCGTGGCCGCGACGCATTGATTGCTTAATATGCCATTCGCTTCCCTCAGAAGCCTCGTTAGAAGTGGATTGCCGTCGCTTCCGGTGACGGGTGAGACTGAACGGGCGGAGGGCGGCGCTTCGGGCTGGACGACGCGCGACGGATTCAAACGTCTCATTGCGCGCGGTGACCGCCCCGAGCTGGAGCAGGCGCTGCTACGGGTGGTTATTGGGACCCTCGTGCTACTTGGCCTTGGATGGCGAGTCCTGAGCCAAGATGTGCCTGGAGCGGAACTCTTGCACATGTTCTGGTTCTTTGCCGCGTTCGTCGCATTTTCGCTCGCCATCGTTCTCTGGAACATTGCAAGTGGTCGTACGTCCGTCCTTCGCCGCTTGCTCGGCATCTTTGCCGACAATACGATTATCACGTACTTCATGCTTCTTATCGCCGAAGGAGGCGCGCTCATCTATTGTTTCTACCTGTTTGTAGCCTTTGGCAACGGGTTTCGCTATGGCCGCGCCTACCTCCATGTATCCCAGATCCTTGCGATTGTTGGCTTCGCGCTCGTCCTGTGGGTCTCTGACTTTTGGTCTCACCACCTAGCTGTGGGTCTCGGGATGTTCTTAGCGATGGCTATGCTGCCCCTCTATGTGGGAATGCTGGCCGAGCGCATCGAAAAAGCAAAGAAGCGCGCAGATGAAGCAAACGAGGCGAAGGACCACGCCATCGAGAGGCTCAAGAGTGCGTTGGCGACGAAGGAGAAGCTCTTGGCGGAGATGAAGGCGGCTTTGGAGGCCGCAGACAAGAAATTCTGTAATCTCTGACTTGCCATGTCGCAAATGCGGACCGTCGCGTGCCCGACTTGTGGCGCACGGGTCGAGTGGACAAAGGAGAGCCGGTTTCGCCCGTTTTGCTCGGAGCGGTGCCGGTTGATCGATCTGGGCGCGTGGGCGGCGGAGTCGTACCGGGTACCGGTCGTCGAGCAGAAAACGGCCACCGGCCATCCGCCTAAAGAAACGCCCTGACCGAGCCCTCTAGGCCCCGCTGTTCCAGGCAGCGCGTCGCAGCGCGATGCCGTGCGCGCCGTGTGCGACCGCCCTGTCGAGATCGTCGCGGGTGAGGCCGCCCAGCGCGTAGACGGGCAACGGCGTGGCGCGCAATAGCTCCGCCACCCGCGCCCAGCCGAGCGGCTCGGCGTCGGGGTGCGACGGCGTCGCCGCAACCGTGCCGAGTACGGCAAAGTCGAGCCCGAGCTCTGCTGCTCGTGCGAGCTCCGCGCTGTCGTGGCACGACGCGGCACAGAGCATGCCTTCGGGCCGTGCAATCGCCTCGCGTAGCGACGCCGACGTCCAGTGCACCCCTGCGCAACCGAGCCGCAGCGCCAGCGCCGGGTCGCCGTTGAGCAAGACGCGCGCACCCGCGGCCTGCGCGATGGGGAGGAGCCGGTCGGCAAGACGGCGCAACCGCTCGACCGGCCACGATTTCTCGCGCAGCTGTATGAGCTGCAAGCCGTCCGCGATGGCGGTCCGAGCGCGGCGTAGGAAGACTTCTTCACCGAGGTCTTCGGCCATCGAAATGCCGTAGATCGGCGGCAGCTCGAGTGAACGCAGAATGGTGGAGTTCGCGGGCAACAGCGGCGCCACGTCGAACGCGCCCGGCGCCTGCCAGGCGAAGGCCTGACCCATGCGGCCGCGCGGCTCGCCGCGCCAGGCGAAGACACGGAAGAAATTGAGCTCGACATCGGCGTGCGCATAAGCATAGC
>JALYSM010000109.1 GCA_030854785.1 Pseudomonadota bacterium
GTTGTGGCGCGTCGCGTCGGGGGCGGTGGTCGCCAATGCGGCGTATAATTCGTTTTTGCACCCATCCCCGCTTCGATGGCCGAGCTTATCTCGCTCCGCGGACGCAATGCCCTCTCGCCGTTTCGCATCGATAAGCTGCTCGCGAGTCTCGCCACGACACGGGTCCGTGGCGTCGCCGCCGACTTCTGGCACTTTGTTCGAACAACCCGTGCGCTGAGTCTTTCCGAGCGCGACACGCTCGAGCGCATTCTCACCTACGGCCCGCACAGCCCGGAGCACGCCGACCGCGGCGAGCTCTATCTGGTCATTCCGCGTCCGGGAACGATCTCGCCATGGGCGTCCAAGGCGACCGACATCGCGCGCAACTGCGGCCTCGCGTCGATTGAGCGCATCGAGCGTGGGATTGCCTTTCGGGTCATGACGCGCGACGGTGCGGTTGTGGGAGACGCCGATCGTGCCGCGCTCCTGCCGCAGATTCACGACCGCATGACCGAAGCGGTGTTTCCTTCGCTCGACGACGCGGCGCGACTGTTCACGCACTTTGCGCCTCGGCCGCTGGCGACGATCGATCTGCTCGCCCGCGGCCGCGCCGCGATCTACGACGCCAACGTGGCACTGGGCCTGGCGCTCGCGCCCGACGAGATCGACTACCTCGCCGACCATTTCAGCCGCGAGGGACGCAACCCCACCGATGTCGAGTTGATGATGTTCGCACAGGCGAACTCCGAGCACTGCCGGCACAAGATCTTCAACGCCGACTGGATCGTCGACGGCGTCAAGCAACCGACGTCGCTGTTCGCGATGATCCGCAACACGCACGCGGTCAGCCCGCAGGGGACGATCGTCGCCTACGCCGACAACGCCGCCGTGATGGAGGGAACGACGGCGCGGCGCTTCTATCCGAATGCCGACGGGCGCTACACGGCGCGACCCGAGCTCACGCATATCCTGATGAAGGTCGAGACACACAATCACCCGACGGCGATCGCGCCGTTTCCCGGCGCCGCGACCGGATCCGGCGGCGAGATCCGCGACGAAGGCGCGACCGGCATCGGCGCCAGGCCGAAAGCGGGGCTGACTGGATTCACGGTATCGCATCTCAAGGTTCCTGGCATGGCACAGCCTTGGGAGGTGGATTACGGCAAGCCTGACCGCATCGCCTCGGCGCTGCAGATCATGCTCGAGGGCCCGATCGGCGCCGCGTCGTTCAACAACGAGTTCGGGCGGCCGAATCTCCTCGGGTACTTCCGCACCTTCGAACAGGAGGTCGCCGGCGAAGTCCGCGGTTACCACAAGCCGATCATGATCGCGGGCGGGGTCGGCAACGTTGCGGCGCGAGGCGCGACCAAGCGCCCGCTCGCCGACGGCACGCTGATCGTCCATCTCGGCGGACCCGGTATGCTGATCGGCATGGGTGGCGGTGCGGCGTCGTCGATGGCGACGGGCACCAATACCGCCGATCTCGACTTCGACTCGGTGCAGCGGGCTAATGCCGAGATCCAGCGCCGTGCGCAGGAAGTCATCGATCGTTGCTGGCAACTCGGCGACGCCAACCCCATCCTGTCGATTCACGAC
This sequence comes from Pseudomonadota bacterium, assembly GCA_030854785.1. GTDB lineage: Bacteria > Pseudomonadota > Gammaproteobacteria > Burkholderiales > Casimicrobiaceae > PALSA-1003. The sequence continues at coordinate 1,576 of JALYSM010000109.1, forward strand.
GTCGGCGCCGGAGGACTTTCCAATGCGCTGCCCGAGCTTGCGCACAACGGCGGCAAGGGCGCGCACCTCGACCTGCGCGCGATTCCATCGGAAGAGCCCGGGATGTCGCCGCGCGAGATCTGGTGCAACGAGGCGCAGGAGCGTTACGTGCTCGCGATCCGCCCGGAAGCGCTGGCGTCGTTCGCGGCGATCTGCGAGCGTGAGCGTTGCCCGTTCGCGGTTCTCGGCCGCGCGACGCCCGACCACCGGTTGCGGGTCGACGATCGCGTCTTCGCCAATGCGCCCGTCGACATGGACCTCGGCGTTCTGCTCGGCAAACCACCGAAGATGACACGCGACGTCGCGCGCGTCGCGCGCCGGCTCGAGCCCTTCGATGCAGAGGCACTCGATCTGCGCGAGGCCGCGTACCACGTGCTGCAGTTTCCGGCGGTCGCCGACAAGACCTTTCTGGTAACGATCGGCGATCGCACGGTCGGCGGCCTTTGCGCGCGCGATCCGATGGTCGGACCGTGGCAAGTTCCGGTGTCCGACGTCGCGGTGACGCTGATGGACTTCGACGGCTACGCGGGCGAGGCGATGGCGATGGGCGAGCGCACGCCGCTGGCGCTGATCGACGCGCCGGCGTCGGGGCGGATGGCGGTCGGCGAGGCGATCACGAATCTCGCGGCGGCGGGGATTCGCAGGCTCGCCGACGTCAAGCTATCGGCCAACTGGATGGCGCCGGCCGGACACTTGGGCGAGGATGCGGCGCTCTACGATACGGTGCGCGCCGTAGCGATGGAGCTGTGTCCGGCGCTGGGCGTCAGCATTCCCGTCGGCAAGGACTCGATGTCGATGCGCACGACCTGGAGCGACCTCGGCTCGGAGCACGCGGTCACGGCGCCGATCTCGCTCATCGTTTCCGCGTTTGCGCCGGTGCCCGACGCGCGACGCGTGCTGACGCCACAACTGCGTCTCGATCAGGGCGAGACGATTCTGCTTCTCGTCGATCTCGGCAACGGACGGAACCGCCTCGGTGGGTCGGCGCTGGCGCAGGTTCACGGCAGGCTGGGCAGCGTTGCGCCCGACCTCGACGATCCCGAGGCTCTGAAGGGATTTTTCGCGACGGTGCAGGCGCTGCACGCGCAGGGGAAGCTCCTCGCGTACCACGACCGCTCCGACGGGGGACTGTTCGTCACTCTCGCCGAAATGGCGTTCGCGAGCCGTTGCGGGCTGGCCATCGCACTGGACGAGCTGCCCGGCGCGCCGATCGCCGCGCTGTTCAATGAAGAGCTGGGCGCGGTGCTGCAAGTTCACGCGCAGGACCGCCACGACGTCGTCGCCGCGTTCGAGGCCGCGGGCCTGCGCTGCGTCGCCATCGGCGAACCGATGCAAGGCGACCGCGTGCGCATATCACGCGAGGATATGGTGCTGCTCGACGAGTCGCGCGTCGATCTGCACCGCGCGTGGTCGCGCACGACGCACGCGCTGCAACGGCTGCGCGACCATCCCGAAGCGGCCGATCAGGAATACGACCGGCTCCTCGATGCCGACGAACGGGGATTGTCGCCCCGGCTCTCCTTCGATCCCGCCGAGGATATCGCTGCGCCATTCATCGCGAAAGGCGCACGCCCGCGCGTCGCCATCCTGCGCGAGCAGGGCGTCAATGGCCACATCGAAATCGCCGCGGCGTTCGACCGTGCCGGCTTCGATGCGTACGACATCCACATGACTGATGTGATTGCCGGCCGCAGCGCCCTCACGGCATACAAGGGTATCGTCGCCGGCGGCGGTTTTTCCTACGGCGACGTGCTCGGCGCCGGGGAAGGCTGGGCGAAGTCGATTCTTTTCAACGCGCGGGCACGCGATCAATTTGCTGCGTTCTTTGCGCGCGCCGATACCTTCGCACTCGGCGTGTGCAACGGGTGTCAGATGATGAGCAATCTGCACCAGCTTATCCCCGGGTCCGGGCATTGGCCGCATTTCGTGCGCAACAACAGCGAGCAGTTCGAAGCGCGCCTGGCGCTGCTGGAAGTACGGCCTTCACCGTCGTTGTTCCTTGCCGGCATGGCGGGCAGCCGCATTCCGGTGGCGCTCGCCCACGGCGAGGGTCATGCCGAGTTTCGCGATGCTGCGCAGCTCGCGGCTGCGGATCCGCTGGCGTGCCTGCGCTTCGTCGATCATCGCGGCGCGGTGACGGAGCGCTATCCGTACAACCCCAACGGCTCGCCGCGCGGCATCACCGGGCTCACGACCGCCGACGGCCGCTTCACGATCCTCATGCCGCACCCCGAGCGCGTGTTCCGCACCGTGCAGATGTCCTGGCACCCGGAAGATTGGGGCGAGGATTCGCCGTGGATGCGGATGTTCCGCAACGCGCGCGTGTGGCTGGGATAGAGGTGTGTTAAATGAAGATCGAAGCATGCGTAGCCTGGGATGACCCCGGACTCGATCCGGGGGAATCCCGGGTATCGCCTTCGGCTCAACCCAGGCTACGGGAACTGAGATGGCGACCGCGAAACGGAAAGTGAAAGTCTGGTCAATCAACGGCGTGACGCCGGTCGTCGATCCGACGGCGTTCGTGCACGCGAGCGCCGTGCTCATCGGCGACGTTCTCGTCGGCGCCGGCTGCTACATCGGGCCATCGGCGAGCCTTCGCGGCGACTTCGGGCGCATCGACGTCCGCGCCGGCGCCAATCTGCAGGACTGTTGCGTCATGCACGGTTTTCCCGGCACCGATACCGTAGTCGAGGAGGCGGGCCACATCGGGCACGGCGCGATTCTGCACGGTTGCATCGTGCAGAAGAACGCGCTGGTCGGGATGAATGCGGTCGTCAACGACAACGCGGTCATTGGCGAATCGGCAATCGTCGCTGCGATGGCATTCGTCAAGGCGGGCATGGTCGTGCCGCCGCGCACACTGGTCGCCGGTGTCCCCGCCAAGGTCGTGCGCACCCTTACCGATCAGGAGTTGGCGTGGAAGATCGAGGGGACGCAGAGCTATCAGGAGCTTGCGCGGCGCAGCCTCGCCACTATGGTCGAGGCCGAGGCATTGACCGCCGCCGAGCCCGACCGCAAGCGCATCGAGTTGCCGGAGCTGCTGCCGCTGTCGACGATCAAGGCGAAGCGGTCGTAGCCCGGGATGACCCCGGACCCCGAATCAAGTCCAGGGCAGGCTCTGATCCGGGGGAATCCCGGGATTCGGTTCCCTCATCCCGGGCTACGGCGGGGGAATCCCGGGATTCGGCTCCCTCATCCCAGGCTACGGCGGCTACGGCGGCATCGCCTCGACCTGGCGCTTGACGTTGGCCAGCGCCTTCGCCGAATCGAATTCCATTACCGTGCGAATCTGCAACACGTTCAGGATCCCGAACAGCAGATTCGGTCCGCGATAGGTCAGGTCGCGCTCCCAGAGAGCGCCGCCGCCCTTTGTGCTCAGCGTGTAGACGATGTGCGCATAACCGCCACCGGGAGCGCCTGACACGATCACCCAGCGCCGCGGCGGATCGAGCTCGGCCGTGGTCCAGGTCGCATCGTCGCGCCGGCCGGCGATTTCGAACGTTTCGACGACGCTCTCGCCGACCGCGGGCGCGCGATCGACGACGCCGCGCACCGCCCGCGACGCCGGATGCCAGCGCGGCCAATTCGCGGGCGTGGTGACGTAGGCGAAGACGCGCTCCGGCGGCGCCGCGATCTCGATCCGATTGACCACATGGCTGCCCACGAACGCATCGGGCCATGGGATGGGCAGAAGAAGCAGCGCGGCCAGCGCCACGATTGCGACAGCGATCCACGATAGTATGCGCAACACGACGATCTCTTGCTCGGGGCGGGTTCCCGCGTTATACGAACAAGACGCAACGCCGGATGCCGCGGGCTCGCGCGGCTAGAATCCGGCCGCCTGTCCATCGCGGCGCGGATCCGACGCCGCAAAATAGCCGTTTTCAGTGCGCACGATGATCTGCCCGGCGCCGAAATCCATGTAAGCATCGGAAATCGATGCGAAGCTGTGACCGAGCGCGGCGAGGCCGTCGCAAAGCGCGGGCGCCATGCTGGACTCGAGGTCGAGCGAGAGTCCCGCGTTGACCTTCCAGCGCGGCGCGTCGAGCGCGGCTTGCGGCTGCTGCCTGTAATCGATCAGCCGCACCAGCGTCTGCACATGACCCTGCGGCTGAATCGGCCCGCCCATGACGCCGAACGTCGCATAGGGCACGCCGTCGTGCGTGGCGAAGCCGGGAATGATCGTATGGAACGGCCGCTTGCCTGGGCCCACGCGGTTGGGATGACCGGCTTGCAACGAGAACCCCGTGCCGCGATTCTGCAGGCTGATCCCCGTGCCGGGGACGACGATGCCCGAGCCGAAGCCCATGTAATTCGACTGGATCAGCGACACCATCATGCCGCTTGCGTCGGCGGCCGTGAGGTAGACCGTTCCGGCCTTCGGCGGCGTGCCGTGCGTGAAATCCTGCGCCCGCTTGCGATCGATCAGCCGCGCCCGCGCTGCGAGATATGCCGCGTCGAGCATTTGCGCCGGAGTGACCTCCATCGCCAGCGGATCGGCTACGTAACGAAACACGTCGGCGAACGCAAGCTTCATCGCCTCGATCTCGAGATGCTGTACCGCCGGAGAATCGACCGGCTGCGACGCAAGATCGAAATGCTCGAGAATGCCCAGCGCGATCAGCGCCGCGATACCCTGGGTGTTTGGCGGAATCTCGTGCACCGTATAGCCGCGATAGTCGAGCGCAAGCGGCATGACCCAGTCGTTCGTATGTGCCGCGAAATCCTCGAGCGCATGGACGCCGCCGTGCGCCCGTGAATGCGCGACCATCTTCTCGGCCAGCTCGCCGCGATAGAATGCCTCGCCGCCGGTCGCAGCGATCTTTTCGAGTGTCGCGGCCAGCGTGGCCGAGGTGAAGAGCTCACCGGGCTTCGGTGCGCGGCCGCGCGGCAGGAAATGCTCGGCAAAGCCGGGAACCTCGCCGAGTATCGGCACGGCCTTCGCCCACTTGTCGGCGACGACGGGGCTTACCGCGAAGCCGTCGCGCGCGTAGGTGATGGCCGACGCAAACAGATCCGCGAACGGTAGCTTGCCGTAGCGCTGCGACAGCGCCAGCCAGGCCGATACCGCGCCGGGTATGGTCACCGTGTCCCAGCCGGCGCGCGGCATTTCGCCGTAGCGCGCGAAATGCTCGGGAGTCCACGCCGCGGGAGCGCGCCCGGACGCATTGAGGCCCGCGAGCTCGCGGCCGTCCCACACGATGGCGAAGAGATCGCTGCCGAGCCCGTTGCTGCACGGCTCGACCACGGTGAGCGCGATGGCGGTGGCGAGCGCTGCGTCGATCGCGTTGCCGCCCGCGCGCAGCATCGCGATCCCGGCCTGCGTCGCGAGCGGCTGCGAGGTCGCGACCGCGTTGCGGGCGAAGATCGGTTGCCGCCGCGACGGATACGCGGCGGTCCAGTCGAAGCCCGTCGCTGGATCGGCACGCGCGGATCGCTCGGCCATTACGCTTCGCCTTCCTGGAATGCCTCCTCGCGCGTCTTGCGGAACTGCGGTGCGACAATGAGCAGCAGCAGGAAGCCCGCGATCAACAGCATGCTGAGCGAGAGCGGCCGCGTGAAGAACACTGTCGGGTCGCCGCGCGAAAGCAGCATCGCCCGACGCAGGTTTTCCTCCAGCAGCGGGCCGAGCACGAAGCCGAGCAGCAGCGGCGCGGGCTCGCATTCCAGCTTGGCGAAGACGTAGCCCATGAAGCCGAAAAGAGCGGTCATGTAGACATCGACGGTGCTGTTGGACAGGCTGTAGACGCCGATAGCGCAGAACAACAGGATCGCCGGATAGAGGAGGCGATAGGGCACGGTGAGCAATTTCACCCACATGCCGATCAACGGCAGGTTCAGCACGACCAGCATCAGGTTGCCAAGCCACATGCTGGCGATCAGGCCCCAGAACAACCCCGGGTTGCTCGTCATCACCTGCGGGCCGGGCTGGATGTTGTGGATGGTCATCGCGCCGACCATCAGCGCCATGACGGCATTGGGCGGGATGCCGAGCGTGAGCAATGGTATGAACGAAGTCTGGGCCGCGGCGTTGTTCGCCGACTCGGGGCCTGCGACGCCCTCGACCGCGCCCTTGCCGAATTCCTGTGGCCGCCGCGAGACTTTTTTCTCCAGGCCGTAGGCGGCGAAAGAAGCGAGCAGTGCGCCGCCGCCGGGCAGGATGCCGAGCAAAGAGCCGATCGTGGTGCCGCGAATTACCGCCGGGATCGCGCGCCGTATCTCCTCGCGATTCGGCATCAGCGATGTCAGCTTCTGCTGCAGGATGTCGCGGTTTTCCTTCTGGGAGAGGCTCATCAGGATTTCGGCGAAACCGAAGACGCCCACCGCGATCTGCGCGGTGCCGATGCCATCGGTCAGCTCGGGAATGCCGAACGAGAATCGCGCCATGCCGGAATTCACGTCGGTGCCCACGATGCCGAACAACAAACCGAGCACGATCATCGCGACCGCCTTCAGAATCGAGCCGTGCGCGAGCACGACCGCGCCAATCATGCCCAGGACCATCAGGGAAAAATATTCCGCCGGTCCGAACTTGAGCGCCAGCTCGGTCATCGGCAGCGCGAAAGCCGCGAGCAGCAGCGTGCCGACGCAACCGGCGAAGAACGAACCGAGCGCGGCGATGCAGAGCGCCGCTCCGGCGCGGCCCTTGCGCGCCATCTGGTAGCCATCGATGCAGGTCACGGCGGAAGATGCCTCGCCGGGCAGGTTGACCAGAATCGAGGTCGTCGAACCGCCGTATTGTGCGCCGTAATAGATGCCGGCGAGCATGATAAGTGCGGGGGTAGGCGCCAGACCGTAGGTGATCGGCAGCAACATCGCAATCGTGGCGACCGGGCCGATGCCGGGCAGCACGCCGATCAACGTGCCGAGCAGGCAGCCGATGAGCGCATACAGCAGATTGACCGGCGACAGCGCGACGCTGAAGCCGAGTGCGAGGTTCGACAGCAGGTCCATCAGCCCCTGCCGAGGAACGTCGGCCACACCGAGAACTGGAGCCCCAATCCCCAGATGAAGCCGGCGACCGCCACCGCCGCCAGGAGCACGCCGCTGACCATTGCTTCCTTCCAGCGAAACTCGGTGCTTGCCGCGCTGGAGGCTACGATCAATAGAATCGTCGCGATGACGAGGCCCAGCGACGGCGCGGTCATGCCGAACAGCACGACGCTGCCGAGCACGATCAGCAGCGGCCGCGGCGATTCCAGCGTTATTCTTGCGCCGTCAAGGCGCAGCGCACGGAACGTCAAAACCGCGCCGAGCACGATCAACAGGATACCGAGAATGCGCGGAAAATATCCCGGACCCATGCGCGCTGCGACGCCGAGCGGGTAGCCGTTGCCGATCGCGATCGCCGCGACACCGAAGCCGACGAACATGAGGCCGGCGGCAAGGTCTTTGGGATGACGGATCTTCGCCATAAGCGGTTCTCCGGCAGCGAATTCGATGACGTTGGAGCGGCAGCGTGGCTAAGAATAGCATCGAACACCGCGCCGGCGCGGTCAGGCTTGCAACAAAAAAGGGCGGGCGCAACTGCGCCTGCCCTTCACCTTCGATCGAACCGACGGGTCACATGCCGTTCTTGGCACGCAGCTCCCGCAGGTACTTATCGACCACCTGTCCTTGCATCCGTTGCGCGAGCTGCGGCTTCACTTCGTCGAAGCCGGGGATTTTCGCCTCGCGGACGTCGTCGACTTGGATGACGTGCCAGCCGAACTGCGTCTGCACCGGCGTCGTCGTGAACTTGCCCTTTTGCAGGATTATCATGACATCGGCAAACGGCTTCACGAAGTTCGACGGCGCGTTCCAGTCGAGGTCGCCGCCGTTCACCTTGGAGCCGGTGTCCTTGGAGCGCTCGGCGAGCTTCTCGAACTTCTCGCCCTTCTGCAGCGAGGCGATGATGTCCTTGGCCTCGTCCTCCTTCTCGACCAGGATGTGCCGCACCTTGTACTCCTTGTCGCCCATCTGCGACTTGATGTTGTCGTATTCCTTGCGCAACGACGCGTCGGGGATCGGGTGCGCCTTGAGATAGTCGGCCATGTAGGCGCGGACGAGCACAGTTTGCGCCGACAAGTCCATCTCGGTCTTGGAGGACTTGTCCAGGCCTTGCTTCTTCGCCTCGCGGACAAGAAGCTCGCGCGTGTTGAGCTCGTCACGGATCGCCGCGCGGAGCTCCGGCGAATCCGGTTGGCCCTGCGCCAGGCGCTGCTTGAGCATGAAATCGAAAAACGCGGGAGAGTACAGCTCTTTGCCCTTGGCCGGTGCGTCGGCCCTGGAGGCCGCTTTCTTCGCCTCCTGCGCTGTCGCGACGGGAGGGGCGAGCAGCATGGCCATTGCTGCAAGCGCGGTGAATAGTCGGAAAAACGTCTGCATGGATGACAGTCCTTCGGTTAGTGCAACTCTGGGTTAGGAGAATTCTTCGGGCGCCAGCGCCCTGATCGAGAGTGCGTGAATCGGGTTGGGAAGCAGATCGGCGACTCGGGCCATGACGGTCTGGTGGCGTTTCAGGCGCGGCACACCGTTGAACGCCTCAGACACGATCAACAGCGAAAAGTGCCCGCCGCCGGCCGCAGCACCGGCATGGCCGGCATGTGCGGCGCTTTCATCCTCGATCTCGAGTGCGACCGGCGACAAGTCGGCCAGACGCGCGCGCAATGCGGCCGGGACATCGGTCATGGACGGTCGGGCAGGTAGCGGGCGACCGACGCGACGGTCGCGATGGCCAGCAGGAAAAATAGTCCGATCCCGCCCCAGACCTTGAAATTGACCCAGATGTCGGTGGAAAAGTGCGAAGCGACGTACAGGTTGGCGGCGCCCATCGCGAGGAGAAACGCGACCCACACCCACGTCACTCGCGCCCAGACCGGGTCCGGGAGCGTGAGGTCCTTCATGAGCGCAGCGATCAGGTTGCGGCGGAACACCAGCCGCCCTACGCCTAAGACTGCGGCGAAAAGCCAGTAGAGCACCGTGGGCTTCCACTTGATGAACGTCTCGTCGTGGAGCAGCAGTGTCGCGCCGCCGAACGTGGCGATGATCGCGAGGCTCAACCAATGCACCACCTGCACCTTTCCCCGCCGCCAGCGGAAATAGGCGATCTGCGCGACCGATGCGGCAATAGCAACGGCAGTTGCCACATAGATGTCCCATAGCTTGAATGCGGCAAAGAACAGGAGCAGCGGAAAGTAATCGGCAAGAAACTGCATAACCTGTTATTTTACCTTGGAATTCGCCTCTTTCCAAGATGGGCAGGCTACGGTTGCGTAGCCTGGGTTGAGCCGGAGGCGATACCCGGGGCGATGGCTACCGAGTTCGCTTCCCGGGATTCGCGACGCTCATTCCCGGGCTACCTGTCGCGCGAACCCGCGAGACGGCGATGGCGCGCCCAATCGAACGCCGGCCCGGGATCGGTCTTGCGCCCGGGAGCGATGTCGCTGTGACCGGCCATATCGACGATCGGATACCGCCGGCGCAACGCGCGCGTCAGACGCGCGAGCACCGAGTATTGCGCGGACTCGTA
>JALYSM010000137.1 GCA_030854785.1 Pseudomonadota bacterium
GGTGTAGTAGGCATCCAAACATCATGCCAATTCTCCGCGCTTCTCGAAAGCCTTGAAGTCCAATACCCACGCGCCTTTCAGGCCGATCGGCACCTGGTTTCTACCCACACTTTTCCGCGATGAGCCACAAAAGTTAGATTTTACGAACGCGGCCGCATAAAGAATCGGTGTCGCGACGCCAGCAGGATCCGGCCGTAAAGAATGACTGCAGTAAGACTACTTATCCGCGTACTGCCCGCGAATCTCCCGCACCTTGTCCGTATTGGCAAGGAACGCTTCGACGACACTCCCGTCGAAGTGCTTGCCCTTCTGGGACACGAGGTACGCGAATCCGTCCTCCATGGTCCACGCGTGCTTGTAGGGACGCTCGCTGACTAGCGCGTCGAAGACATCGGCCACGGAGACGATACGGGCGACGATGGGAATGTCCTCGCCGTGCATGCCGGTCGGATAGCCGGAGCCGTCATACTTCTCGTGATGACCCAGCGCGATGATCGCGCCCATGGAAAGGTACTTTGAAGGGCTGCCCTTCAGGATGTCGTAACCGATACGCGGATGGTTCTTCATGACCCGGTCTTCTTCGGCAGTCAGCGGTCCGCCTTTGAGCAGGATCGCGTCGGGGATGCCGATCTTGCCGATGTCGTGCATCGGCGCCGCGAACTCCAGGACATGCGCGGTTTCCGCCGCGAGGCCGAGGTTGGTGCCGATCAACGCCGAATACTTGGCCATGCGGGCGAGGTGGTTCCCGGTCGTGCGGTCGCGGAACTCGCCGGCCTTCGCGAGCTTCGATAGCGTTTCCAGCTCCCGCTCGTGAATCTCGGCGATGGACTTGTCGACCTGATACTGCAGCACGCGGGCCTGATCGGCGAGGACGATCTTGTGCCGGCGCAGCTCGAGCAGATTGGCGCAACGTGCGCGCGTTTCGTGCTCGTCGAGCGGCTTGATCAGGAAATCGGTGGCGCCTGCCTCGAGCGCTTCGTAACGAACGCGCCGGTCGTCGACGACGGTGATCACCACGATCGGCACGTCGACGCAGTGCGGCAGGGCACGGAGCTGGCGGACGAGCTGCACGCCGTCGAACTCCGGCAGCTTGTAGTCCGTGAGGATCATGTCGACCCGGTTGTTGCGACAGAATTCCAGCGCGCGGCTCGGCGTGTCGAAAAGCTCGAGATTGAGCCTGCTGTCGATCTGCCGGACGATTTCCGCCAGCAGCAGCCGGCTGCTGAACAGGTCGTCGATGATGGCGACCGTATTGCGTTGCGCGCGAGCGAGGGCGAGCTCGGAGATGACGCCGGTTTTTCCGGGGCTGCGCGTTTGAGCTGGACTCATGGCGAGGACCTTTCCAGGATGCCTTCCCTGGAGGTTGGGGGGGCGACTAAATAGTATGTCGTGTACAAGGTGTTTTGCATACAGGTGGCCTGGGCAAGCCAATTGCCGTCGGGCTTACCCAGGATGGCTGGAACCGGACAGCCCGCCGGAGAGGGGAAAATGGTCGGGGCGATGTGATTCGAACACACGACCCCCTGCACCCCATGCAGGTGCGCTACCAAGCTGCGCTACGCCCCGACACCGCAAGCATTGTACTTCCATCATCCGTCGGGTCCCAGCATTTGGCGGATTTCTTCAATGACCCGCCGGATCTCGGCCGGCGAGAGTGGCTCCGTCCGGCCCTGCGCCGCGCGGATCATCCTCGGCGGCGGAGCGAAACCGCCGTCGCCCACAGCCTCGGTTTCCAGCCGGTGGCGGGCGCCGTTGATCGTGAATCCCTGTTCGTACAACAGATCGCGGATGCGCCGGATGAGCAGCACTTCGTGGTGCTGGTAATAACGCCGATTGCCGCGGCGCTTGACCGGCTTGAGTTGCGTGAATTCCTGCTCCCAGTACCGGAGCACGTGCGGCTTGACCGCGCACAGGTCGCTGACCTCGCCGATCGTGAAATAGCGCTTGGCGGGGATCGGCGGTAAAGCGGCCTTAATCTGCCTGGGCTCGGCCATGGTTAGCGGCTTCAACCATTGCCTTCAGTTTTTGGCTGGCGTGGAAGGTGACGACGCGGCGGGCGGTGATCGGAATTTCCTCCCCCGTCTTGGGGTTTCGCCCCGGCCGCTGCGGCTTTTCACGGAGCTGGAAATTGCCGAAGCCCGAGAGCTTGACGCTGTCACCGGATTCGAGCGCGATCCGAATTTCCTCGAAGAACCGCTCGACCATGTCCTTGGCTTCGCGCTTATTGAGCCCGAGCTGCTCGAAAAGCAAATCGGCGAGTTCCGCTTTGGTAAGCGTCATCGGAGTTCCCCGGGATGGCTAGCGGCGCAACGTGCCGCCGAACCGATTCTCGATTTCCCGCAGCAGTGCAGCCACGGTCGCGTCGATTTCGGCGTCCGTCAAAGTACGTGCAGTATCTTGCATAAGCACTAGAATTGCAAGGCTTTTTTTGCCAGGCTCGATGCCTCGCCCGCGGTAGACATCGAAGAGCGCGATGTAGTCGACAGATGCCGGTTTGACGGCGGTGAGCGCGTCGAGCACCGCCCGGACAGGGACGGTTTCGTCGACGACAACCGCGAGGTCGCGGCGCACGACCGGGAGCTTCGAGACCGCCTTGGCGACCGGCAGCGGCCGCCGCCGGAGCGGTGCCAGGTCCAGTTCGAATACGACCGGCGCCCGCGGCAGTTCGAACGCGCCCAGAAGGCGCGGGTGCAGCTCGCCGATCCAGCCCGCGGGCTTGCCATCGATCAGGACGCGGGCCGAACGGCCCGGATGCAGCGCTGGGTGCGTCGCGGCCTCGGTGCGGACCGAGAGCGGCGCCGCCAGCGCTTCAAGGTCCCCTTTGACGTCGAAGAAATCGACCGGTCGCTTCCCGCCGTCCCACTGCTCGGGCAGCGCCGGTCCGAACGCGAGGCCGCCGACCCGCGACGGTTGCGCGTAGCCGCCCGGCTCGCGCAGAAAGCAACGGCCCAACTCGAAGATCCGCACGCGCTCCTGCTTCCGGTTGGCGTTGGTGCGCAGCGTGTCGAGCAGGCCGCCGAGCAAGGTTGTCCGCATCACGTCCAGGTTGCTCGCGATCGGGTTGAGCACCCGGATCGGAGCCGGATCGATGCCGAGCGCGCGCTCCCGGCTCGAGTCGACGAAGCTGAACGTGATCGCTTCCTGGTAATCGCGATCGACCAGCCGTTGCCTGAGCGCGGTTGCGGGCCGGATCGTCTCGTGCTCCGGGAGCATCGTCTGCGGCTGCACCGGAGGCGCGGAGGGAATGTTGTCGTAGCCGTGCAGGCGCGCGACTTCCTCGATGAAGTCTTCTTCGATCGCGAGATCGAAACGAAACGTCGGCGGCGTGCACAGCATGTCTGCGCCTTCGCGCCGCGGTTGCAGCTGCAGCCGCGAGAAAATATCGGCCACGGTTTCCGTTGGAATCGTGACGCCGAGCAGTCGCGCTATCCGCGCGCTGCGCACGCGCACCGGGTCGCGCCGCGGCAGCTCGCCGCAGACGTCGACCAGCGGTCCGGCCGCGCCGCCGCATAGCTCGACGATAAGTTGCGTGGCGCGCTCGACTGCGGTGGGCGCATTGGCGAAGTCCACGCCGCGCTCGAAGCGAAAACCCGCGTCGGTGACGAAGCCCAGCCGCCGCGCCTTGCCCTGGATCACCGCCGGATTCCAGAACGCGCCTTCGAGGAAGACGTTGCGAGTGGCGTCGCCGATGCCGCTATGCTCGCCGCCCATGATGCCGGCGAGTCCCAGTGGCTTCGCCTCGTCGGCGACAAGCAGCAGGTCGGAGTCGAGATCGAGCGTCTGGCCGTTGAGCAGCGTCATCCTCTCGCCGCGGCGAGGAAAACGGACAACGATGTCGCCTTCGAGCGCGGCGTCGTCGTAGGCGTGCAGCGGCTGGCCTTGCTCGAGCATGACGTAGTTCGTGACGTCGACAACGGCGGAAATCGAGCGGATGCCGGAGCGCTCCAGCCGGCGGCGCATCCATTCCGGCGACGGCGCCTTGGGATCGACGCCCTCGATCACGCGGCCGCAGAAGCGGGGGCAGGCGAGGGCGTCTTCGACGCGCACGCTGCGGCTCGCCTTCGCCATGACCGCGGCGGGCGCAAGCGGCGGAGGCCGGAAGGGCGATGCAGTGATCGCCGCCACCTCGCGCGCGATGCCGAGAAGCGACAGGCAATCGGCACGGTTGGGCGTGAGCTTGAGCGTGAACAGCGGATCGTCGAGGTCGAGCGCTTCGCGCAGATCGGTGCCGGGCGCGAGTTCCGGGTCGAGCAGCAACAGGCCCGACGCGTCTTCGGCGAGACCGAGCTCCTTCGCCGAACAGAGCATGCCTTCCGACTCGACGCCGCGCATCGTGGTTTTGCTGATGACGAGGCCGCCGGGGAGCTCGGCCCCGACCAGCGCGCACGGCGCGGTGACACCCGGTGCCACGTTGGGCGCACCGCAGACGATCGACAGCGGCGCGTGGCCGCCTACGTCGACCTGGCACACCGTCAGCCGCTCGGCGCCGGGATGGCGCGCGACGGAGAGCACGCGACCGACGACGACACCGGTGAATGGGGGCGCGGCCGGCGCACGCTCCTCGACCTCGAGTCCGGCCATCGTCAGCCGCTGCGCGAGTTCTTCGCTGTCGATCGGCGGATCGACCAGCGTACGCAGCCAATGCTCGGAGAATTTCACAACAGCCCGGGAATGACGGCCAGTCCGTAGCCCGGGTTGAGCCGCGCAGCGGCGATACCCGGGGCGGCGCCATCGAACGCCGCGTTGCTTCCGGGATTCGCCTCCGGCTCATCCCAGGCTACGCGGTTCATTGCCCACGTTCCCATCACGCAAACTGCCGCAGGAAGCGCAAATCGTTTTCGTAGAACAGGCGCAGATCGTCGACGCCGTAGCGCAGCATCGCCAGCCGGTCCGGCCCCATGCCGAAGGCGAATCCCTGGTAATGCTCGGGATCGATACCCACCGCGCGCAGCACGTTCGGATGCACTTGGCCCGCGCCGGAGATCTCGAGCCAACCGTCGCCGAAGCTCATGTCGATCTCCGCCGATGGTTCGGTAAACGGGAAGAACGAAGGGCGGAAGCGCAGCTTGAGATCGTCGCGCTCGAAAAACCGCCGCATGAAATCGGTGAAGACACCTTTCAGATCGGCGAAGGTCACGTGCTCGTCGATCCACAAGCCCTCGACCTGGTGGAACATCGGCGAGTGCGTCGCATCGTTGTCGACGCGGTACACGCGCCCCGGCGCGATGATCTTGATCGGCGGCGCATGCGTTTCCATGTAACGCACCTGAATGGGCGACGTATGCGTGCGCAGCACCATCCCGCCTTCGACGTAGAACGTGTCCTGCATCGAGCGCGCCGGATGGTTCTCCGGCGTGTTGAGCGCGGTGAAGTTGTGGAAATCGTCCTCGATCTCGGGACCGTCGGCGACCGCAAAGCCGAGCGAATGGAACAGCGTCTCGATCCGCTGCACGGTGCGCGTGATCGGATGCAGGCCACCGACCGCGAGACCGCGCCCCGGGAGCGACACGTCGAGGGCATCGGCGGAGAGTTGGCGCGCGAGCTTTGCGTCGGCGAGCTCGTTACGCCGTCGATTGAGCGCGGCCTCGAGCTTGGCTTTCGCTTCGTTGATCCGCGCGCCCTCAGCCGGTCGCGCGGATGCGGCCAGGCCGCCGAGCTTCTTCAACAACTCGGTGAGCTGCCCGGTTTTGCCGAGATATCGCGCCTTGCTGTTTTCCAGCGCGGCCGCGTCTTCGCAGCCGGCGAATTCGGCGAGTGCCGCAGCGACGATCGATTCGATTTCTTGCATCGCCAGAAAAAAAAAGGGAGGCGCAGATCGCCTCCCTCGTTGGTTTGTTGCGTTCAGGCCAGAGAGGCTTTGGCCTGCTCCGCGATCTTGTTAAACGCTGTCTTGTCGTGCACGGCCAGATCGGCCAGCACCTTGCGGTCGATGTCGATCGACGCCTTCTTCAGCCCGTTCATGAACACGCTGTAGCTCATGCCCAGCTCCCGCACCGCGGCGTTGATGCGGGCGATCCACAGCGCCCGAAATTCGCGCTTCCTGTTGCGGCGGTCGCGATACTGGTATTGCCCTGCCTTCATCACCGCTTCCTTCGCGATGCGGTAGACATTGCCGCGGCGGCCGCGATAGCCCTTCGACTGGACAAGGACTTTCTTGTGCCGCGCCTTGGCGGTGACGCCTCGTTTGACTCGTGGCATGGCGTCCCCTTCAGGCGTACGGCAGCATTGCCCGCACCGAAGCCACATTGGTGGGGTGAACTTCGGCGGAGCCGCGCAGTTGCCGCTTGTTCTTGGTCGTCCGCTTGGTAAGGATGTGGCGCTTGTACGCCTGCGAGCGCTTGATGCTGCCGCTCCCGCGGACGCGGAAGCGCTTTTTCGCGCCGCTCTTCGTTTTCATCTTCGGCATGATGCTCGATCTTTCTATTTGCTGCCCACAGCGGTGCTCTCCGGCGGAGAGGCTTTCTGCGCCTTTTGCGTCGGCGCCTGACCGGCCTCGGGCTTATTCGGGTGATGCGGCTTCACTGCCACTTTCTTCGGGGCCAGCAGCATCACCATTTGCCGGCCCTCCAACCGCGGAAACTGTTCGACGACGCAATGCGGCTCGAGGTCGCCGCGAATACGCTCCAACAGACGCACGCCGAACTCCTGGTGCGCCATCTCGCGGCCGCGGAAACGCAGCGTGACCTTGGCTTTGTCGCCTTCGCCCAGGAACCGGATCAGGTTCCGGAGCTTGATCTTGTAATCGCCTTCGTCGGTGCTGGGGCGGAATTTCACTTCCTTGACCTGGATCTGCTTGAGCTTGAGCTTCGCTTCGTGCGCCCGCTTCGCCTCACGGTACTTGAATTTGCCGAAATCCATGATCCGGCAGACCGGGGGTTTGGCGAGCGGCGCGATCTCGACCAGATCGAGCTCTGCCGCCTCAGCCCGTGCCATCGCATCCGCGATCGGCACGATGCCGATTTGTTCACCGTCTTCACCTACCAAGCGAACTTCGGGGACGGTGATCTCCCCGTTAATCCGCTGCGCTCTTTCCTGGGCTATTGCGTTCTCCTGTCGTCAGCAAAAAACCGGCCGTGCCTCCCGCACCTTTGCCTCGCGCCGACATGTGTCAGCGGCGAGCGGCCGCCTCGGCCTGGAGGCGGAACACGAAGGCTTCCAGGGGCATCGCCCCCAGATCTTCACCGGCGCGGGTACGCACGGCCACCTGTCGCGCCTGCATCTCCTTGTCGCCCAGGATCAACTGGTACGGCAACTTTTGCAGGCTATGTTCTCGAATTTTATAGGTTATTTTTTCGTTACGCAAATCCGCCAGCGCCCGGTATCCCGCCCCGCGCAGGGCCTCGACAACCTCCCGGGCATAGGCTGCCTGGCGATCGGTGATCGTGAGCACCACGACCTGAATGGGCGAGAGCCACAACGGTAGCGCGCCGGCACAATTCTCGATCAGGATGCCGATGAAACGCTCCAGGGAGCCGACGATCGCGCGGTGCAGCATGACCGGCACCTTGCGGGTGTTGTCCTCCGCGACGTACTCGGCGCCCAAGCGCTCCGGCATCGAGAAGTCGACCTGCATCGTCCCGCATTGCCAGGAACGTCCCAATGAATCTCTGAGGCTGTAGTCGATCTTCGGGCCATAGAATGCCCCGTCGCCGGGCAACTCCGTCCACGCCACGCCGCAGGCCGTCAGCGCCGCGCGCAGCGCGTCCTCGGCGCGATCCCAGACCTCGTCGGAGCCGATGCGCTTCGCCGGGCGGAGCGACAACCGGATCGCGATATCCTCGAAACCGAAATCCTTGTAAACCGCGAGCGCCAGTCGATTGAACGCGGTGACTTCGGACTCGATCTGGTCGGGGGTGCAGAAGATGTGGCCGTCGTCCTGCGTGAAGGCGCGCACCCGCATGATGCCGTGCAGCGCGCCCGAGGCTTCGTTGCGATGGCAGAAGCCGAACTCGCCATAGCGCAGCGGCAGCTCGCGATAGCTGCGCATGTCCGAGTTGAAGATCTGCACGTGGCCCGGGCAGTTCATCGGCTTGATCGCGAAGTCGTGCTTCTCCGACTCGGTCGTGAACATGTGCTCCTTGTAGTTTTCCCAGTGGCCCGAGCGCTCCCACAGGCTGCGGTCGAGGATCATCGGCCCGCGCACTTCCTGGTAGCCGTTGTTCTCGTAGACCTTGCGCATGTACTGCTCGACCTGCTGCCAGATGGTCCAGCCTTTGGGGTGCCAGAACACCATTCCGGGCGCCTCGTCCTGAAGATGGAACAGGTCGAGCTGGCGGCCGAGCTTGCGATGGTCGCGCTTCTCGGCTTCCTCGATGCGGTGGAGATACGCGTCGAGGTCGTCCTTCTTCGCCCAGGCGGTGCCGTAAATCCGCTGCAGCATCTCGTTGCGCGAGTCGCCGCGCCAGTACGCACCGGCGAGCTTGGTCAGCTTGAAGATTTTCAGCTTGCCGGTCGACGGCACGTGCGGCCCGCGGCACAGGTCGGTGAACTTGCCTTCGCTGTAGAGTGAAATCTCCTCGTTGGCCGGGATCGACGCGATGATCTCGGCCTTGTAGTGCTCGCCGATCGACTCGAAGTAGCGCACCGCGTCGTCGCGCGGCATCAGCTTGCGCACGACCGGCTCGTCGGCCTTCGCCAGATCGGCCATTTTCTTTTCGATTGCGGCGAGATCCTCGGGCGTGAACGGCCGCTTGTACGAGAAGTCGTAATAGAAGCCGTCCTCGATCACCGGCCCTATGGTGACCTGCGCGTCGGGAAAGAGCTCCTTGACCGCGTAGGCGAGCAGATGCGCCGTCGAATGGCGCAGCACCTCGAGCCCTTCCGGGTCCCGGTCGGTGACGATGGAGAGCTCGGCGTCACGGTCGACGACGAATGACGTGTCGACGAGCTTGCCGTCAACTTTGCCGGCGAGCGCGGCCTTGGCGAGACCGGGACCGATCGCGGCGGCGACATGGGCGACCGATACCGGCGCTTCGAAGGGCCGGACCGAGCCGTCTGGCAGGCGTATGTTGATCATGACGTGCTCCAGTAGCGAAAAAAAAGTGCGGTCGAGCCGCACTTTCTTTCGTCACTGGACACAGCAAAGACGCAAGGGCGCACCCGACTTCCGGTTATCGATCTCCCGTACGCGTTCGCGGTGTCATAACGCTGCCTTTCCGTCCTTCTTCTGTGCCCTGGTAGGCGCGATTGGACTCGAACCAACGACCCCCACCATGTCAAGGTGGTGCTCTAACCAGCTGAGCTACGCGCCTGTAACGATCAATTATACGGAACTCCGCCGGGCGCCGCCACGCAGAGCACGCGGTCGATCCCACGCCGTCTCTGCTATCGGCCGTAGGTCGCTGTGAAAGTGGCCTTGCCGAGAAGTGCGGCGCCGATTCCCTTGTTCAGCACGAAGCTGTACAACCCTGCCGTTCCCGTCCTGGGTACGCCGCCTGCGACTTGCACGTCGTCGACCGCGAGCGCGTAGAGCGTGAATATATAGCGATGAGGCGGGTCGCCCACCGGCGGGCACGGCCCACCGTAGTTGCCGTTCATACCTGTTACACCGGTGTCGAGGAAATCGGTGTTGCCGCCGAACGCCGGTGCGGGCAGTGCGGCCGGAGCGTTGCCGGCACCGCGCGCCAGGCCGGTCGCCGAGGGTGGGATGTTGTACACGGCCCAATGCCAGAAACCGCTGCCGGTCGGCGCGTCCGGATCAAAGACGTTGAGCGCGAACGATTTCGTGCCGGCAGGCGGGTTCGACCAAATCAGCGCAGGCGAGACGTTGCCTCCCGTGCAGCCGAAACCATTGAGGATGAATTGGTTGCCGAACGTTCCGGATGCCAGGTCCGGGCTGGAGAGTGTAAATACCGGCGCCTGGGCGTTGCCGCCGTCGCATCCGGCGAGGCCAACACAGCCGGCGATTACGCCCGAAGAAACGACCAGCGATAAAAACCGTTTGAAGCTCATGAAGTGTCCTCTCTTTTTTTTCGGGGAAAGGGACCGTCGCCACGATGGCCGATCGAGAATGCATTGGATACTCCTCCCGGTTCCGCTCTGTCAAATGGCCGCGGTCAGGTGGCTCGCAGCCACGGCATCGCCACCCGGAACTCTCTTCAAGGC
>JALYSM010000155.1 GCA_030854785.1 Pseudomonadota bacterium
ACGTGCGCCGCGCCCGCTATCTGTTGCCAACCCTGCGCGACTCGAACCTGCCACTCGTGCAGCGGGAGATCGAGCGCCTGATGCACGCAATGGCGCTGCCGGGATGCTGAAGAAACTGCATGCGAGATTTCATCCTCAACCATGATGACCGCGCTTTCCGCGCCGAGGCGCGCGCGTTTTTGGCCCGCGAGCTTGCTCCGCGCGCCCCCGCCATCGAAGAGCGCGACGACTGGGACGCCATCAAGACCGTCGTCAGGGCACTCGGACAGGCCGGATACCTGAAGCTCATGTTTCGCGATCTGTATCGCGGTTCGCTCAAAGCGCCGGGTCTGACGCACGCGACGATTCTCTCGGAGGAGGCGGCGTATATCAACTACGCCTTCGAGACCACTATCGCGACGGCGTTGAGCTGCGCCTATCCGCTGCATCGACACGCAAGCGCGCCGATCCGCGAGCGCTACCTCGCGGAAATTGTCGAAGGGCGCATGGTCGGCGCGATCTGCGTCACGGAGCCGGGCGCCGGCTCCGACACCTCTCGCTTGGAGACGACGATCGAGTTCGACGCCGCCCGCCGCGAGTACGTGATCAGCGGCCTCAAACGCTATATCTCGAATGCCGCCGTGGCGGACGTCTATGTCGTCTACGGCGTCACCGACCCGGCCGCGCCGCCGGGCAAGGGTCTGAGCGCTGTCGTCGTGCCGGACGGCACCCAGGGCCTCGCGTTCCCGCGCCGCTACACGTTCATGGGCCGGCGCGGCTGCGTGGTAGGAGAGGTCGAATTCAAACAGTGTCGCGTGCCGGCCGACCATTTGCTCGGGGAGCCAAATGCAGGCCAGCGCATCATGCTCGAGATGTTCAATTTCGAGCGCATCATCCTGGGCGGCTGCGGCTTGGGCGTCGCGCGCAGCGCGTTCGGGATCGCGCAAGCTCATGCGCAGCACCGCGAGGCGTTCGGCCAGAAACTCGGGTGCAAGCAACTCGTATGGAGCGAAATCGCGGACATGAGCTGGAGAATCGACGCCGCGGAGCTCCTGACTTACCGCGCCGCCAAGCTCTACGACGCCGGCGTCGCGGCGAAGGATCTGATGAAGCCGGCGGCGATGGCGAAGCTCGTCGCCACCGAGACCGCGACCTACTGCGCCGACCGCACCGTGCAGATTCTGGGCGGAGACGGTCTTACCAAAGAGTTCGGGCGCGCCGAGCAGCTTTATCGCGACGCCCGCGCGCTGCCGATCGTCGGAGGCACATCGGAGATGGCGAAGTACCTGATCGCCTCGGCCGATCTTCCCTCGATCAAACCGAACCTTTGACTCGAGCATTCACGTAGCGTCAGCATGGACATCGCCAGCATTTTTGGGCAATCCGTGGATCGGTACCCGAACCACACCGCACTGATCTTCGAGGATCGTCGCTGGACTTACAGCGCCTGGAATGGCCGGGTGCGCCGGTTTGCGCAGGGACTGGCTGATCTTGGCGTGCGGCCGAGCGATCGCGTGGCGTTCTACGTCACCACTTCGGAGAACTCGGTAACGACGTACTTCGCCTGTCAAATGCTCGGAGCGGTCGCCGTGCCGCTCAACTTCCGCCTGGCCGCGGGTGAGGCCGCGCACGTGTTGCAGGACTCCGGTGCCCGGATCCTGGTCTACGGCCGCTACCTGACGCCGAATGTGCTCGAAGTGCAAAAGCGCGTGAAGAGCGTCCACGACTACATTTCCTGTGCCTACGATCCAGCCAACGTTCCGCCCGGCCACCATCACTTCGATACGATCGCCGAACAGACGGTCGACAGCCATCAGTCGCGCCCGATCCCGTCTTCCGACCATCTTTCGGCGCTGGTATATACGTCCGGCACGACCGGTCGGCCGAAGGGTGTGATGCACAGTCACATCAATGACGTCGCCATCGCCATGAATTGCGTGATGGAGTACGGCTTGCGGCACACCGATATCGCCCTGCATATCGCGCCGCTGTATCACGTCGGCGGCATGCAGGCGTTCTTCATCCCGCACATGATGGTCGGCGGCACCAATGTCGTCCTTGGGCGCTACGAGGCGGTCAAAACACTCGAAGCGATTCAGGCGGAGCGCATCACGACGCTGTTCGCAGTGCCGACGCAGATCCAGGAGATGCTGCTCCATCCGCGGTTCAAGGATTACGATGTCGGCAGTCTGCGCATGATCACCACCGGCGGCGCGGCAATCGCGGCCGCAACGATGGAACGGGTCATCAACGAGTTCTGCCCGAACATCTTCAATGGGTACGGCATGACCGAGGCGAGCCTTGCGCTTCTGCTGCATCCCGAGCAGGCGCTCTCGCATCTCGGCTCCTGCGGCAAGCCAACGCTGATCAGCACTTGCCGTGTCGTTGCCCACACCGCCGCGGACGACGCGAAGCCCAGTGACTTCGTCGACGAAGGAGAGATCGGCCAGCTGCTCGTTCGCGGGCCGCAGGTGATGTATGGGTACTGGAACAACCCGGTCGAGACGGCCAAGAAGCTCCGTTCCGGCTGGCTCTATACGGGCGACCTCGTCAGCAAGGACGACGAGGGCTTTTTTTATTTTCGCGGCCGAGTCGACGACATGATCGTTTCTGGCGGCGAGAACATCTATCCGCGCGAGGTCGAAGAGGTTCTCTACCGGTGTCCAGGCGTGCAGGAGGCAGCGGTCGTAGGCGTTCCGGATCCTAAATGGGGCAGCGTGGTCGCAGCATTTGTCGTGCCTCGCGACCCCGGCCTTACCGCCGCGACGGTCGATGCCTTCTGCCGCGAAAGCGACGCGCTCGCCAAGTACAAGCGGCCCAGAAAGATCGTCTTCGTCGCCAGCTTGCCGACCAATCCCAGCGGCAAGGTTCTCAAGCGAGAGCTGCTCGACCGCTACAGTCAAGAGGCGGCGTGATGGACGAGCCAATCCGCTACGCACAAGACGGTCACGTTGCGACGCTGACGCTGAACCGGCCCGCCACCCGCAACGCGCTGACGGACGCCGATATCGTGGAGGCATTTGTCTCAGCGTGCCTTCGTGTCAATGATGACCCGAGTGTGCGCGTCGTCATCGTGACCGGTGCGGGCGCTGCATTCTCATCGGGCGGTAACCTCAAGCACATGCGCGATCGAGTTGGCATCTTCGCGGGAAACGCGGTCCAAATCCGCGACCGCTATCGTGCGGGTATTCAGCGCCTCGCGCGCACGCTCTACGAGCTCGAAGTTCCGACGATCGCCGCGATCAATGGGGCTGCCTACGGGGCGGGCTGCGACACGGCGCTCGCCTGCGATATCCGAATCGCGTCCGAAACGGCGACCTTCGCGGAGAATTTCATCAAGCTCGGTCTGATTTCGGGAGACGGCGGGTCATGGCTTCTGCCGCGCGCCGTGGGCTTGTCACGCGCCTGTGAAATGTCATTCACCGGCGATTCGGTCGACGCCGGCACGGCGCTGAGTTGGGGATTGGTATCGAAGGTGGTTGCACCCGATCGACTGCTACCCGAGGCATTGCACCTCGCCCAACGCATCGCGGTGAATGCGCCGGGTGCGCTACGCATGGCAAAGCGGCTGATCCGCGAGTCCCAGCATGTGCGGTTCGACACCTTGCTCGAGCTTGCGGCGGCGATGCAGGGCGCTTGTCACCAGACGCGCGATCACGAAGAAGCCGTGCAAGCATTTTTCGACAAGCGCGAACCCCGGTTCAAGGGCAACTAGACGCCTTGCCACGATGAGCACCGTCACGCCCGCACCTGCGCCGACGATGGCACCCTTCGCCGACGTTGCTGTGTTTGCGCGCAACCTCGCTTTCGCCGATTTGCCCGCCGCGGTGGTGTCGCAGGCGCAACGGTGTCTCCTCGACCTGATCGGCGTCGCGGCCGCCGGCGCGCGGACGCCCGCCGCGGCCATCGCCAGCGCGTATGCGTCAACGCAGCTGTGCGGCCGCGATCGCGACGCACGCATTCTGTTCGACGGCCGCCGCGCGGGTCTGGCGGGCGCCGCGTTCGCGGGCGCGTCGACGATCGATGCGATCGACGCGCACGACGGGCATCCGCTGACCAAAGGCCACGCGGGGGTCGCAGTGCTGCCCGCGCTGCTTGCATTCATCGACGGCGACGTCACGGCGCGCGCGCAATGCGACAGCCGCGAGTTCGTGACCTGTATCGTGCTCGGTTACGAAATCGCGACCCGCGCGGGAATCGCGCTGCACGCGACCGTCACCGATTATCATTGCTCCGGCGCCTGGAACGCGCTTGCCGCCGCGGCATTGGGAGGCCGACTGCTTCGCTTCGACGAGAACCGATTGCGTCACGCGCTAGGCATCGCCGAATATTTCGGGCCGCGCGGCCAGATCCTGCGCGTATGCGCTCACCCGACGATGCTCAAGGACGGTTCCGGCTGGGGCGCGCACGTCGGAGTGAGCGCCGTCCTGCTCGCGCAGCAGGGCTTCACCGGCGCCCCCGCAGTCACCACCGAGCTTGATGATGAGCGCGAATTGTGGAGCGACCTCGGCTTGCGGTGGCGCATTCTCGAGCAATATTTCAAGTCGTATCCGGTATGTCGCTGGGCACAGCCCGCGATCGAGGCCGCACTATCGTTGCAACGCGCGCATCGGCTTGCCGCCGAAGATATCGTTGAAGTCGGCGTCGAGAGCTTTCGCGAGGCGATCGACCTCGGTTCGCAATGCGTTTATCCGACGACCACCGATGAAGCGCAATACAGCCTTACCTATCCGCTTGCCGCGGCGCTGGTCTACGGCCGCGTCGGCGCCGGTGAGGTCGATGCGGCGACGCTGGGCGATGCGCGCGTAAAGCGCCTCGTCGGCTTGGTCAGACTCAGCGAGGACCCGGAGTTTTCGCACCGCTTCCCGGCCGAGCGCTTCGCACGCGTGCGCATCGCGTTGCGCGACGGTCGCACGCTGGTTTCGGAGCCCACGCTCGCCCGCGGCAATCTCGAGAACCCGCTCACCGATGACGAAATGCGCGTCAAATACCGCGACCTTGCGGGCCCGGTGTTGGGTGACGTGCGTGCGTCCCGGATCGAAGACGCCGTCGGAACGCTCCGCCGCGAGCCCGCCGCGGTTCAGCCGTTGATCGAGGACCTGCTGACCCCAATCGATTGAACCCGACCGGTCGCCTTCGCGCCAGTGGATCTCTCAGGCCCGCGGTGGCTGCGTTGACGACAATCGATTCCCTCCACCCCTGCTAGAGTTCTGATCCCATGGCCTTGTTACCCGAAGCTGCGCACTACGTGATCGTCGGCGCCGGCATCCACGGCTTGTCGACGGGAATGCATCTCGCGCAGAAACTCAAGGCGAAGGGTGTGGCGGTGGGTGCGCAAGGTAAGCGCATCGTCGTGCTCGACAAGAGCGGGGTCGGCGCCGGCGCGAGCGGCATCGCCTGCGGCGTCATTCGCAACAACTACTTCCAGCCGGCGATGCGAGAGCTGATGGCGCACTCGGTCTCGGTCTGGGAGCGCGATCCCGAGGCTTACAGCTTTCATCCGGTCGGTTATATGCAGATCAGCCCCGAGGTCATGCACGCGCAGGTCGCCACGATCTACGAGCAGCAGAAGGCGATCGGCTACCAATCGACGTTCATCGAAGGCGAGTCGCAATCGCGGCAATACATGAAGGGATTGTTCGCCGACTGGCAGGCGCAGAACATCACCTCGGTGCTGCATGAAAAACGCGGTGGCTATGCGAACAACATGGCATCGATGAAGGGATTGGCGAGCAAGGCGTCCGCGCTTGGTGTCGAGATCGTGGCGGGCGTCACGGTCACCGGCTTTCGCTCCGGCGATGGCAGCTCGGCGATTACGGCGGTCGAGACCTCCGCCGGATCGATCGCCTGCGACGAAGTGGTCATCGGAGCAGGCCCGTGGATCAACTCGCTGTGGAACATGCTCGGCCTTCCCAAATCGATCAACGTGACGGGCCGCGACGGCAAGGTGCACGAAGGCGTTCGGATGTGGCATTACATGGCGTTGCAGGAGGGCACGCTGGGCGTCGATCCGGAGCTGCAGAAGACCAACGACGGCGCCATGCCGCCGGTGCTGCACGTCGATACCGATGCGCCGCTGTACTCCGATCGCGACGGCCACCTGATCACCGACCGGCTCTGGGGGATCTACTACAAGCCGGATTTCCATTTCGGTGGGGTGCAGGGCGGCGCGATGCCCGCGGCCGTCGAGCGTGACGCTGACGCCGTCCGGGTCGACCCTTACGGCCCAAAGTCGCCGGAATTCGTCGTCACCGACAACTTCGCCGACATGTGGACATCCGCGCTCGCTTTTTGCCAAAAGCGCTTCGAGGGCCAGCATGGTGCGTACAAGCAGGAGCCATCGGGGGGCATCGGCTGTTTCACGCCCGACAACTTTCCGGTGTTCGACCGTTTTCGCGATAACGTCTACGTCATCGCGGATTCGAATCACGGCTACAAGATGATCGGCGTCGGCGAGCTGGTCGCCGACGAGCTGCTGGGTACGAAGCGCGCGCTGCTCGAGCCGTTCCGGTTCTCGCGCTACGCGTCGGGCAGGCTGCACCCGGTCAGCAACAGCCCGTTTCCCTGGAGCTGATCCACCGCCGGATCTTCAAGCACCTTTGGTGTGAGTCACGGAAAGGCAACGGCCGGCGTCACTTCGTAACCGTGCTGCGCCGCCGCCACGCAGAGCATGTGCCAGACGTCGCGGGCGAAGCTTCGCGCGACCATGACGACGAACGTGTGACTCTCATCCGGTCGATAGTAAAGTGCGTTAACGTGACCGTAGAGACTTTGCGCGCAGCCGCCGGGTGTAAACGTCCGCGAGTGCAGATCGAGCGGGCAGCCGCTCGCCAGCACCGAGGGCGCAGACGCACCTGCGACGCGATACGCAACGCGGCCTGCGGACACGTCGAACAGCGCGCCGCGAAGCGCGTTCACGGCATCGCGCTTGGCCTCGAAGTCGTCGAGCGGCGACGTTCCACCTGCCACCAGCAACCAGGACCTCGGGCCCAGCCACAACACCGTTAACGCTTCGCTGCGCGCAGTGGTATTGGGCATTTGCGGCAGCGCGACGCCGAAGAGTTGCCGCGCTTCTTCGGCGAAGGGCGCATGCCGCGCGTCGCCCTGGAGGTTCCACGCGCCGGCGAGCGTGACGCAGCAGAGCGTGACCCGCGCCGGGCCCGCGCCGTACCGGCCGGGTGCGGCGGCACCGATCATCCCCATATCCAGGTCAGACACGAAGCCGCTCGCCTTCCGGGTCGATGAAGCAGGCATTGCCGACGCGCACCCGCACGCGCGCGTCCGCGAGCGGAGACACCGCCCATAGCGTTTCGCCGTGGCGCGCGCGACCGTTGGCGAGCAGCGCAAGCGCGATCCAGGCGTCGAGATTGGGGCTCCAGCACCACGACGTCACGTGGCCTTCCATCGGATTCGGCAACGGGTGCCAAGGGTCCGCCACGAGCTTCGCGCCGCGAGGAATCGGCGTCCTGCGGTCCTCTGCGGTCAACCCAACGAGCTGCCAGCGGTTCGACGCGACCAGTTGGGGGCGCGCCAGCAACGGCTTGCCGATGCACCACTTGGCGGCGCTGACGAGCTTTCCCACGCCGAGGTCGTCGGCGGTCGTGCGCCCGTCGGCTTCAGGACCCACGACCACATGGCCTTTTTCGATTCGCAGGGTGCTCATCGCTTCGGTGCCGTAGGGCATGATCCCGAATTCCTCACCCGCCTCGATGACCGCGTTCCACATGTCGACACCACGGTCGGCGCGCACGTGAATCTCGTAGGCGAGCTCGCCCGAATAGCTCATCCGGAACAGTCGCGCCGCAATGACGCCGCCGGCGATTCGCAGGCCGCACTCGCCCATCGCGAGAAACGGAAAAGCTGCGTTGGAAACGTCGACGTCGACGATCTTCGAGATCACCTGGCGTGCTCTTGGGCCGGAGAGCGCTGCGGCAGACCATTGTTCCGTGACCGATGTTGCGTACACCTCGAGCTCCGGCCATTCGCCCTGCAGGAGGTATTCGAGGTGCTGCATCACCTTGACCGCGTTGACCGTGGTCGTCGTCATCAGATAGTGGTGCGCGGCGAAGCGCGACGTCGTACCGTCATCCTGCACCATTCCGTCGTCGCGCAACATCACGCCGTAGCGGCAGCGGCCTACCGAAAGCGTGTCCCAGCGGTTGATGTACACGCGGTTCAGGAGCTCCGCTACGTCACGACCCTGCAGCTCGATCTTGCCGAGCGTCGAGACATCGACGACGCCGACGTTGGTGCGCACATTTTTCGCTTCGCGGTTGACGGCGGCGTCCTCGGATTCACCAGCGCGTGGGTACGAGTGCGGCCGCTTCCACAGGCCGGCGTCGACAAAGCGCGCGCCGTGCGCGGCGTGCCAGTCGTGCATCGCGGAGTAGCGCGTCGGCTCGACCGATGGGCCGACGTCGTGTCCCGCGAAGGCGCCGAGCGTCACCGGCGTGTAGGGGGGTCGAAACGTCGTGGTGCCCACCGCGGGAATCGGCTTGCCCAGCGTCTCGGCGAGCAGGGCGAGGCCGATGAGATTGCTCGTCTTGCCCTGGTCCGTCCCCATGCCGAGCGTCGTGTAGCGCTTGAGATGCTCGACCGATCGATAGCCTTCGCGCGCGGCGAGCGCGATGTCGCTCGTGGTGACGTCGCTCTGAAAGTCGACGAAGCATTTGTCACTCTTCGCGCGAGGCGGCACGGACCAGAGCGTCTTGATTCCCAAGCTCTGCACCGCACTTGTCGAGGGTGCATCGATGCCGCTTGGCGCATGACAGCCCGCATGGTACGCGGCGGACAGGCCAGCGGCATGGGCATCGGCGAGGGCGTAACCCAGAGCGAACGAGCCCTTCGCCGCGCCCGCGGCGACAATCATCTGCGGCGATGCGCCGGGGACGAACGTAGCGAGCGTGTCGTCGTAGAAGAGCTTGCCGCGCGACTGCGAATGCAAATGCACCGCGGGGTTCCAGCCGCCCGACATGCAGACCAGATCGCAATCGATCCGCCGAGCAGGCCCGCCGACGAGCGGGGCCACGGCGACCGCCGCAACCCGCAGGCGGCCGTGCGCAGCGACGACAACGGAGCCGGCGAGAATCGGGATTCCTTTCGCGCGCGCGGCTTGCGGCAGCGCCGTTTCGAGCTGATCGCCGAGGCGCGCGTCGACGATCGCCGCGACTGCCACGCCGGCCCGATGGAGCGCGAGAGCGGAAGCGTACGCGCTGTCGTTGTTGGTGAACACGACTGCCGTGTTGCCGGGCCTGACGCCATAGCGATTCACGTAGGTGCGCGCTGCGCCCGCCAGCATCGTTCCCGGCACGTCATTGCCCGCGTATGCGATGCCGCGCTCATGCGCGCCCGAAGCGAGCACCACTGCTCGCGCGCGCACGTGCCAAAGCCGCTGGCGCGGTACGTGCTCCGGCGTTTGGGGCAAATGGTCGGAGACGCGCTCGACAAGCGCCACGAGGTTCTGATCGTAGTAGCCGAATGCGGTGGTTCGCGGCAGCAGCTTGACCTCGGGATTCGCGCCGAGCTCGCGCTCGATACGCGCGATCCACGCGGCGGCGGGCTCACCATCGATCGCGTCGGTCTCGCCGCGCAGGCTGCCGCCGAGCGCCGGGTTTTCGTCACACAACAGCACGCGCGCGTCACCCGCGCTGGCCGCGCGCGCTGCCGCCAACCCGGCGGCACCGCCGCCGATCACGAGAACGTCACAATGTGCGTAACACCGCTCGTAGCGGTCCGGGTCGGGCGCGCGCGCACCGCGGCCCATGCCGCCCGCGCGGCGAATGAAATGCTCGTACCTTTGCCACCACGCCGGCGATGGCGGCCACATGAATGTCTTGTAGTAAAAGCCCGCGGGAAGCAACCGCGACACTGCATCGCCGATCGCGCCGACATCGAAGCGCACGGAAGGCCAGCAGTTCTGACTCGCGGCAACGAGCCCCTCGTAGAGCTCGACCTGCGTCGCTCGGGCGTTCGGTTCGGTGCGCGCACCGCGCGCGAGCTGCACCAGGGCATTGGGCTCTTCTGCGCCCGCGCTCAGGATGCCGCGCGGGCGGTGGTATTTGAAGCTTCGCGCGATCAGATGCACGCCATTGGCGAGGAGCGCGGAGGCGAGCGTATCGCCTACATAGCCTTCATAACGAACGCCGTCGTATTCGAAGCCGAGCGGTTGCGTTCGGTCGATGGTGCCGCCTGCCGGTAGACGAAAGGGCTGCGTCACCGCGGTTCTCCGGAGCGTTGACTGTCGAGCGGTGCGCTGCCGAGAATGTCGTGTGTGCGCGTGTCGCGGCGGAGCGTGAACCAGGACCGGCACCCCGCGCTGTGCAGCCACAGCTCATCGTGCGGTCCGCAGGGATTGTCGCGAAAGTACACGTAGTCGACCCACGCGTCTTCGGAAGCGTCGGCGGCAGGCCGCTTGACGGTCGCGTCGCCGCCATACGTGAACTCGACCTGGTTGCGGGGGCCGCACCACGGGCAGGGAATCAG
>JALYSM010000161.1 GCA_030854785.1 Pseudomonadota bacterium
TCGTGCGCATCCGTACCGGCGAAACCGGCGCGGATGCACTCTAAGGGGAACACCATGAAGCGAATGCTCGCGTTGATCGCCCTGATCGGCGTCTTCAGCGTATTCGGGAGCGTCCAGGCACAGGACAAGGCTGCGGACCAGAAAGCCGCGACACCTGCAACGACGGCGCCAGCCGTCCCAGCGCCCGACGCCAAGGCCGCCGAGGCTCCCAAGGCCGATGCGGCCGCCGCTCCGGCCGCGGCGCCCGCACCCGACACGCCGCAACTGGTCGCGGCCGACAAGATCAGCAGCGGCGACACGGCGTGGATGCTCTCCTCCACCGCGCTCGTGCTGCTGATGACGATCCCCGGCCTCGCGCTGTTCTACGGCGGCATGGTGCGCAAGAAGAACGTGCTCGCGACGGTGATGCAAAGCTTCGCGATCACCTGCCTCGTAACGGTGCTCTGGGTCATCGTCGGTTACAGCATCGCCTTCACCAAGGGTGGGCCGTTTATCGGCAGCTTCGACCGGTTCTTCCTGAACGGCATGGTGTTCATGAAGGAGGCCGGCAAGCTGACGGTCTCGCATCTGGGACTCACGATTCCCGAGTCGGTGTACATGATGTTCCAGATGACGTTTGCCATCATCACGCCCGCGCTGATCGCCGGGGCGTTTGCCGACCGGATGAAATTCTCGGCGATGCTGTGGTTCATGGGTCTGTGGTCGGTACTGATCTACTCGCCGATCGCGCACATGATGTGGGAGCCGTCGGGCTACTGGGCAGGCAAGGGCGTGCTGGATTTCGCCGGCGGCACGGTCGTGCACATCAATGCGGGTATCGCCGGCCTGGTATGCGCGCTGGTGCTGGGCAAGCGTCTCGGGTACGGCAAGGAATCCATGATGCCGCACAACCTGGTGTATACGTTGACCGGCGCCTCGCTCTTGTGGGTGGGCTGGTTCGGCTTCAATGCCGGCTCGGCGGTCGCGGCGGATGGCCGCGCTGGCATGGCGATGGTCGTCACCCAGTTCGCGACGGCCGCTGCGGCGCTGGCGTGGATGTTCACGGAGTGGCTGATCAAGGGCAAGCCGTCGGTGCTCGGGATCGCCTCGGGCGCGGTCGCCGGCCTGGTCGCTATCACGCCGGCATCGGGTTTCGTCGGCCCCACCGGCGCGCTGGTCATCGGTATCGCGGCAGGCATTCTGTGCTTCGTCGCCGCGACCTCCGTCAAGAAAGCATTCGGCTATGACGATTCGCTCGACGCGTTCGGCGTGCACTGCATCGGCGGTATCGTGGGCGCGATCTTGACCGGCATATTCAACGTCAAGGAGATTAGCGGCGCCGACGCCGATATTGTGGTGCAGCTGGGCGCGGTCGCGACGACGCTGATTTACAGCGGTGTGGGCAGCTTCATCATCCTCAAGATCATCGACATGGTCGTCGGCCTGCGCGTCTCCGAAGAAGAGGAGCGCGAAGGTCTCGATGTGAGTCTCCACGGCGAACGGGTGGAGTAGGTCGGCAGGCGACGTTCGATCTCGTTTCTCCTCAGTGGCTCTCGGGGCGCCCCAAGCGCCCCGTTTTTTTGCCCGGATGGCTGAACAGTTAATTCCGCTACAATCAACACCGATAGCCTGCAACGGTGCCTGGTTCCCGATGATCACGCGCGAATACTGCGAGCTCATGGCGCGGTACAACCGCTGGATGAACCAGCGGCTCTATGCACCTTGCGAAGCAATGCCCGACGGCGAGCGCAAGCGCGACCGCGGCGCGTTCTTCGGGTCGATACACGGCACGCTCAATCATTTGCTCTGGGCCGATCGCATGTGGCTGGGCCGCTTTGTCGGCGTGCCCTGCGCGCATCCTGCGTTCGGTGCCGACATGTTCGCGGACTTCGCTGTGCTCGAGCGTGAGCGCGAGGCAACCGATCAGGCCTTGCTGGAATGGGCGGGGGGCGTCTCGGCCGGATGGCTCGGGTCGCCGCTGGAATACGCGAGCGTGGTGGACGGCAAGGTGCGCCGCTTGCCGAGCTCGACCGCCGTCGTGCACATGTACAACCACGGCACGCACCATCGCGGCCAGCTCACAACGCTACTCAAGCAGGCCGGCATCGATCCCGGCGTCACCGACCTGCCGTGGGTTCCCGGAGTCGTGCAGATCGTCGATTGAGGCTCGAGGCCGTGCGTCCGCTCTCAGGTCTTCTTCCGTGCACGGGGATGCGCCTGATCGTAGATCTTGGCCAGATACTGGAAGTCCAGGTGCGTATAGACCTGCGTGCTGGCGATGCTCGCATGGCCGAGCATTTCCTGGACTGCGCGCAGATCGCCCGACGACTGCAGCACGTGCGAAGCGAACGAATGGCGCAACATGTGCGGGTGCACGTGCTGGCTGAGGCCACGCTTGATGGCCCAGTCCGCCAGACGGCGCTCGATCGCGCGCGGCGCGATGCGGCGCCCGGATCGTGACAGGAACATCGCGTCGGCGTCCTTGACCGGCAGCTCGCCGCGCAGCTTCAACCACACGCCAATGGCTTCGCGGGCGGGTACACCGACCGGCACGATCCGTTCCTTGGAGCCCTTGCCCCAGACGCGCACCTCGCCGGTGGCGAGATCGACCGAGCCTACGTCGAGCCCCGCGAGCTCCGACAGGCGCAGTCCCGAAGAGTACGCGAGCTCGAATAGCGCGCGATCGCGGATCGCGAGCGGATCGTCGCCCTCGATCGTGACCAGCCGCACCGCTTCGTCGGGCGAGAGCGCCGCAGGCAGGCGGCGCGTCGACTTCGGCGCCTTGAGGCCCGCGCACGGGTCGTCCTTCAGCGCGGGATCGCGCTCGAGCGCAAAGCGGTAGAACGCACGCCATCCGGACAGCATGCGCGCGAGGCTCCTGCCGGAAAGCCCGCGCGCGTGCAGCGCGGCGAGGAACCGGCGCAGCATCGCGGGTGTGAGCGCGATGAGCGCCTCCTCGCCGGCAAGCGCCTTGAGCACGCCGAGGTCGCGCAAGTAGGCTTCGCGCGTGCGCATCGGTTGCATCGCGAGATGCTGCACGTAGGCGGTGAGCAGCGCCGCGTTCGCGCCCGAGGACGTCGTTGCGACCTCGTTGCGCGCGGCGCTCATCGCCGATCAGGATTGAGGCAGAAACCGCGCCGTCGCCATGCTGGCGAGCTCGGCGAGTCGCGTGAGATAGATCGTGCCCATGCCGGCGTAGAAGCGCCCGGGGATCTCGCTGCCCAGACCGAGCAGGCCGAACGTGTGATGCGTCCGCAGCGGCAGAAAGGCATACGATTTCAACGTTGCTTTCGAGTCGAACCAGTCGCGCGATTCGAATGGCGCCTGCGTTCCGCAGTAGGGCTCGCCGAGCGCTGCGGCGTACTCGCGCAACTCCTGGCTCGTCGCCGCGAGCTCGGGCAGATACGACTGCTCCGGGACCCTGCCCCACAGCCGAAGCACGACCTGCGGCACGCGGAAGTCGTCGAGCAGGCTGTGATAGAGCACGCCGAGCGTCGTTTCGAGGTCCGGGGCGGCGAACAGCGCGAGCGTCGAACGGTGCAGCTTCTCGCTGACCGCGTCGTTCTCGCTGCCAAACTGGATCAGCTCTTCGAGCTTGGTCTCGAGTTGCGCATTCTTCTCGCGCAGCGTGACGATCTGGCGCTCGGCAATCGGGATCGCGCGCCCGCCATGCGGATGCGGCACGAAGATCTCGGCGAGCAGATCGGCGTACTGCTCGAAGAATGCCGGGTTCTCCTTCAGATAATCGGCAACCGCGCTCGCGTCCATTCCTTCATCCCCGTCCATCGTCGTCATCGCTCCGGGACGCTCCATTCCCCGTCGAAAACGGCCTCCGCCGGGCCCGTCATCTGCACGGGAAGAGCGTCCCCTCCCCATGCGATCGTCAGCACGCCGCCGCGGGTCGCCACCCGCACAGGCGAGTCGATCAGCCCGCGGCGGATGCCCGCGACGACCGCCGCGCAGGCGCCGGTGCCGCACGAGAGCGTCTCTCCGGCGCCGCGCTCCCATACCCGCAGGCGAATGTTAGCGCGATCGACGACTTGCATGTAACCCGCGTTGACCCGCCGCGGAAACCGCGGATGCGTCTCGATGCGTGGTCCCTGCGTCACGACGGGCGCCGCGGCGGTGTCGCCGACGAGCTGCACGGCGTGCGGGTTGCCGAGCGACAGCGCCGAGATCATGACGATCGCGCCGTCGACTGCCAGCGGCTCGACGGTTTCTCCGGTTCCCCCGACAAACGGAATATCGGCGGCGCGAAACACCGGCGCGCCCATGTTCACCGTAACCTCGCCATCCGCCTTGAGCTCGGGCTCGATGACCCCGCCTGCCGTCTCGACGCGAAGGGTGCGTTTGTCGGTCAATCCGCGCGCATGGACGAAATGCACGAAGCAGCGCGCGCCGTTCCCGCACTGTTCGACCTCTTCGCCATCGGCGTTGAAGATTCGATAGCGAAAATCGACGTCGGCACGCGTTGGTTTCTCGACCAGCAGTATCTGATCGCAGCCGA
>JALYSM010000070.1 GCA_030854785.1 Pseudomonadota bacterium
GCACGTAACGCGCATCACCTCGTCAATCGCTCGGACAAACCGGCGCGCATGCTGGTGCTCGGCACGCGCGTTCCCGGAGACGCCTGCTTTTATCCCGACGACGATCTGATGTGGATCGAGACCGAGCAGGGCGGCCACGCCGCACACAAGGACGGCTCGCGTTACGAGTGAGTTCGCTCCGCTCGGGACAGGTCCGGCAGGCGTCTACCGACAGGAGGATCGATGTATACGCTGTACGGCAAGAAAGGCTCAGGCTCCGCGACGAGCCAGATCGCCCTCGAAATCGTCGGCGCGCCCTATCGCGTCGTCGAGACGGCGTCGTGGGAGCCGAACGCCGCGTTCCAGGATCTGCTGCAGGTCAACCCGCTCGGCCAGATTCCCACACTCGTCCTCCCCGACGGCAGCGGGCTGTCCGAAACCGCGGCAATCCTTATTCATCTCGGCAGCTTCTATCCGGACAGCGGCCTGCTGCCAAGCAGCCCGTCCGCGCGCGCGCAGGCCGTGCGCGGGATGGTCTTCATCGCCGCCAATTGCTACGCCGCAATCAGCGTCATCGACTTTCCCGAGCGCTGGTGTGCCGACGCCGATAACGACGACGCGGTCAAGGAACGCATCCGCGCCGGCACACGCGCTCGGCTGCACAAGCACTGGGAGATGTTCGCCGATGTGTTTCCTGCGGCGCCTTATCTCGGCGGTAAGGAGCTCGGCGCGCTCGACATTCACGCCGCCGTCGTCTCCAAATGGTCCGGCGCGCGCAAGCATCTCGAAGCGCATCGCCCCGAACTGTATGCAACGCTCATGCGCATCGAGGCGCATCCGAAAGTCGCCCCCGTTTTTGCGGAGCACTGGCCGAAGACTTAACGAGACCTTCTGCATCACGGGCGCTGAGAGCCTCTGACGCAATGAGGCACGCGATGCGCTGGCACGATTTGGGCTCAAGCGCGCGAAGCAAGCCACGCCGCTTGGTAGGCCCCAAGCAAGTGGCTTGCGACAAAGCGGGTGGGCCCAAATCGCGGCCAGCCCTTCGGGTTGCGGCCTCATTTGCCAACTTAGCGGCCGCTGGCCTTGTTGCCGGGCTTGCGAATAGGCTCCACTATTCGCTGCGCCCGGCGCCGCGCCAGCGGCCGTTTGTGGCCAGCAACGCACACGTGCGTCATTGCGTCAGAGGCTCTTATAATGGCCGATCGCGGGCGGCTTCGCGCTGCCGCGCGACCCGTTCAACGCATCGCGATGCGCATCCTGCTCAGCAACGACGACGGCTACTTCGCGCCCGGTCTGGAACGCCTCGCCGCTGAGCTTGCTCTGCACGCCGACATTACCGTCGTCGCGCCGGAGCGCGACCGTTCCGGTGCGTCGAACTCGCTGACGCTCGATCGGCCGCTCACCGTCCGGCGCGCTCCCAACGGCTTCCTGTTCGTCAACGGGACTCCGACCGACTGCGTGCATCTCGCAGTCACCGGCCTGCTCGAGGAATTGCCGGACGTGGTCATCTCGGGCATCAATCACGGCGCCAACATGGGCGATGACACGATCTATTCGGGGACCGTTGCCGCCGCCACCGAAGGCTATCTTCTGGGCATACCCTCGCTGGCTGTCTCGCTTACGACCAAGATCGGTCGCCACTTCGAGACCGCCGCGGCGGTAGTCGTCGAATTGCTGCAGCGTCATCGCGACCAGCCGTTCGGCAAATGGCTGCTCAACGTGAACGTGCCCGACGTAGAGAAAAACGAGCTCAAGGGGTATCGCATCACCCGACTGGGACGGCGGCACAAGGCGGAGCCGGTCATCAAGACGGAGACGCCTCGCGGCGAAACCTGCTACTGGGTCGGCGCCTCGGGGCCCGCGTCGGATGCGGGCGAGGGGACGGACTTCCACGCGATCGAGGGGGGATACGTCTCGGTGACCCCGCTGCAGATCGATCTCACACATCGCGACGAAATGCCGCACGTCGCGCAATGGCTGGAACGACCCATGCCGTCATGACGGCAGCCGGCGAAAAATTCAACGGCATCGGCATGACCTCCACGCGCACGCGTACGCGGATGGTCGAGCGGCTGCGCGAGCAGGGCATCAAGGACGAAGCGGTACTCGCGGCGATGGCGGCCGTGCCACGCCATATCTTCGTCGAAGAGGCGCTGACGATTCGCGCTTACGACGACAGCCCGTTGCCGATCGGAGCGGGACAGACGATCTCGCAGCCCTACGTTGTCGCGCGGATGACCGAGCTGCTGCGCGCCGGCGGGCCGTTGCACCGCGTCCTGGAGATTGGCACCGGTTGCGGCTACCAGACCGCGATCCTGGCGCAGCTCGCCGACGAGGTGTACACCGTCGAGCGCATCGGCTCACTCGTCGCCAAGGCGCGGCGCAACCTGCGCGCGCTCAAGGCCAACAACGTGCGCATCAAGCACGCGGACGGCTCCGCCGATCTGGGCGAAGATCTCGAGGTCGACGGAATCATGGTGACGGCGGCGGCGACGCGAGTTCCCACATCGTTGCTGCGCTACCTCAGGGTCGGCGGCCGCATGGTGCTGCCGCTTGCACGGCACGACGACAATCTCAAGGGCGTGCAACTGCTTACCGTCATCGACAAAGCGCCAAGCGGCATCCGCGAGCAGACGCACGATGCGGTAAGATTCGTGCCGCTGCTTTCCGGACTCGCATGATTCATCGCGCCCGTTCCTGTTTTGCTTCGTTCTGTGTCGCGCTCGCCGTTGCCGCGGTGGTCGCCGGATGCATGACGCGGTCGCCGGCTCCGGTCCTCGAGCGCACGTTTCCCTGGACGGGGCAGCAAGTGCCGCCGCCTCCAGATGAGGCGCTGCCGGGGCGCGAACCCGTTCTCCCTGCGCCGCCGGCCACGTATGCCGTCAGGCGGGGCGATACGCTGTATCAGATTGCGCTCGATCACGGCCTCGATTACCGCGAGCTCGCGGCATGGAACAACATCGAGAACGTCAACGTGATCCGCGTCGGCCAAGTGCTTTTGCTCGCCCCGCCCGCCGGCCAAAGCGGCGCGGCGACGGCACCGCTGGTCACGACTGCGCCGGTGACGCCCAGCGGCGAGGCGCGTCCGCCCGTGCTCCTGCCTCCCACGAGCGGACGTGCGAACAGCCCCACCTTCAAGACCGAGCCGAAGGCGGTCAAGGTTCCTTTTTCGGAGCACGCGCTTGCCCAGTTGCAACAGCAGTCACCGGTGACGCCCGCCGCGATTGCGCCCGACGTGCGCGCAACGGCTCCTCCCACTTCAGCGACCACGCCGGCGTTGCCGTCCAAGACCGAGTCGGGCCGCGTTCCCGAAATCGACGACGACAACCTCGGCTGGATCTGGCCGGCGACGGGAAAGATCGTCGCGGGTTTCTCCGAGTCGGCGAACCTGAAGGGCATCGACATCGCGGGCAGGCCTGGTCAACCGGTCGTCGCGAGCGCCGCGGGCAAGGTCGTATACGCGGGCACGGGTTTGCGCGGCTATGGCAAGCTGATCATCGTCAAGCACAACAACACCTTCCTCTCGGCGTACGCGCACAACCGCGAGATTGCCGTCAAAGAAGGGCAACAGGTCGCCAAAGGCCAGAAGATCGCGGAGATGGGTGATACCGACTCCGACCAGGTCAAGCTCCACTTCGAAATCCGCCGCCGCGGCAAGCCGGTCGATCCGGCGAAATTCCTTCCACCCGCGTAATGGCGCACTCCGCACGCGCGGACGACGACGGCGAGCCGCCCCTCGCGCGCGAGCCGGATACCCGTACCCGCGAGCTTCCGCTCGACGTGCCGGTCGAGGGCGTCGGCGCCGACTTCCTCAACGACATCACCCAGATCTACCTGAACGAGATCGGGCAAAACCCGCTGCTCTCGGCCGCGGAGGAGCTCGAATGCGCGCGAGCGACGCGCGCGGGCGATTTCGAGTCGCGCCAGAAGATGATCGAGCACAACCTGCGCCTGGTCGTCAGCATCGCCAAGCATTACCTGAATCGCGGCCTGACGCTCGCCGATCTGATCGAGGAGGGCAACCTCGGTCTCATCCACGCGTTGGAAAAATTCGATCCCGAGCGCGGCTTTCGCTTCACGACCTATGCGACATGGTGGATCCGGCAGTCGATCGAGCGCGCGATCATGAATCAGTCGCGGACGATCCGTCTGCCCGCGCACGTCGTCAAGGAGCTCAATATCGTACTGCGCGCGCTGCGCCACCTCGAAACGCACGGTATGCTCGGCGCGGATCGCGAGCCGACGCTCGATGACGTTGCGCACTTGCTCGGCAAGCCGGTGGCGCAGGTGCGCAAGATCCTGGCGTACAACGAGCGTATCACTTCGCTCGACGCGCCGATCGACGCCGAACAGGGGCTGTCCGTCGGCGACCAACTCGCCGACGACGATGCGCCGAGCCCGGAGCTGGTATTGCACAACAGCGAGATCGAGGGCTGGATCAGGCAGTGGCTGGACGAGCTGTCCGATCGCCAGCGACGCGTGATCGAACGCCGTTACGGTCTGAACGGCACCGAAGTCGCGACCCTCGAGCAGCTCGCAGGCGAGCTCGGCGTGACGCGCGAGCGCGTACGGCAGATCCAGGCCGAGGCGCTCGACAAGCTGCGCGCGCGGCTGCGCGTTCGCGGGCTGTCGCGCGACGCACTTCTGTAGCCTGGGTTGAGGCGAAGCCGAAACCCGGGGCGCCGATTCGTTGTGTCCAACTTCCCGGGTATCGCGCTTCGCGCTCAACCCGGGCTACGACGGCAGCGGGCTGTCGCGCGACGCACTTCTGTAGCCTGGGTTGAGGCGGAGCCGAAACCCGGGTATCGCGCTTCGCGCTCAACCCGCGCTACGATCGCATCGTTCGCACGCTTGGCAATGCGGTGATACCCCAACGGAGCGTTGCAATCAGCTCCGGGCGCATTCCATCGTTCGGTCCGTAACGCAACGCGGCGTACGTCTCGCCGATACGTTGCAGCAGCGCGCCCCACTGCGGCCAGCGCGACGCCGCGCGCTGCGCGTAAGCAAGCGGCCCCTCCTCGGGTCGCCGCGGCAGGCCGGCGCGTCCGAGGCGGCGGCAGACTTGCGACCACAACGCCACCACAGGATCACTTCGCGCGTGGCGCGCGTGCGCGAGGCCGAGGATTGCCAGAGCCCAGACGAAAGCCACCGCTGCGACGAACGCCACGATTTGCCACGGCCTTGCGCGGTCGAGCCCGAAGTCGCGCAACAGATCGCGCTGCCGCTCGAGGTTGAAGCCGACGACCCCGCGCTGCCACTGGTAGTTCACTGCGTCCCAGTGCAGGCGCAGGCTCTTGAGCCAGGTCATGTCCAGCCGCGCGAGATAGGGCACCGGCTCGCCCTGCGGCAGCGCGGCGCCCAGACCGCGTTCCACGCGCGACGGCGCGACGGCGGCGGTCGGGTCGAAGCGTTTCCACGCGCCGTCGATGAGCGCTTCAGCCCACGCGTGCGCGTCGGAGTCGCGCACGATCATGTAGCCTCCGTTCGGATTGATCTCACCGCCCTGATAGCCGGTGACGACGCGCGCCGGAATGCCGGCGGCGCGCAACAGCACGACGAAAGCGCCGGCATAGTGCTCGCAGAATCCGCGCCGCGTATCGAACAGGAAAGCGTCGACTGTATCGCCTTCGAGCAACGGCGGCGCCAGCGTGTAGACGAACGACTCCTTGCGGAACCAGCCGAGCACCTCCGCGATGAACGCGCGATCGGAGGCTGCGCGACTTCTGAGCTCACGCGCGAATTCGACCGTCCGTGGGTTCCGGCGCGGCAATTGAAGATTGTCGCGCCGATCGGTATCGCTGCGCGCCGCAAAGCCGTCGGCGAGCGTCGAGCGCTGCGTGTAGCGAATCGCCTGCGTCACTGGCGTAGTGGACAGAAGCTGGTGGTCGTAGGTGAGCACCGCGATGTCCCGGAGCGGGCCGGAGCTCCAGAGGGGGTCGTCGGCCGCCGGTCGCGGGAGGCTCCTTGGATGCTCGAGCCCGAACAGCCATAAGCGGTTGTGCGGCTCCAGCGTGACCGTGTATTCGATCGCGCGCACGCCGGATGCGCTGACTACGCCGCGCTGGCCCTGCGGCAGCGTGCTCCATTCGAAGCCGTCGAAGCGCGACAACACGGGCCCGCGCCAGTAGCGCTGCGCCGGCGGTGGCGGAGGACCGTTGAAATCGACGCGGAAGGCCACGGCGTCGGAAAGCGACAGCTCGCTGATCGCGCCGGGTGCCATTCGATCCGAAAGCCCGCTCCTCGCCCCGGCGTCGGCAGGCGTACCCCAGAGCGGGCCGCCCAGACGCGGAAATACGAAGAACAGCAACGCAGCCAGCGGAATTCCCTGCACGAGCATGCGCGCGGTCGCCGCGAGCGGCGCTTTCCATTCGCTCGTCGCCGCAGCAGTATCGCGCAGCGCCGCGAGCGCGCCGCCCAGCACGAGCACCGCGGGCAAGGCGATTGCGGCCGATACGATCGATTGTTCGTAGAAGAATTGCGTCAGCGCGAGAAACAGCGCCAGGCACACCAGCAGGCCGCCGTCGCGCGGGCTTTTCGCTTCGAGGAACTTGATGCCGACCAGCACGTAGAGGAACGCGACGCAGGGATCGCGCGCCATGAAATAACCGAAGTCCCAACGGATGCCCACGCCCAGTGCGAGCGCGAGCACAGGCAGCAGCCAGCGCCGCAGGCGTGGCGGCGGCCAGCGGTCTGCCGGCAGCATGATCCGCGCGGCGACCAGCCCCGTGCCGGCGATGACGATCCACAGCCGCAGGTGAGTCCAGAGCGGGAGTTGCGCGAGGACGAGCAGCGCCGCGAGCCAGGCGAGCTGCGACCGGTTGAGCGG
>JALYSM010000126.1 GCA_030854785.1 Pseudomonadota bacterium
ATCCAAAACCTGTCACCCGCAATCCGGGATCGATCCCGAGGATGCGTCGCGTTGCTATAAATGGAGTCATTGACACAGTAGGAGGCGTCTCAACGTAGCGAGCAGGCCCAAGCGCCTTATTTGCCAAATGAGGGCCCACAGCGAGCCTCGAGACAGTACAAAGGAAGTACGGCGAGGGGCGAGCGAGGACACGACAAAGCGATTGGGGCGCGCAGTAGTTTTTGAGATGGCTTCTATGCCTCTTCGATGACCGCGGTCGTATAGACGTTCTGGACATCGTCCAGCGCCTCGAATGCATCGAGCAGCTTCTGCATCCTGGCGCCGTCGTCGCCCGCGAGCACGACCTCCGTCGTCGGCTTCATCGTCACTTCCGCGAATACGGGCTTGAAGCCGGTCCTGCCGAGCGCAGACTTGACGGCGACGAAATCGTGCGGCGCGGTAAGCACTTCGATCGAGCCATCATCGTGGTCGATGACGTCGTCGGCGCCGGCGTCGAGCGCGACGTCGAGCAGCCGATTCGCGTCGGTTCCGGGCGCGAACACGATCTGGCCGCAATGCTTGAACAGGAAGGCCACGGAGCCGTCGGTTCCCAGATTGCCGCCATGCTTGGCAAATGCATGCCGGACATCGGCGACGGTACGCGTCCGGTTGTCGGAGAGGCAATCGACGATCACCGCGGCGCCGTTTAGCCCGTAGCCTTCATAGCGGATTTCCTCGTAGCTCACTCCCTCCTGCTCGCCCGAGCCGCGCTTGGCCGCACGCTCGATCGTATCTTTGGGCATGTTGTTGTCGGTCGCCTTGTCGACTGCGAGCCGCAACCGGGGGTTGCTCGACACATCGCTGCCACCGAGTTTTGCTGCGACCGTGATCTCGCGGATGAGCCGGCTGAAAATCTTGCCGCGCTTGGCATCGGTCGCCGCCTTGCGGTGCTTGATGTTCGCCCATTTGCTGTGACCGGCCATGGCGATACGAAGATCGTGAGAACTTGTAAATTATACGCGCCGCACTAGTCGCAGCTGGGTCTTTGCACAACACTTGGTTTTGGGTTGCTTTCAATGCGCGGCCTAGAGTAATCCCTGCTGTTTCAGAAACTGCGCGAGCACCTTGAGTCGTACCTCGCTGTCGTTGATCTCGAGCATGCTCTGCTTGATGGGGAGCGGGAGCGGCAGGATTTCGGCGAGCCGATAGCTGACCCATGACGCGTCGGTGAGCGCGAGATCGGCGGGAAAGCTCTCCTTGCCGACGCGGTTTATGAGTAGCTCGAGGAGATTCGCGAGGGATTGGAACGCGTCGGGCAGAGCCAGCGCCGGCTCGGGCGCGAGCGGAGTCACCTGCCCGACGACCAGACCGTCATCTGCGATCGTGTGCGTTTGCACCTGAAACCGCGTGGCACCTTCGGTCCGCAGATGCAATATGCCGAGCTGGGGCATGTCCCATGCCGTGATCCGCGCCAGCGTGCCGATCGGAGCGAACGCGAGTCCTGATTTTGCCGCCGTTGCACCGGCAACCTCGTCGCCGCGGGTAAGCAGGCACACGCCGAACGCGCTGTCGTCCCTGAGGCATGCCTTGGTCATCGCGACGTAACGCTGCTCGAAGACCTTGAGCGGCAGCAGCCCGCCGGGAAAGAGCACCGTCTTCAGCGGGAACAGCGGCAGCGCATTTGGCTCTCGCGACGATACGCCACGCAGGAACGGGAACATCTTCGCGAGCGTGGATGCTTACGCGCGCTCGATTGTCGGTGGCGCGACTCGTCTCGCGCCCCAACGAGGGCCCAGCGAGTGCGCGACACCGAGCTGATCGAGGATGCGCGCGACGATGAAATCGACGAGATCGGCGATCGCCTGGGGCCGGCCGTAGAATCCGGGCGACGGCGGCAGGATGACGGCGCCCGCACGCGCGAGCTTGAGGAGGTTTTCGAGGTGGATCGCCGACAGCGGCGTTTCGCGCGGCACGAGCACCAGCGGCCGCCGTTCCTTGAGCATCACATCTGCGGCGCGCTCGATCAAGTTGTCGGCCAGACCCGCCGCGAGCGCGCCGGCGGTGCCCATGCTGCAAGGGCAGATCGCCATCGCGTCGGCGGGGTTCGAGCCCGAGGCGATCGGCGAGAGCCAATCCTCACGACCGAACACCGTCAACTGCCCCGGGCGTGCGCGGTAGCGCTCGGCGAAGAACGCGGCGGCCGCGTGTGGTTGCGTTGGCAACACCAACTCGAGCTCCTGTCGCGCGACCATTTGCGCAGCGGGCGAATAGACGAGGTAAACGCGGGCTTCTGCGGCAATCAGGCACTCGAGCAGCCTCAATCCGTACGGAAGCCCCGACGCGCC
This sequence comes from Pseudomonadota bacterium, assembly GCA_030854785.1. Classification (GTDB taxonomy): domain Bacteria; phylum Pseudomonadota; class Gammaproteobacteria; order Burkholderiales; family Casimicrobiaceae; genus PALSA-1003. The sequence continues at coordinate 2,325 of JALYSM010000126.1, forward strand.
GGTGAATGCGAGCGTGATCGTGCGCGGATCGTTCATGAGACGATTTTAGAACGTAGTCCGGATTGAGGGAACCGAAATCCGGGATTCGCTGCGCTCATCGTAGCCCTGAGTCGGGACCCGGGATTCCCCCGGATCGAGTCCGGGGTCATCCGGGCTACGCCAGCTCCCGGTGGCGGATCAACACCTGATGCCGCCCCGCAAATGCGCTGGCCAGCCGTTCGGCCAGATAAACGGATCGGTGCTGGCCGCCGGTGCAGCCGATCGCAACGGTAAGGTAGTTGCGATTGTCGCGCGCATAGTCGGGCAACCAGCTCGCGACGAAATGGTGGATGTCCTGGTACATCCGCTCCACCTCGGGGTAGCTCTGGAGATAGGCGACCACCGGCGAATCGCTCCCGGTGAGCATGGCGAGCGCGGGTTCGTAATGCGGATTGGGCAGGCAGCGCACGTCGAACACCAGGTCCGTGTCGAGCGGAACGCCGTGCTTGTAGCCGAACGATTGGAACAGCAGCGTCAGCTTCGATGGATCGACGCTGATGAAGTCCTTGATCCAGGAGCGCAGCGCGGCGGCTGACAAGTCGCTGGTATCGAAGCTGTAGGCGAGAGACCGCACGTCGGCGAAAACCTCGCGCTCGAACTCGATCGCCTCGGTGAGCGTGCGTTCCTCCCCGGAGAACGGGTGCCGCCGCCGCGTCTCGGAGAAGCGCTTCACCAGCGTGTCGGTCTTCGCGTCGAGATACAGAAAGCGCACCGTCCAGCCTTCGACACGCGCCGCCTCGATCGCGGCGGGCAGGCCGGCGAGCCCGGAGCCCGTCCTCGCGTCGAGCGCGACGGCGACGCGATCGATGCGCGCGCCTTTGAGGTGTGCGAGCAGGCCCGCAAGCTGCGCCAGCGGAAGATTCGATACGGCGTAGTAGCCGCTGTCCTCCAGCGCCGCGAGCGCGACGCTCTTGCCGGAGCCGGAGACACCACCTATGAGCAACAGGTCCATTGGATTCCGACCCAGCTGCAGACCGGGTTAGCGAGCGGAAAGCGTCGCGAGCGAAGCTGGGGCGAGGCCGCGCGCAACAAAGCCTAGCAAGCGCAGCAGCTTTACGCCGCTAACCCCCGTCTTCCATCAGCTTTTGCTGCCTCTCGATAAATTCCTTGGTGCTGTCGATGCCGCGCTGATTGAGCACGAAGTTGCGCACCGCCGCCTCGACGAGTACCGCGAGGTTTCGGCCCGCCGCCACCGGGATCGTCACCTTGCGGATCGGCACGCCGAGAATCTCCTGGTAGGTCGCGTCGACCTGCAGCCGATCGAGCTCCGAAAATTGTTCGTCGCTATGATCTTCCAGATTCACCATCAGCTTGAGCAGCTTCCGCGGACGCACCGCCGTTTCACCGAAGATGGTGCGTATGTTGAGCACGCCGATGCCGCGCACCTCGAGAAATTCCTTGAGCACGGCGGGGCAGCGCCCCTCGATCGTGTCCGGAGAAATCCGGTACAGCTCCACGATGTCGTCGGCGACCAGGCCGTTGCCGCGCGAGATCAGCTCGAGAGCAAGCTCGCTCTTGCCGATCGCGGAAGCACCGGTGATCAGCACGCCTATTTCCAGCACGTCGAGGAACACACCGTGCAGCGTCGTCGATTCGGCCAGCACGCGCGCCAGGTAGAGCCGGATCACATCGACCACGTGCGGCGAGGGCTGGAGCGAGGTCATCAGGGTGATGTGGTGCCGGTTGCACTCGTCGAGTAAATGCGCGGGCACATCCTCGCCGTTGGCGACGATGATCGCGGCCAGCTCGGTCGTGAACAGTTGGTCGATCGAGCTTTTCAGCGCGTCTTCCGGCAAGCCGCGCAGATACGCGGCCTCCGCGGCGCCGATGAGCTGGACGCGGAAGGGATGGATGAAATTCATGTGGCCGACCTGTCCGATGGTCGGTTTGAGCGCAGCTTCGCCGATCAGCACGCGATTGCCGCCCTCACGACCGGCGAGCCAGTTGAGCCCCAGCCGTTGCTGGTTCTCGGCGACCAGCTTCTCGATGCTCACCTGCCGCATCGCATCGCCCTCACTCACGATGAGGGCTCCCAGGTGGAAAACAGACGGTGCAGACTGGCCGCGTCGGTCGCTACGGCGAGCTGATCGCGGAAAGAACGCTCGCTGAACATCTCGGCGAGCTCCGACAGGAGCTGCAGATGTTCTTCGGTCGCGTGCTCGGGAACGAGCAGGACGAAGACCTGCCCGACCGGCTTGCCGTCGGGGGCGTCGAAGGGGATCGGTTGCCGCGGTCGCACGAATGCGCCTAGGGCATGTGTGAGCCCCTTGATGCGTCCATGCGGAATCGCAATGCCTTGGCCGAGGCCGGTCGAGCCGAGCTTCTCGCGCGCGAACAGGCTGTCGAACACGACCGAACGCGCGATCTGTGCGTGGTCTTCGAAAAGCTGGCCGAGCTGCTCGAAGAGCCGCTTCTTGCTCGTGGCCTCGAGGTCGAGCAGGATGTTCGTTTCAGGGAGCAGTTGCGCGATCTGGTTCATGCTGGTGCGCACACGAGTGACGCGAGCCTTCCAAAAAACAACCGGCGGGCGGTCAGCTTCTGACTCGGCCCGCCGGCGTGATGATGTCTCGAAGGCGAGGAATTATACGCTACTTCAGAGGCTTTCTCTGGCGCGCAACGGGCGCCGCGGCGCGCTTGACCGGCACGCCGCCGTGACGCTGACCGTTGCGCTTCTCCTTGTGCTTGAGCACCTGGCGGTCGAGCTTATCGGCAAGCGCGTCGATGGCCGCGTACATGTCGGGCTCGACGCATTCGGCGTGAATGTCCTTGCCGCGCACGTGCAGATTGGCCGTTACCTGCTGCCTGAGCTTGTCGACCGAGAGTACGACGTTGACGTCGATGACGTGGTCGAAGTGCCGCGTCAGCCGCTCCAGCTTGGTCGTCACGTACGCGCGGATCGCCGGCGTGATGTCGAGGTGATGGCCGCTCAGATTGAGATTCATCCGGGCCTCCTTTGCGTTGCTTGAAATGCAGCGCGTGCGCCGCGGATCACACCGTCTTGCGCACGTTTACGGGAGGAATCTGCAACGCCTCCCGGTATTTGGCGATCGTCCGCCTGGCGACGAGAATGCCCTGATCGCCGAGAAGATCCGCGATGCGGCTGTCGGTCAGCGGCGTCTTGGGATCCTCGGCGCTGATCAGCTGCTTGATCAGCGCCCGGATCGCGGTCGCCGAAGCCGCGCCGCCGGTGTCGGTCGCCACGTGGCTGCCGAAGAAATACTTGAGCTCGTAGGTGCCGCGCGGCGTCAGCATGTACTTCTGCGTTGTCACGCGCGAGATCGTCGACTCGTGCAAACCGAGAATTTCCGCGATCTCGCGCAGCACCATCGGTCGCATCGCCACCTCGCCGTGCTCGAAGAAATGGCGTTGGCGGTCGACGATCGCCTGGGACACGCGCAGGATCGTGTCGAACCTCTGCTGGACGTTGCGGATCAGCCATTTCGCTTCCTGCAACTGCGCGGCGAGCTGCTGGTTCGAAGCCTCGCGATTGCGGGTGAGGATGTCGGCGTAGATACGGTTCAGCCGCAGCTTCGGCATCGCCGCTTCGTTGAGCGCGGCTGTCCACCGTCCCCGCAGCTTGCGTACGACCACGTCCGGAATCACATAGTTCGCCTCCGTCTTGGAAAAACCGGCGCCGGGGCGCGGATTGAGGCTCGTGATCAGCGTGCGCACGCAGCGCAGGCAGGCGTCATCGGCATGCAGCAACCGTTTGAGCTTGCCGAAATCGCGGGCTGCGAGGAGCGGCAGGTGGTGCTGCACCAGCTTCAATGCGTCGCCGCGGAACGGTGTCGACTCCGGCAGGGCCTTGAGCTGCAGCGACAGGCACTCGGCGGCGTCGCGGGCGCCGACGCCCGGGGGCTCCATGTTCTGCAGGTGCTTGAGCGCGATCGACAGCTCGTCGGCCTCGATGTCGATTTCCTCCGCGAAGAGCTCGAGCAGCTCCTCGAGCGAGGTTTTGAGGTAACCGTCCTCGTCGAGCGCATCGATCAGCGCCGCGACGATCTGTCGATCCCGCAACGGAAGATTGAGCAGCGCGAGCTGGGCGTTAAGATGATCGCGCAGCGAGTTGGTCGCCACCTGCTGCGGAAGGAACGTCTCGTCGTCGTCGTCGCTGCTGCGCGTGGACGAACCCCAGTCGCCGTCGCCGGCGCTGACGAGAAAATCCACCGCCTCCGGCGCCGAGTCGTCGGCGCCGTCGGACGGCTTGTCGGCCGACGGCGTAGCGACCGTCGTTGCGAAATCCCGCGGCGGACCGGCGGACTCCTCGTCCTCGGCTTTTTCCAGCAGCGGGTTTTCCTGCAACAGGCGCTCGACCTCGGCGTTGAGTTCGAGCGTGGAGAGCTGCAACAAGCGGATCGACTGCTGCAGTTGCGGGGTCAGCGTCAGATGCTGACTGAGTTTTAGCTGTAATGTCGGCTTCATGGCCGAGGACCGTCAGAGCCGGAAGTGCTCCCCGAGGTAGACCTTCCGGACGCTTTCATTATAAACAATTTCGTCCGGCGTTCCCGAGGCCAGGACCCGGCCCTCGCTGATGATGTAGGCGCGGTCGCAAATGCCCAGCGTTTCGCGGACATTGTGATCGGTGATCATGACCCCGATGTCCTTCTCCTTGAGGAAGCCGATGATCTTCTGGATGTCGAGCACGGCGATCGGGTCGATGCCGGCGAAAGGCTCGTCGAGCAGGATGAAACGCGGCCGCGTGGCGAGTGCGCGTGCGATCTCGACGCGGCGGCGCTCTCCGCCCGAAAGGCTCAGCGCGGGAGCCTCGCGCAGGTGCGAGATCGACAGGTCCTCGAGCAGCGCATCGAGACGGTTGGCGATCTCGTCGGCGTCGATGCCCTGCAGCTCGAGAATCGCCTGCACGTTCTCGCCCACCGTGAGCTTGCGGAAAATCGACGCCTCCTGTGGCAGATACGACAGCCCCAGCCGAGCGCGGGCATGGATCGGCATGCGCGTCACATCGTCGCCGTCGAGCTCGATCGTGCCGCCGTCCGCGGCGACCAGGCCGACAATCATGTAGAAACACGTCGTCTTGCCGGCGCCGTTCGGGCCGAGGAGCCCGATGACCTCTCCACTGGCCACCGCGAGCGAGACGTCGTGGACGACGATGCGGGACTTGTAGCGCTTGTTCAGCGCGGCGACCGCCAGCGTGCTCATCGCGCTCCGCGCGCGCCGCACATCATTTGGCGGGGTCCTGGCTTAGCGCACCGTCGGACTTGAGGGGTGCCGGCGGATTGGGCTTTGGCGGTGCAACGGACGCCTTGCCGTCCTTTCCCGCCTTGTCGTTCCTGGGCTGCGGCTGGAAGACGCCGCGCACGCGCGCTCCCAGCGGTGACTCGCCGGCAGCGGCAGGCCGGCTGTCCGGACGGCCCTCCGCCTTGAAGAACTCGGTCTCGGCGTTGTAGGAGATGTAGTTGCTGCGGATTTCGTCCGCGCCCTTGCGCAACAGCGCCCGATCGAAGAGCTCGAGGAAACGTTTCTGGCCGTCGTATTCGGCGCGCTGTGCGACGCCTTCGTAATATTCGTCGACGTTATCGCGTTTTTCGCGAAACGTGATCGGGTTGCCATACGCAGTCGCCGACACCGAATTGTCGGGGTTCTGATGAAAGACGATCTTGTCGGCATGGATCGCCAGCGTGCCCTGGGTGAGGATCACGTTCCCCAGCAGGGTTCCTATCTTGGTCTGGTAGTTCACGTCACCGGAGTCCGCCTGATAGTTGATCGGCTTGTCGCGATCCGCCTTTTCCGCTCGCGCACACGGCGCCTGCAGCAGGAGCGCCGCCGCGGCCAAGAGGACGGCGGCGGCGACCGGGCGAGGGTGGGAAAGTGGGCGGATCATTTAGAGCTTTTCTGTGGCTGCAATTGTCCGTTGACGTGCGACTTGAACTTGACCGTCTTGTTCTTGTTGTCCAACTCGAGCCCGATCGCGTGGATTATCCCACGCGGGTCGGTGATCGTGACCGCGCGATCGGTGACGATGCGATCCTCCTTGGGGATCACGTGGAGGAAATCGCTGGTCACGGTGATCGGTCCGTCGGGCTTGCCGGCCGGCGCACCTGCGGCGGCGTCGCGCACGGCCCTGACGTTGCCCTCGAAATACGCGTGCTCGCGGTCGCCCGTTATCGTTGCCCGATTCGCAGTAACCTCGAGCCGAGGCTTGCCCGGATCGGTGAATATGATCTGCGGCATGTCGAATGCGGTCGTATCGTCATCCGGATAGTGCTGCGCGCGCTTGGCGACGAGCGCCTGCCGGACAAGACCGTCCTTGTCGAGGTTCACAGCCTTGAAGTTGTCGACGAACACGTCGGGATCGTGCCGGCCCGACCCGTCAAACGTCGGGCCCGCGATACGTACCTGCGCGTTGAGCCAGTAGGTCAAGGCGGCCAGAGCGCCGAGCAGCAACACCGGCGACCAAGTGATGAGGCGATCGAACCAGGCTTGGGCACGCGATCTCACAACCGCCTCAACTTCGGTTTGGCCGCGAGAGCGTCTTCATCGCCATACGCGTGCAGCAGGTCAGCGAGCTTGCCTTGCGCGGCGAGAATCAGCTCCGAGAGCTCGCGCACGGCGCCGGTGCCGCCTTCGGCGCGTGTCACGTAGTGCGCGCGGTGCAGCAGCGGCTCCGGCGCGTGCGGCACCGTGGCGGCCAGGCCGCAGCGCGAGAGCACCGCCAGGTCGGGGAAATCATCGCCGATGTGCGCGCACTCTTCCGGTTCGAGAGCGAGCTCGATGCGCAGGCGCTCCCAGGTATCGAGCTTGTCCTCCATTCCCTGGAAAACGCGCGAGATGCCCAGCGTCGCCGCGCGCTTCGCCACCGCGGGCGCGCTGCTGCCGGTAATCCACGCCACGACCACGCCCGAGCGCTCCAGCCACTTCATGCCCAAGCCGTCCAGGCACGAGTAGGCCTTGAGCTCGCCGCCGTCCTCCGCGACGTAGATCTTGCCGTCGGTCAACACGCCGTCGACGTCGCACGACAGGAGCCGGACGCGACGCGCTCGCGCGATGAGATCGGCTGCTGGCATCACACTATACGACCCGGGCGCGGAATAGATCGTGCAAATGCAAGGCGCCGACGAGCCGCTGCTCGGCGTCGACGACCAGGAGCTGTGTCACCTTCGGTGAAGCTTCCATCAGCTCGACGCAATCGATGGCCAGACGCTCGGGGCCGATGGTGCGCGGTTCGCGGGTCATGAGGCCGGCAACGCGCTCCGCACCCAAGTCGCGGACCCGTCCGAGGCAGCGGCGCAGATCGCCGTCGGTGAAGACGCCTGCGACGCGGTTGTCCGCATCGAGCACCGCAGTCATGCCCATCCCCTTGCCGCTCATTTCGATGACCGCGTCGGCGAGCGTGGCCGCGAGCGGCACCGCCGGAATGTCGGCGCCGCTGCGCATGACATCGCGCACGTGTGTCAACAGCCGCCGGCCGAGCGATCCGCCGGGATGCGAGCGCGCGAAATCCTCCACCGAAAAGCCGCGCGCATCGAGCAGCGTCAACGCCAGCGCGTCACCCAGCGCGAGCGCCGCAGTCGTGCTCGCGGTCGGCGCGAGGCCGAGCGGGCACGCTTCGGCGTCGACGCTGGCGTCGAGATGCACGTCGGCGCTCTGCGCCAGCGACGATTGCTCGTTGCCGGTCAGCGCGATCAAACGCGCGCCCTGACGCTTGAAATGCGGCAGCAGCAAGACGAGCTCGTCGGTCTCGCCGGAATTCGACAGCAGCAGCACGACGTCGTCGGCGGTGATCATGCCGAGGTCGCCGTGGCTCGCCTCGGCGGCGTGCACGAAAAACGCCGGAGTGCCGGTCGACGCCAACGTCGCCGCGATCTTGCGCGCGATGTGCCCCGACTTGCCGATGCCGATCACGACGACGCGGCCGCGGCACTCGAACAGCGTTCGCACGGCGGCGAGAAACGGTGCGCCCAGCCGGGCGGAGAGCGCTGAGATCGCGGCTGCCTCGGTGGTGAGCACATCGCGGGCGAGCGAAAGCGCACGCTTCGGCTCGACGCCGCGTGCCGTCGGCGGAGCTGCGACGATCGTTGCGGACATGCTGGAAAGTATACCGGAACCCCGCCGAGGTCCTGCCGCAGCCCCTGCGGAAACCAGCGGTGCGGGCGCACCGCGCTCTCGCGGCGGCCCAAAGACGCTGTGCTAAATTGAGCCCATGTCGCACACGTTGCAACTGATCCTGCTGCTTCTGGCCGCGGCGGTCGTCGTCATCGTCGTTTGCCGGCTGGTGCGGCTGCCGCCGATCCTTGGCTACGTCGTTATCGGGATCGCGGTCGGGCCGCATGCGCTAGGTTGGGTGCCGGACAACGCCAACGTGCGCGATCTGGCCGAGTTCGGCATCGTCTTCCTGATGTTTTCCATCGGCTTGGAGTTCAGCCTGCCACAGTTGAATACGATGCACCGCGCCGTGTTCGGCCTGGGCTTAGCGCAGGTCGCAATCACCATGGTGATAGCGATGGTCGGGCTGCACCTGCTGGGCTACGGCTGGCTGCAGGGATTCACGTTCGGCGGCGCGCTGGCGATGAGCTCGACCGCGATCGTTTCCAAGATGCTCGCCGAGCGCATGGAGCTCAATTCCACGCACGGCCGCGACGTCATGGGGATCCTGCTCTTTCAGGATCTCGCGGTGGTCGCGTTCCTGATCGCCGTGCCGACGCTGGCCGCTGGCGGCTCCGACCTGTGGAGCTCGCTGGCGATCGCGGCGGGCAAGGCCGCGGTCGCGCTGGCGATCATTCTCGTTTTCGGACAGAGACCGATGCGCGCCTGGTTTCACGTCATTGCGCGCGCGCGCTCGGCCGAGCTGTTCATGCTGAACGTGCTGCTGGTGACCCTCGGCCTTGCGGCGCTCACCGAGCTTGCGGGACTCTCGTATGCGCTCGGCGCGTTTCTCGCCGGCATGCTCATTGCGGAGACCGAATACCGCTATCAGGTCGAGGAAGACATCAAGCCGTTTCGCGATGTCCTGCTCGGTCTGTTCTTCGTCACGGTCGGCATGTACCTCGACTTGAGAGTCGTCGGTGCGAACCTGGGCTGGGTCGCACTCCTGCTCGTCGGGCCGGTGCTGGCCAAGTTGATCCTGATCGTCATCCTCGCGCGCCTCTTCGGGTCGCCCATGGGGGCGGCGTTGCGAACGGGCTTCTATCTCGCGCAGGCCGGTGAATTCGCGATCGTGCTGCTCGCGCTCGCGAGCGAGCTCGCAATCATCGAGCCGACTTTCGCGCAGCTCGTGCTCGCCGCGATGGTGCTGTCGATGCTGAGTGCGCCGCTTCTGATCCAGTTCGCGGAGCCGCTGGCGCGGCGGTTCACGGCAAACGACTGGCTGGCGCGCGCGGCGCAGGTGACGCAGATCGCCGCCCGCACGATGGCACGGCAGGAGCACGTCATCATCTGCGGCTTCGGCCGCAGCGGCCAGAATCTCGCGCGGCTGCTCGAAAGGGAGGAGATCACGTTCATCGCTCTCGATGCGGATCCCGAGCGTGTGCGCGAAGCCGCCGCCGACGGCAGCAGCGTCGTCTACGGCGACGCCGGCAGGCGCGAGGCGCTCATCGCCGCGGGCCTGCCGAAGGCGCGCGCCGTCGTGGTGACGTTCGCCGATACGCCAACCGCGCTGAAGATCCTGCATCACGTGCAGCAGCTGCGCCCCGAGGTGCCGGTGGTCGTGCGTACCGTCGACGACAGCGAGCTCGACCGCCTGATCAAGGCGGGCGCAGCCGAGGTCGTGCCGGAAATGCTCGAGGGCAGCCTCATGCTCGCTTCGCACTCGCTGCTCCTTCTGGGCGTGCCGCTCAACCGCGTCCTGGCGCGGATCCGCGAGATTCGCGAAGAGCGGTACAGCCTGTTCCGCGGCTTTTTCCACGGCGCGAGCGACTCGGCGGACGCCGCCGACAACCTGCAGCCGCGGCTGCGTTCGGTGCTGCTGACCGATCGCTCCGCGGCAGTCGGACGCACGCTCGGCGAACTCGATTTCAAAGGCGTTGTCGAAGTAACCGGCGTACGTCCCCGTGGAATGCGCACGACGGTTCCCGCGCCCGATTACCGTTTCGCGGCCGGCGATGTCGTCGTGCTGCTCGGTCGGCCCGAGAATCTGACGCTCGCCGAGCGACGATTGGTGCGAGGTTAGGTTCCTTCACGCGGCGCAACCACGCCTGCGTCATTGTCGCGGTGCAGTCAACCCGTTACAATCAGCGTCCCGATTTGTGCGCATCCTTACAAGCTCTTAATGCTCCCACTCGCGAAGCCGGCATCGTCCCGGGCCGCGGATGCAATCGCGGCCTGCCGCGTCGACCCGGCTGCGGCCGCGGTCGAGCTCACCGATGTTTCGTTCACCTACGACGTGCGGCCGATTCTTACCGGGATCACGATGACGATTCCGCGCGGCAAGATCGTCGCCATCATGGGCGCGAGCGGATCGGGCAAGACGACGATACTGCGCCTGATCGGCGGCCAGTTGCGGCCGAAGTCGGGCCAGGTACGCGTCGGCGGGCTGTCGGTGCCCGATTTGGAGCCCGAGGCGCTCTACGAGCTCCGGCGCAAGTTCGGAATGCTCTTTCAGTTCGGTGCGCTGTTCACCGACATGTCGGTGTTCGAGAACATCGCTTTTCCGATGCGCGAGCACACCGAGCTGCCCGAGGAGCTGATCCGCGATCTGGTGCTCATGAAGCTCCACGCGGTCGGACTTCGCGGCGCGGCGCACTTGATGCCGGCAGAGCTTTCCGGCGGCATGGCACGCCGCGTCGCGTTGGCGCGGGCCATCGCGCTCGATCCCATGCTGGTGATGTACGACGAGCCCTTCGCCGGTCTTGATCCGATTTCACTCGGCATCGTCGGCCAGCTCATTCGGCGGCTGAACGACGTGCTCGCGATCACGTCGGTCGTCGTTACGCACGACGTGTATGAATCGCTCAAGATCGTCGATTATCTCTATTTCGTCTCGGAGGGTCGCATCGTCGCTTCGGGTACGCCGGAGGAAGTGCGCGCGTCGGAGGACGCTTTCGTCCGCCAGTTCATCGATGGCGCACCCGACGGTCCGGTCCCGTTCCACTATCCGGCCCCGCCTTATCGCGAGGAATTGTTCGCCGATGTCGGCTGAGCTCACCGCGGGAATCGCGCAATTGCTGCGCCGGATCGGCGGCGCGGTGACGGGTTCGGCTTGCAAGCTCGGCTTCGTCAGCCGCTTCCTGCTCGCGGTGCTGTGGCATTCGCCGGGTGCGTTCCGCCGCATCCATCTGACGCTGCGCGAGATCTATTTCGCGGGTGTGCTGTCGCTGGTGATCATCCTCATGTCGGGTCTGTTCGTGGGCATGGTGCTGTCGCTGCAAGGATACGAAACGCTCAAGCGCTACGGTGCCGATGAGCAGCTCGGGATCCTTGTCGCGCTGTCGCTCGTGCGCGAGCTCGGCCCGGTGATGGCCGGCCTGCTGTTCGCGAGCCGCGCCGGGTCGGCTATGACCGCGGAGATCGGACTGATGAAGACGACGGAGCAACTCGCGGCGATGGAGATGATGGCGGTCGATCCGCTCGCGCGGGTTGTCGCGCCGCGGTTCTGGGGCGGCGTGATCTCAATGCCGCTGCTGGCGGCGCTTTTTTCGGCGTTCGGCATCTTCGGCGGCTACGTCGTCGGCGTGCGGCTGATCGGCATCGACGCCGGCGCATTCTGGGGCCAGATGAAAGCGGGTGTCGATGTCTGGCCGGACGTCACCAACGGCATCATCAAGAGCTTCGTCTTCGGCATGGCGGTGTCGCTGATCGCGGTGTTCGAGGGCTATGACGCCAAGCCGACCGCGGAAGGGGTCTCAAGCGCGACCACGCGCACGGTCGTGATGTCGTCGCTGGTGATACTCGCCCTCGATTTCGTGATGACGGTCTTCATGTTCCGGGGAGCGAGCGTCATATGAACCGTTCCGCGATCGATCTCTGGGTCGGCATCTTTGTCGCGATAGGCTTCGGGGCGATCCTGTTCCTGGCGCTCAAGGTCGGCAACCTGGTGACGCTCGACTCCACGCCCGGTTACCACCTCGACGCGAGCTTTGATAACATCGGGGGCTTGAAGCTCCGCGCGCCGGTGAAGGCTGCGGGCGTGGTCGTTGGGCGCGTCGAGAAGGTCCGGCTCGATACCAAGACCTACGACGCGGTGGTGACGTTACGCATCGATCATCAGTATGAGTTTACCAAGGACACGATCGCGTCCATCAACACCTCCGGCCTCCTGGGCGAGGTATATATCGGCCTCGACGCCGGCGGCGACCCGGTGATGCTGAAGGACGGCGACCGCATCTTCAAGACGCAGTCAGCGGTCGTCATCGAGAAGCTGATTAGCCAGTTCCTGTTCGACAAGGCGTCGGGCGGCGGCGGAGGAGCCGCGACGCCCGTCAATACGGTCGAAAAACCTGCGGGAGAGACCAGGAAATGAACCGCCCGGATTTGCTGTTTCGACGCACGGCATTGTTCCTCGCCGGCGCAAGTACATTCCTCGCGGGTTGCGCCGCGGGTCCGTCGCGCGACGATCCGTTCGAGCCGTGGAATCGCGCGATGTACGAGGTGCATCAGGTGGTCGACGGCAATATCGTCAAGCCGATCGCCGAGGCGTATGTCAAAACGACCCCCGAGCCGATCCGCACCGGGGTGTCGAATTTCTTCGGCAACATCGACGACCTGTTTACCGGCATCAACAACGTGCTCGAGGGACGTGGGAATCAGGCCGGAGACGACTTCGGCCGCGTGCTGCTCAACTCGACGTTTGGCATGCTGGGCGTCCTCGATTTGGCGTCGATGATGGGCATCAACAAGGACAAGAAGGATTTCGGGATTACGTTCGGCAAGTGGGGCGCGCCGCAGGGCCCGTACTTTTTCGTGCCGCTGTTCGGGCCGACAACGCTGCGCGACGGGACCGGCACCGTGGTGCGGTTTTTCTTGAGCCCCGTCGGACACATCAATGAGATCCCGCTGCGCAATTCGATCTATGGCATTGGCTACGTCGACGCGCGCGCGCAGGCTTTGAGCGCCGAATCGGTGCTCGATACCGCCGCGCTGGACCGTTACCGCTACCTGCGCAACGCGTACCTCAAGGCGCGGCGCTTTCAAGTCTACGACGGCAAGCCGCCGCCCGAGGAGGACGAGGATGCGCCCGTGCCGGGCGCAGTCCCGAATCCTGCGGCGTCGTCGCCAATAAAATGAGGGCTGCCATGCTTCGCACCGTTGCTGCAACACTGCTATTGCTTCCGCTCGCGCTGATCGTGTCGCCTGTGCATGCGCAGGAGGCGCCCGACGCGCTGGTGAAGCGCGTCTCCGAGGACGTGCTGGCGTCGCTTCGCGCCGACAAGGAGCTCCAGGCCGGCAACCCGGCCAAGGCCAAGCAGTTGATCGAAGCCAAGCTTGCGCCGCATTTCGACTTCGCGCGCATGACCGCGCTGGCAATGGGGCGGAACTGGCGCGCGGCGACGCCCGAACAGCAAAAGCAGCTCACCGAGCAATTCAAGTCGCTGCTCGTGCGCACATATTCCGGCGCGCTGAGCAACTATCGCGACAACACGATAACGTACAAGCCGTTGCGGATGAATGCCGGCGACACCGACGTCATCGTGCGGACGGAGGTCACGCGCCCCGGCCAGGCGCCGGTGCCGATCGACTACAGCATGGAAAAGACCCCCGAGGGATGGAAGGCGTATGACGTCGTGGTCGCCGGCGTGAGCCTGGTGACCAATTACCGTGACGAATTCAACGACGTCGTCAAAAGCTCCGGCGTCGACGGACTGATCAAGACGCTGGCGGACAAGAACAAGGGCTCCAGCGCCAAATGAGCGACGGATTCGATGGCGAGCGCGCCGCCTCGCCCGAAGACGAACCCAGTTGCGAGGTATGCGAGCACGAAAACCCGCACTTCGCGGCCGGTGACCGCTGGCTGCTCGCCGGCGCGCTCACCGTGGACACGGCCGCGAACGTGCTGGAGGCGAGCCGCGAGGCTGCCCTGCCTGGAACGGGGATCGTCTCGTTCGCCGCCGTCGACACCGCGGACTCGGCTGCCGTTGCCGTCCTGCTCGCGTGGCGGCGCCGCGCCGCGTCGGAGGGCAAGGACCTGTCATTCGTCGACGTGCCGGCGAGTCTTTCCGCGCTCGCCGAGCTCTATGGCGTCGAGGAGCTCATCAGTCAACCGGTCAAAACCGCGGCATGACCCGTGCGCGAAGGGCGCGCACATAAGAGACCTCTGAACCTATTCAGAGGTTGCTGACGCATTGACTCCCGCTGTCGAGATCGTCGACGTAGCGCGTCGCTTTGGCTCGGTCCAAGCGCTCGCAGGGGTCGATCTGGTCGTCGAAGCAGGTGAGTTCTTCGGTTTGCTCGGTCCCAACGGCGCAGGCAAGACGACGCTGATCTCCATTCTCGCCGGGCTGACGCGCGCCGATGCCGGCGCCGCGCGCGTGCTCGGCCACGATGTGGTCAAGGATTACCGCAACGCGCGGCGGCTGCTCGGCGTGGTGCCGCAGGAGCTCGTCTTCGACCCGTTTTTCACCGTACGCGAAACGCTCGAGATCCAGTCCGGCTATTTCGGTATTCGCAACAACGACGACTGGATCGACGAGATCCTGCATCATCTCGATCTCACTGCGCGAGCTGCGGCCAACATGCGCGCTCTGTCCGGCGGCATGAAACGACGCGTCCTGGTGGGACAGGCGCTGGTACACAAGCCTCCCGTGATCGTGCTCGACGAGCCGACCGCCGGCGTCGACGTCGAATTGCGGCAGAGCCTGTGGGCGTTCATCCGCAAGCTCAATCGCGACGGCCATACCGTTATCCTGACTACGCATTACCTCGAAGAAGCCGAGGCGTTATGCGGGCGCATCGCGATGCTCAAGGCTGGCAAGGTGGTCGCGCTCGACACGAAGCAGAATCTGCTGTCGAGCTTCGCCGGGCTGAACGTACGGCTCACCGCCGACATGCTGCCCGAGGCGTGGCAGTCGCGCGTGGTACGGCAGGAGGACGGCACGTATCTGCTTTCGCTCGCAAACTACGCCGAGCTCGAGAGGTTGCTTGCCGCTCTGCGCGAGGCCGGCGCCACGATCGCCGAATTGTCGCTACAGGAAGCCGACCTCGAGCAGGTGTTTCTGCGCATCATGGCGCGGCATCATTGAAGCGCCTCGTACGATGGCCGGCCGCGCAATTGACGTCATTCCCGCGAATGCGGGAAAACGAGCCCGAAGGGCGAAGTTTCGAGGAACGGCCATCCAGTGTCTTTCGCACGACGCTGGGTCCCAGCGTGCGCGGGGACGACGCCCCGCTTGTGCCGTTTGGAGCAAGGCGCGACCGTGATCATCCGGGGCAGCGGCTGGCTCACGCTCCTGTACAAGGAACTGCTGCGCTTCTGGAAGGTGAGCTTTCAGACGATCCTCGCACCGGTGCTGACCGCGCTCCTGTACCTCCTGATCTTCTCGCACGTGCTCGAATCGCGCGTCTCGGTATTCGACGGCCGCGTCACGTACACCGCGTTTCTGATCCCCGGCCTGGTGATGATGTCGGTGCTGCAGAACGCGTTCGCGAACAGCTCGTCGTCGCTGATCCAGTCCAAGATCACCGGCAATCTAATCTTCGTACTTCTGCCGCCGCTCTCGCCTTTGGACATGTTCGCGGCCTACGTCCTGGGCGCAATGGTCCGCGGTATCGTCGTCGGCCTGGGCGTTTTCGTGGTGACGGCTGCTTTCGCGCCCTTGTCGCTGTCGCATCCGCTGTGGGCGCTCGCCTTCGCGTTGCTGGGCAGCGCGATCCTGGGCACGCTTGGTCTGATCGCCGGCATCATGGCCGACAAGTTCGACCAGCTCGCGGCATTCCAGAATTTCCTGATCATGCCGCTCACGTTCCTGTCCGGAGTGTTCTACTCGATCCACAGCCTGCCGCCGTTCTGGCAGGCGCTGTCGCATTTCAATCCGTTCTTCTATATGATCGATGGTTTTCGTTACGGCTTCTTCGGACTCTCCGATATTGCGCCGGAGGCAAGCCTCGTCGTCGTGGGGATTTTCTGCTTCGCCTTGACGGCGCTGACGTTGTCTCTGCTCAAGCGCGGGTACAAGCTTCGGCACTAAAAGCCGGCTGATAGCCGGCGGCGCTCGATGCGTTCTGGTGCGGCCCCGAGCGCCGGTCAAAAATCGAAATGACGACCCCGGAATCCATCAAAAGCGCCATCGAAGCCGGCATCGCCTGTGACCAGGTCGAGGTCGGCGGCGACGGCCAGCATTTTCAGGCGCTCATCGTCAGCGACGCGTTCGAAGGGTTGCCCAAGGTGCGGCGCCACCAGCTCGTCTATGGCGCGCTGGGCGATCGCATGCGCGAGGAGATACACGCATTGTCGATGAGCACGCTGACGCCCGCCGAGTGGACGCAGCGACAGGCACCGGAAGCGCGATGAGCCTAGCGAGAGGCAGGAGGGGCGCGATGGGTCCAGCGAGGGCGACCCTCTTTGGGGACGAGCCAGGCGAATTCGCGCGGCCGCCGACGCGCGAGTATTGGTTTCGCCGCAAACGGTTCTAGGGGGAGCGCGATGAGCCCAGCGAGGGGGACCCCCTTTGGGGGCGAGCCAGGCGAATTCGCGCGGCCGCCGACGCGCGAGTATTGGTTTCGCCGCAAACGGTTCTAGGAGGCGGCGCTGGATGGACAAGCTCTCGATCGACGGCGGCGTCCGGCTCGAAGGCGAGGTCCGCGTCTCGGGCGCAAAAAACGCGGCGCTGCCGATCCTTTGCGCCGCGTTGCTCACCCCTGAGCCGATGGTGCTTTCCAATGTGCCGCGCCTGAACGACGTGCGCACCATGCAGAGGCTGCTGGGACAGATGGGAGTGAAATCCGAGCGCAGCGACGGCACGCTCACGCTCGCTGCAGCGACGGTCGACTGGCCGCTCGCGCCGTACGAGATGGTGAAGACGATGCGCGCGTCTATCCTGGCGCTGGGGCCGTTGCTCGCGCGTTGCGGCGAGGCACGCGTCTCGTTGCCAGGCGGCTGCGCGATCGGGCTGCGCCCGGTCGATCAGCACGTCAAGGGACTCCAAGCCCTGGGCGCGGAGATCGATCTCGACCACGGCTATATCGACGCCAAGGCGAGGCGGCTCGTCGGGACCACGTTCGTCTTCGACGTGGTCACCGTCACCGGCACCGAAAACCTGATGATGGCCGCTACGCTCGCGGAGGGCGTCACGACGCTCGAGAATGCAGCGCGCGAGCCCGAGGTGGCCGACCTCGCAGAATGCCTCAACGCGATGGGCGCCAGGATCACGGGCGCGGGCGGCGACCGGATCGTCGTCGAAGGCGTCGCGCGGCTGCACGGCGCCGCGTACGCGATCATGCCCGACCGCATCGAGACCGGTACCTTCCTCATCGCCGCCGCGGCTGCCGGGGGCGAAGTCACGCTGAAGGGTGCGCGCTCCGGAACGCTGCAGGCCGTTCTCGACAAGGTCTCGGAAACGGGCGCGGAAATCGCCACCGACGCGGACTCGATCCGCGTGTCGCGACGCGGGGCGCTCAAATCGGTGAGTTTGCGCACGGCGCCGTATCCCGCGTTTCCGACCGACATGCAGGCGCAACTGATGGCGCTGATGACCGTCGCCGACGACACGGCGGTCATCACCGAGACGATCTTCGAGAATCGGATGATGCACGTCCAGGAGCTCAAGCGCCTCGGCGCGGACATCGAAGTCGAGGGCAGCACCGCCATCGTCAAGGGCGTGCGAAGGCTTACCGGCGCGAATGTGATGGCGACCGATCTGCGCGCCTCCGCCTGCCTCGTGATCGCCGGCCTGATGGCGCAAGGACGCACTACCATCGACCGCATCTACCATCTCGACCGCGGCTACGAGCGCATCGAGGAGAAGCTTTCCGCCTTGGGGGCGAAGATCCGGCGCGTCAGCGAAGCCGGTGGCGAGTGAGGCTACCGCGGGCTCGCCTTACCCGTTCACGCCCGGATCAATGCTGCCCCGGACTTGGCCCCGGACTTGATCCGGGGTCGAGCGCAAGCTCCGAGTTTTCGAAGGGATCACCACAACGGCAGGGATACGCGATCGACTGCCCGGCGAGTCGAGTCCGGTAGAATCAAACATTAGGGTTCTTCAGCTCACTTCGCGATCGTGGACGCATCCATCGTCACCCTCGCTCTCGCCAAGGGCCGCATCCTCGACGAAGCGCTGCCGCTGTTCGCGCGCGCGGGCATCACGCCGGCCGAGGACCCGGAAACCTCGCGCAAGCTCGTCATCGGCAGCAACCGCGCGGACCTGCGCTTCGTCATCCTGCGCACGTCCGACGTGCCCACGTATGTCGAATACGGCGCCGCCGACCTGGGCGTCGCGGGCAAGGACGTGCTGCTCGAGCACGGCGGCGAGGGTCTCTACCAGCCGATCGATCTTCGCATCGGTTGCTGCCGCATGGTCGTCGCGGCCCCTCGCTCTTTCGACTACGCCGGCGCGGTCAAGCGCGGCGCGAGGCTCAAGGTCGCCACCAAATACGTCGCGACCGCGCGCGAGCACTTCGCCGGCAAGGGGATGCACGTCGATCTGATCCGGCTCTATGGCTCGATGGAGCTGGCACCGCTGGTCGGCCTCGCCGACGCAATCGTCGACCTGGTCAGCACGGGAAACACGCTGAAGGCCAACGATCTGGTCGCCGTCGAAGAGATTCTTCCGATCAGCGCGCGGCTGATCGTCAACCCCGCCGCGCTCAAGCTCAAGCGCGAAAAGGTCCAGCCGCTGCTCGAGGCGATCGCTTCTGCAGCCGCAACGGGACAGGCGCATGGCTGACCTGCGGCGGCTCGACTCCTCGGCTCCCGGCTTCGACGCTGCGCTCGCGCGCTTGACCGCGTTCGCATCGAAGGAGGATGTGGCCGTCGAAACCGCGGTGGCGGCGATCGTTGCCGACGTTCGCGCCCGCGGCGATGCGGCAGTCCTCGAGTACACGGCGCGCTTCGATCGCATGCAAGCGACAAGCGTTGCCGCGCTGGAATTGCCGGCGGAAGAGCTCGCGGCCGCGTACGCCACGCTCGCCGCTGGCGAGCGTGAGGCGTTGACGACGGCGGCGACGCGGATCCGCGCGTATCACGAGCGGCAGCGCGCGGAGGCCTGTGCGCGCAGTTGGGAAATGTGCGAGGCCGACGGCACGCGTCTGGGGCAGAAAGTGACGGCGCTCGGCCGAGTCGGATTGTATGTGCCCGGCGGCAAGGCGGCGTATCCGTCGTCGGTATTGATGAACGCTTTGCCGGCCAGGATCGCCGGCGTCGCCGACATCGTACTGACCGTGCCGACGCCCGGCGGAGCGAAGCATCCACTGCTGCTCGCCGCTGCGCATCTGGCGGGCGTCACGCGGGCCTTCGCGATCGGCGGCGCGCAGGCGATCGCGGCGCTCGCTTACGGGACGGCCACGATTCCCGCGGTCGACAAGATCGTCGGCCCGGGCAATGCATATGTCGCTGCTGCCAAGCGGCGCGTCTTCGGCGCCGTCGGGATAGACATGATTGCCGGCCCTTCTGAGATTCTGGTCATCGCGGATGCGAGCGCGAAGCCCGACTGGGTCGCGATGGACCTTTTCGCGCAAGCCGAGCACGACGAGGCGGCGCAGGCGATCCTGCTTTCGCCCGAGGCCGCGCTCCTCGACGCCGTCGCGGCGAGCATCGCGCGAGAGCTCCCGGCGATGCCGCGCAGGGAGATCATCGGCGAGGCGCTGGTGCGTCGCGGCGCGTTGATACGCGTGAGGGATTTGGATGAAGCCTGCTCGATCGCCGACCGGATTGCGCCGGAGCACCTCGAGCTTGCAGTCGCCGATCCCGAAGCACTGCTGCCGAAGCTCTCCAACGCCGGCGCGATCTTCCTCGGACACTACAGCTCCGAGGCCATCGGCGATTATTGCGCCGGCCCTAACCACGTCCTCCCGACAGCGCGCAGCGCACGCTTTTCCTCGCCGCTGGGCGTATACGATTTCCAGAAACGCAGCAGCGTGATCGGCGTGTCGAAGGCTGGCGCGCAGGTCCTCGGCCGCACCGCGATGACCCTCGCGCGCGGCGAGGGCTTGAGCGCGCACGCGCGAAGCGCGGAATTTCGCCTGCAATCCGAGTGACGTCGCCGACTAGCCCGACTCTTTGTATGCAAATGACAGGCCCCTCACCCTTGCCCTCTCCCCGCAAGCGGGGCGAGGGACTAAATCCTTCTGCCGCCGACTTCGTCGCGGCGGTCGTGCGGCCGGAAATCCGCGCGCTCTCGGCTTATGCGGTCGCGAAGGCCGAAGGCATGATCAAGCTCGATGCGATGGAGAATCCCTACGCGTTGCCCGCGGCCGTGCGTGCGCGGCTCGGCGACGCGCTCGCGCGCGTTCCGATCAATCGTTACCCGGACGGTGCGGGGGATGCGGCCAAGGGCGCGCTGCGGCGCGCGTTTTCCATTCCCGCCGGCCAGGGCCTGCTGCTCGCCAACGGCTCCGACGAGCTGATCCAGATCATAACGTCGGCGCTGGCGCGGCCCGGTACCGCGATGCTCGTGCCGGAGCCGTCGTTCGTCATGTACCGGATGAACGCGCTTTACACCGGCATGCGTTTCATCGGCGTGCCGCTGGGACAGGATTTCACGCTCGATCGCGCGGCGATGCTCGCGGCGATCGAACGCGAAGGTCCGTCGCTCATCTACCTCGCGTATCCGAACAACCCGACCGGCAACCTGTTCGCCGCGAGCGACGTCGAGGCGGTGCTGCGAGCGACGCGTGGGCTGGTGGTCGTCGACGAGGCGTATTACGCGTTTGCGGACGAAAGCTTTCTGCCGCGTGTCGCCGAATTCGCCAATCTGCTGGTTTTGCGCACGGTGTCGAAGGTCGGCATGGCGGGCATCCGCCTCGGATATGCCGTCGCCGCGCCGGAATGGATCGCGGAGTTGAACAAGGTCCGCCAGCCGTATAATGTGAACGCGTTGACGCAGGTGGCCGCGGAGGTGCTCCTGGCGGACACGGGCTGGATCGCCGAGCAGGCGGCCGCGATCCGCAGCGAACGCGCGAGACTCGCCGCGGAGCTCGGGCGGCTGCCAGGCACGACGGTGTTTCCGACGCAGACCAATTTCGTCCTCGTTCGCGTGGCCGACGCCAATGCGATGTTCGAGAGCCTGAAGGCGGGCCGCATCCTCGTCAAAAACCTTCACGGCTGGCATCCGCTGCTCGCCAACTGCCTGCGGATCACGGTCGGGACGACCGAGGAAAATGACTTGCTGCTCGCTGCCATGACCGGGCTCAACCGATGAACGACAGGAAAGCCGCCGCATCCGTTTCGACGGGGCGCCGCGCCCGCGTCGAGCGCGTCACCAAGGAAACGACGATCGTCGTCGCGGTGAACCTCGACGGCGCTGGCCACGCCGAGGTTGCGACCGGCGTGCCGTTCCTCGATCACATGCTCGACCAGGTCGCGCGACACGGCATGCTCGACCTGTCGGTGCAGGCGAAAGGCGATCTGCACATCGACGCGCACCACACCGTCGAGGACGTCGGCATCACGCTCGGCCAGGCAGTGAAACAGGCCCTCGGCGACAAGGCCGGACTTACGCGCTACGGCCATGCCTACGTCCCGCTCGACGAGGCGCTGTCACGGGTGGTGATCGACCTGTCCGGTCGCCCCGGCCTCGAATTCCACGTTCCGTTCACGCGCCCGATGATCGGCGCGTTCGACGTCGACCTGGCGCACGAATTTTTCCAGGGATTCGTCAACCATGCGCTGGTCACGCTGCACGTCGACAACCTGCGTGGCCAGAACGCGCATCATCAGGCAGAGACCGTGTTCAAGGCGTTCGCCAAGGCGCTGCGCACGGCGGTCGCGCCGGACCCACGTACGACCGGCGTGCCGTCGACCAAGGGGACGCTGTAGCCTGGGTTGAGGCGGAGCCGAAACCCGGGGCGACCGAGGTTTTCGTGTTTGTCTGCCCCGGGATTCGCTGCGCTTATCCCAAGCTACTCGAGCCATGAGCGACATCGCCGTCGTCGACTATGGCATGGGCAACCTGCGCTCGGTCGCCAAGGCGCTGCGCTATGTCGCGCCGCAGTGCACCACGGTGGTGAGCTCCGATCCGGTCACGATTCGCAACGCGGCGCGCGTGGTACTTCCGGGCCAGAGCGCAATGCCCGACTGCATGCGCTCCCTCGACGCCAGCGGCCTGCGCGAGATTGTCCTACAAGCTTGCCGCGACCGTCCCTTTCTGGGAATCTGCCTCGGCTTGCAAATGCTGTTCGAAAACAGCGAGGAAGGACCCACTGCCGGCTTGGGCGTATTCGCGGGCCGTGTCGTGCGCTTCCGCGAAGCGGCCATGGTCGATAGTGGCGGCCGCCGGCTGAAGGTGCCCCATATGGGCTGGAGTCCGGTCCGCCGCACGCAGGAGCATCCGCTGTGGCAAGGCATCGATGAGGGCACTCGCTTCTACTTCGCGCACAGCTACTACCCGGCACCCGACGACGTCGGTATGACAGCCGCAACCGTCGCCTACCCGGCGGCGTTTACTTGCGCGATTGCCCGCGCTAATATCTTCGCCGTGCAGTTCCACCCGGAAAAGAGCCACCTCGCCGGTCTTCAGCTGCTTTCGAACTTCGTTGCCTGGAACGGCCGCGTCTGATCCAAGCTGTGCGCGCCGCGGCGCGCATCTGCACGCAGTTGCGTTCCACGCCGTGAACGTCGCCACCCCAGCGACATCCTGTCGCCCTTCCGCCGCCATGCAGATCATTCCCGCGATCGACATCAAGGACGGTCATTGCGTGCGCCTGAAACAGGGCGAGATGCAATCCGCCACCGTGTTCTCGGAGGATCCGGCGGCGATGGCGCAACACTGGCTCGAGCTGGGCGCGCAGCGCCTGCACCTGGTCGATCTCAACGGCGCGTTCGCGGGGAAGCCCAAGAACGAGCTGGCGATTCGCGAGATCGTAAGCGTGATCGGCGAGGAGATTCCGGTGCAGCTCGGCGGCGGCATACGCGACCTCGACACCATCGAGCGCTATCTCGACGACGGCATCACGTACGTCATTATCGGCACGGCCGCGGTGAAGAATCCAGGGTTCCTGCACGACGCCTGTTACGCGTTCCCGGGCCACATCATCGTCGGCCTCGACGCGCGCGAAGGAAAGGTCGCGACGGACGGCTGGTCGAAGATGAGCGGCCACGATGTCCTCGATCTGGCGAAGAAGTTCGAGGATTACGGCGTCGAGGCGATCGTGTACACCGACATCGGCCGCGACGGCATGCTGACCGGTGTCAACATCGAGGCGACCGTCAAGCTCGCCCGCGAGCTGAAGATTCCCGTCATCGCCAGCGGCGGGATCAACAGCCTGAAGGACATCAAGGAGCTTGCCGGCTACGAGAGCGAAGGCGTCAGCGGCGCCATCGCCGGCCGCGCGCTATACGAGGGCACGCTCGATTTCAAGGCGGCGCTGAAGGCGGCGAAGGGCGGGAAGTAGCACGTAGCCTGGGATGAGCGCTTTAGCGCGAATCCCGGGATGCACGACCACGCGTGACGCCGCCCCGGGTTTCGCCTGCGACTCAACCCGGGCTACGTAATTGCCAATCTGACCCCCACATGGGCCTCGCCAAGCGCATCATCCCCTGCCTCGACATCGCAAACGGGCGCGTCGTCAAGGGCGTCAATTTCGTCAACCTGCGCGACGCCGGGGATCCGGTCGAAGTCGCGCGCCGCTACGACGAGCAGGGAGCCGACGAGCTGGCTTTCCTCGACATTCAGGCGAGCATCGAGACGCGCGCGCTGCTCTACGACATGATCGAGGCGGTCGCCGATCAGGTATTCATCCCGCTGACCGTGGGGGGCGGCGTATCGCGAGTCGACGACATCCGCGCTCTGCTCAACGCCGGTGCCGACAAAGTCAGCATCAACACCGCCGGCGTGAAGAATCCTGCGTTGTTCGCCGAAGCGGCGAGTCGCTACGGCGCGCAATGCATCGTCGCTGCGATCGACGCGCGAGCATCTCCGTCCGGCGGCTGGGAAGTGTATACGCACGGCGGACGAACCGCGACCGGGCTCGACGCGGTCGAGTGGGCACGGCGTGTAACTCAGCTCGGCGCAGGAGAAATTCTGCTGACCAGCATGGATCGCGACGGAGCCAAGACCGGCTTCGACCTTGCCCTGACGCGCGCCGTCACCGAGGCGGTCGCTGTTCCGGTGATCGCTTCGGGAGGCGTGGGCAGGCTGCAGGATCTCATCGACGGCATCGTCGTCGGGGGAGCCGACGCCGTGCTTGCGGCTTCGATCTTTCATTACGGCGAGTTCACGGTGGGGCAGGCAAAGCAGGCGATGGCGCAAGCCGGTATCGAGGTCAGGACCTAGAGAGCGCGGATGAGCGTCTGGCTCGAAGCAGTGAACTGGAACGCCGACGGCTTGGTTCCCGCCATCGCGCAGGAAGCGGCCACGGGGGCGGTGCTAACGCAGGCGTGGATGAATCGCGAAGCGCTCGAACGTACGGCAGCCACGCGCGAGGCACATTACTGGTCGCGTTCGCGCGGCACACTCTGGCGCAAGGGCGAGGCGTCGGGCCACGTGCAACGCGTGCGTGAGATACGACTCGATTGCGACAACGATGCGATCCTGCTCATTGTCGAACAAAGCGGCGGCATTGCCTGTCATACCGGCCGGCACCGCTGTTTCTTTCAGCGGCTCGAGGACGGCGCCTGGCGCGCGGTCGAACCGGTGCTCAAGGACCCGAGGACGATCTATGGCGAATGACATACCCGAAAAGGTGACGGCCCAAGCGCTCCGGCCGACGTGCGACGAAGTGCTGGAGCGGCTCAGCGCGACGATTGCGGCGAGGCGCGGCGCCGATCCGGCGACGTCGTACGTGGCGACGCTGTTCGCAAAGGGCGATGACGCGATGATCAAGAAGATCGGCGAGGAAGCGACCGAGGCGGTCATGGCGGCCAAGGACGGTGATAGACTGCGTTTGACGGCCGAGATAGCCGACCTCTGGTTTCACTGCCTGGTCGTCCTGGTCAAGCATGGGCTGGGGCCTGCGGATGTCTGCGCCGAGCTGGCGCGACGCGAAGGCGTGTCGGGGCTGCAGGAAAAAGCCGCGCGCCTTTGACGGCGGGAGTCGGCCGCAAACGAGAGCCATGGACAACTGCGTTTTCTGCAAGATCGCGCGAGGCGAGATTTCGGCCAAGAAAGTGTACGAGGACGAGGAGATTCTCGGCTTTCACGACATCAACCCGCAGGCGCCCGTCCATTTCATGCTGATGCCAAAAAAACACATCGCGTCG
The DNA here is from genome assembly GCA_030854785.1 of Pseudomonadota bacterium. Lineage (GTDB taxonomy): Bacteria > Pseudomonadota > Gammaproteobacteria > Burkholderiales > Casimicrobiaceae > PALSA-1003. Next base: position 27,601 of record JALYSM010000126.1, read on the forward strand.
CTTGCCGACGCGACGAAAGAGGATGCGAGCATGCTCGGCCGCATCCTGGCGCTTTCGGGACGGCTCGCGCGCGAGCAGGGGTCCCCCGACGGCTATCGCACGATCATCAACACGGGACGCATCGGCCGCCAAGACGTCATGCATCTGCACGTGCACGTCATCGGCGGGCCCGAGCCGTTGGGCAGAATGCTGCCGAGAAGCTTGTGAGACGCGTATTACAAGCTCCTGACGGGATCTGTAAAGGAGAACGATCATGGGTGGACTGAGCATCTGGCACTGGCTGATCGTGCTGCTGGTCGTCGTGCTGATCTTCGGCACCAAGAAGCTGCGCAACATTGGCCAGGACCTCGGTGGCGCGGTGAAGGGGTTCAAGGACGGGATGAAGAGTCCGGAGGGCGAGGCATCGGCGCAGAGCGCCGAACCGCCGCAGCAGGTCGTTGGCCAGACGATCGAAGGCGAAGCGAAGAAAGAGAAGACGCCTTAATGATCGAGCATCGAGAGTAAACCGCTGCGTTTAAGCGCGGTACGGCGCATGTTTGACATCGGCTTTTCCGAGATCGTCGTCATCGGTGTCGTCGCGCTGATCGTCATCGGCCCCGAGCGGTTGCCCAAGGTCGCGCGCACGCTGGGCCACATGTTCGGCCGCCTGCAGCGCTACGTGAACGAAGTAAAGGCGGACATCAACCGCGAGATGGAGCTCGACGAGCTGCGCAAGCTGCAAACGGAGGTCCAAAGCGCCGCGCGCGACATCGAGCAGTCGGTGACCCAGGCAACGCGCGAAATGGAGAGCGGCGTGCGCTCGGTCGAGTCGCAGTTGAACGAAGCCGCAGGCGGCGCGTCGCCGGGAGCGCCGAGCGAGCAGGCGACTGGTTCCGAATCTGCGGCCGCGCCAGGACCGGCGCAGGCTTCGAACGCCGCGCCGGCGCCCGAGGCGGCCGGCGCACCGAAGCAGGCGCCCTTGCCCGGCTTCGAGCGCATCTGACCCGAAAAGGCCGTCGTTCGCACCGCGTTACAATGGGGGTTGCGCCCGCGCGCGCTTCCTTCCGCCATGAGCGAACCGTCCCCGCCGCCCGAGAACACGCAGGAAACATTCATCTCGCATCTGATCGAGCTGCGCAGCCGGCTGGTGCGCTCGATCGTCGCGGTAGTCGTCGTGCTCGTGTGCCTGTTCCCCTGGGCGAAGGACATCTATGCGGCGCTCGCGGCGCCGCTGCTCAAGGCACTCCCGCAGGGGAGCACCATGATCGCGACCGACGTCACCGGCACTTTCCTCGTGCCGCTCAAGGTCACGCTGATGGCGGCGTTCCTGATCGCGCTGCCCTACGTGCTCTATCAGATATGGGCGTTCGTCGCACCGGGTCTGTACCAGCACGAAAAGCGGCTCGCGCTGCCGGTGATCTTTTCCAGCGTGGTTTTCTTCGCTCTCGGCATGGCGTTCGCGTACTTCTTCGTGTTCCCGATCGCGTTCGGCTTCTTCGCCGGCTACACGCCGGCCGGCGTGCAGATGATGACCGACATCGACAAGTATCTGTCGTTCGTGCTCACGATGTTCATCGCCTTCGGTATTACGTTCGAGGTGCCGGTGGTCGTCGTCGTGCTGGTGCGGCTCGGGGT
>JALYSM010000144.1 GCA_030854785.1 Pseudomonadota bacterium
CGCATGCACCGCGCGCACGGCATCACCGTGTACGAGGCGGCGAGCCACATCGGCGGCCATACGCACACCCACAGCGTCGAGCAGGCGGGGCGCCGCTACGAGGTCGACACCGGCTTCATCGTTTTCAACGACCGCACCTATCCCAACTTCATCGCGCTGCTCGGTGAACTCGGCGTCGCCGCGCAGGAAATCAGCATGAGCTTTTCCGTGTGCAACGAGGCGAGCGGCCTCGAGTACAACGGCACGACGCTCAACACGCTATTCGCGCAGCGCCGCAACCTGCTGCGGCCTTCATTCCTCGGCATGATCCGCGACATTCTGCGCTTCAACCGTGAAGCGCCGGCGCTGCTCACCGAGGTAGGGGGCGAACTGCCGCTAGGCGAGTTGCTCGCGCGCGGGCGCTACGGCCGCGCGTTCATCGAGCATTACATCGTCCCGATGGGCGCCGCGATCTGGTCCACCGATCCCGATTCCATGATGGCGTTCCCGGCGCGCTTTTTCGTGAGATTCCTGCACAACCACGGCATGCTCAGCGTGAACGACCGCCCGGTGTGGCGCACTATCCGCGGCGGATCGGCGCGTTACGTCGAGAAGCTTACTGCGCCATTTCGTGGCCGTATCCGCCTCGACACGCCCGTGGAATGGATTCGCCGGCTGCCGGCCAGCGTGATCGTCAAGGCGCGCGGACAGGCGCCGCTGCGCTACGACGCGGCCTTCCTCGCCTGTCACAGCGATCAGGCGCTCGCGCTCCTTGCCGATCCGAGCGGCGCCGAGCGCGAGGTGCTGGGCGCGATTCCGTATCAGCGCAACGAAGCCGTACTTCATACGGACCTGCGGCTGCTGCCGAAAACACGCCTCGCCTGGGCGGCCTGGAACTACCACGTGCTGCCCGGCCACCGCGGACCGGTCGCGCTCACATACAACATGAACATCCTGCAGCGGCTCGATGCACCGACGCCCTTCCTGGTCACGATCAACCGCAGCGAAGCGATCGACCCGGCGCGCGTCATCAAGCGCATCGCCTATCACCACCCGCTTTACACGCCGGCCTCGGTGACCGCACAGACGCGCCAGCGCGAGCTCAACGGTTCACTCGGCACCTACTATTGCGGCGCGTGGTGGCGCAACGGCTTTCACGAGGACGGCGTCGTCAGCGCCCTGCAGGCGCTTTCCCATTTCGAGCAGGACCATGCACAGCGCACTGTATATCGGTCGGCTTAGGCATCGGCGCTTCGCGCCCGCCCCGCACGGATTCGAGTACCGCCTGTGCATGGTCTGGCTCGACCTCGCCGAGCTGGACGAGGTGTTCCGCGGCCGCTGGCTCTGGTCAACGCACGGGCCTGCGCTCGCCTGGCTACGGCGCGCCGACTACCTCGGTGATCCGCAAGTGCCGCTCGAACGGGCGGTGCGCGACCGCGTCGAGCGCGAAACCGGAAGGCGTCCGGCCGGCCCGGTGCGTCTGCTTACGCACCTGCGCACCTTCGGTCACTGCTTCAATCCGGTGAGCTTCTACTACTGCTACGACGCGGCCGGCGAACACGTCGAGAACATCGTTGCCGAGATCACCAACACCCCATGGAACGAGCGCCACGCCTATGTGCTGCCCGCGCGCATGAGCGCAGCGCACGGCGGCAAGCTGCGCTTTCGCTTCGGCAAGTCGTTCCACGTGTCGCCCTTCATGCCGATGGAGGTCGACTACGACTGGCGCTTCACCCCTCCGGGAATCCGTCTTGCCGTACACATGACGAACCTGCGCGCCAACGAGACGCTATTCGACGCCACGCTCGTGCTCGAGCGGCGCGAGATCACCGGCGCGAGTCTTGTGGGCGCGCTCTCGCACTTTCCGTTCGCCACGCTACAGGTAGTCGCCGCAATTTACTGGCAAGCGCTGCGCCTGTGGCTGAAGCGCGTGCCCTTTCACGTTCATCCTGCCAAGCGCATCGAGGAGAAAACCACATGACCGACACCACGCTGATCGAACTGTCCCGCACTGCGCGGCGGGCCAACCCGCTTGGCGCACTCGCGCGGCGGCTCGTTCTAGCGGGCCTCGCGACCCTGCGCAACGGACTGCTGCGCGTGCGCGACGGCGACGAGGTTATCGAATTCGGCACCGGGCGCAGTGGCCCGCGCACCGCCCTCACCGTACTCGACCCCGCCTTCTATGCCGAGATCGCGTTCGGCGGCTCGGTGGGCGCGGGCGAGTCGTACATGCTCGGGCACTGGCAGTCGAACGACCTCACCGCGCTCATGCGGCTGCTGCTGCGCAACCCCGATGCGCTCGACGCGATGGAAACAGGACTCGCGCGGGTCTCGGCGCCGCTGCGCCTGGCCGCGCACTGGCTGCATCGCAACACGCGCGCCGGCAGCCGCCGCAATATCTCGGCGCACTACGACCTTGGTAACGATTTCTTCCAGCTCTTCCTCGACGAGACGATGATGTACTCGTGCGCGCTCTTCGAACGGCCGGACATGACTCTCGCCGAGGCTTCGACCGCGAAGCTCGACGCGGTCTGCCGCAAGCTTGCGCTCGGACCGCAAGACCACGTGCTCGAGATCGGCACCGGCTGGGGCGGATTTGCTTTGCACGCCGCGACGCGTTATGGCTGCCGGGTCACCACCACGACCATCTCGCCGAGCCAGCACGAGCTCGCGCGCAAGCGCGTGCACGCGGCCGGTCTCGAAGATCGCATCAGCATACTGCTGGAGGATTACCGCGACCTGAAGGGCACCTACGCCAAGCTGGTGTCGATCGAGATGATTGAAGCAATCGGCCATCAGAACTTCGGCGAGTTTTTTCGCCAATGCGCGGCGCGCCTCGCCCCCGGCGGACAGATGCTGCTGCAGTCGATCACCATCGCGGACCACCTCTACGACCGCGCGCGCGACGAGGTGGATTTCATCAAGCGGTACATCTTCCCGGGCTGCTGTATTCCGTCGGTGAGCGCGCTCGCGCAGGCGATGGCGGGCGCGAGCGACCTGCGCATCGTGCATCTCGAGGACATCGGGCCGCATTACGCGACAACACTCGCTCGCTGGCGCGACAGTTTCCTCGCCAATCGGGAACGCGTGCGCGCGCTCGGCTACCCGGAGAGCTTCTGCCGCATGTGGGAGTTCTACCTGTGCTACTGCGAAGCCGGCTTCGCCGAGCGTGCGCTGGGGGACGTGCAGATGGTGCTCACGCGCAACAGCTGAAACTCAACTCGGCTTCCTGCAATCCGGGAACACCCCCTGCACGACACGTATTGAAGTGCCTACTCGGCCCTGATGTCCTTCAGATCGACCTTGAACGCACCCGATTGCTTGTCCGAAATAAGCAGGCCCAAGTACTGCACGTCTGAGAACCGAACGGTCGGCGCGGCAACAGGATGCCCGCGGAAACTCGCCGCGAAGTCGGCAGGGACGAAACGCAGCGTTTGCCATTCGCGCGGGGCAACGAACGCAGCCTGGTATTGACCTGTGCTGTTGCTGTCGTCGAGCCTGAGGGTCAGCTTGTAGCGCTGCCCGTCGCCCCGCACGGTCAACAGCAACGCCGCGGGCTGCGCTGGAAACCTGACGGGGCCCCGGAACGAGGCGAAGCCGCCGTTGTTATCGAGTGAGACTTCGCCTTCGAACACGATGGCCTCGGCCGTCGAGCTAAGTCGCGAAGTGGACACCCCGCCCATCACACCATCATTGATAACCCGAAACGTCCGCACGACTTCCGGACTGGAGAAATCGAGCAACGGCCGGCTGGCATTTGCGGATGGCATGAGTGTCAAAGTCGCTGTAAAGGCAAGGGCGGACACTGCACGCAAAGTAGTTAGCAATTCCATCAACGTGCTCCGGTCTCAGTATCCTCGATGGGACGCCTAAGCCCTCCCTACTCCCACTCGATGGTCGCGGGCGGTTTCCCCGATATGTCGTACACGACCCGGTTGATGCCTCGCACTTCGTTGGTGATGCGCCGCGAGACGACGGCGAGCAGCTCGTGCGGCAGCGGCGCCCAGTGGGCGGTCATGAAATCGGTGGTTTGCACCGCGCGCAGCGCGACCGCATGCTCGTAGGTCCGGCCGTCGCCCATGACGCCGACCGAGCGGACCGGCAGGAACACGGCGAACGCCTGCGCGACCTGATCGTACCAGCCGGCGCGACGCAACTCCTCGATGAATATTGCATCGGCGCGGCGTAACAGCTCGGCGCGTTCGCGCGTCACCTCGCCCAGAATGCGCACGCCGAGGCCCGGCCCGGGAAACGGGTGCCGGAACACGAGCTCGTGCGGCAGGCCGAGCGCGACGCCGAGCTCGCGCACCTCGTCCTTGAACAGCTCGCGCAGCGGCTCGAGCAGCTTGAGATGCAGCGTCTCGGGCAGTCCGCCCACGTTATGGTGCGACTTGATCGTATGCGCTTTCTTCGTCTTGGCCCCGGCCGATTCGATCACGTCCGGGTAGATCGTTCCCTGCGCGAGCCATCGGGCAGTGGGGATCTTCTGCGCTTCCGCCTGAAAGACATGGACGAACTCGCGGCCGATGATCTTGCGCTTCTCTTCCGGCTCGGTCACGCCGGCGAGCGCGCGCAGGAACGCGTCGCTCGCGTCCACGCAGTCGACCTTGACGCCGAGATGCCGCGCGAACGTGTCCATGACCTGATCGGTCTCGCCCTGCCGCAGCAACCCCGTGTCGACGAAGATGCAGGTCAGCTTGTCGCCGATCGCGCGATGGACGAGCGCTGCGGCGACCGAGGAATCGACGCCGCCCGAAAGCCCGAGAATCACCGCATCGGTGCCGACTTCCGAGCGAATCCTGGCGACTGCTTCGTCGACGTAGCCCGGCATCGTCCAGTCGCCGGTGCAACCACAGATGTCCTTGACGAAGCGCGCGAGAATGGCCCTGCCCTGGCGCGTGTGCGTGACCTCGGGGTGGAACTGCACGGCGTAAAAGCGCCGCGACTCGTCCATCATCGCCGCGATCGGGGTCGCGGCGTTGCTCGCCATGACCGAGAAGCCCGGCGGCAACGCGGTGACCTTGTCGCCGTGACTCATCCAGACATCGAGCAGCCCGTGACCTTCGTTCACGCGATCCTGGATGCCGGAGAGCAGACGGCCGTGGCCGTGCGCGCGCACCTCGGCGTAACCGAACTCGCGCACGAGCCCGTCCTCCACGGCCCCGCCAAGCTGCGCCGCCATCGCCTGCATACCGTAACAGATGCCCAGCACCGGCACGCCAGCCTTCCAGGCCGCATCCGGCGCGCGCGGTGTATCGCCTGCGGTCACGCTTTCGGGTCCGCCCGACAGGATGATGCCGGCGGGCGCGAAGTCGCGGATGAACGCGTCGCCGACATCGAAGGGGTGAATCTCGCAATAGACGTGCAGCTCGCGCACGCGCCGCGCGATAAGCTGGGTGTATTGCGCTCCGAAATCGAGGATGAGTATCTTGCAATGCATGCGTGGGTATCAGGCCGGGCGCACAAGGCGCTGGAACGCGAAATGGCGTCGCGCCAGCACGAGCGCGAACGCCTGCAGCACGGCGCTGACGAAAAAAGTCACGCCCACCCTCCAGTCGGATGGCGGCAGATGGCTCACCTGCGCCAGAAGCGGCGTCCCGATCGCGGGCGCAACGACGAACATGATGCTGTTGATCGAGTTGAGCGCTCCCATGGTGACGCCCTGTTCGCGCGGCCCGACCGCGTTGGAGACGATCCCCTGCAGGGCCGGCCCCGCGGCGAAGGAAATGAAATTACCGATGATGATTGCGTACATCATCCAGCCCTGCGGTGCGAGTCCGTACAGCAGGTAGGCGATCGTGCCGACGGAAAGCCCGGCGAGCGCGAGACGAACCTCGCCGAAGCGCCGCAGCAGCGGCCCGAGCAGCACGCCCTGCACGACCGCCGCGACCAGACCCACGCAAAACAGGGCGAAGCCGTTTTCGCGCGTTCCCCAGCCGAAGCGAAAGTGCGTGAAGAGAACCCACGTCGTCTGCAAGATCAGCTGCGCGAGTACGACCAGTGCGAACACCAGCACCAGGCGTCCGATCTCGCGGTGCCGGGACAGTGCGAGCAGCGCGGCGAAAGGATTCGCGCGCCTGAGCTCGAACGCGGCGCGGCGCTCCGGCGGCAACGATTCGGGAACGAAGATCAATCCGTAGAGCCCGTTGATCAACGACAGTGCGGCGGCCACGTAAAAAGGCAGATGCAGGTCGATGCTGCCGAGCACGCCTCCGAGCACCGGCCCGAAGATGAATCCGAGCCCGAACGCGGCGCCGATCAGCCCGAAGCTCTTGGCGCGGCGTTCGGGCGAACTGACGTCCGACGCATAGGCATTCGCCACCGAAAAGCTCGCACCGGTGACACCGCCGATTACGCGCGCGATCAGCATGAACCATAACGACGGCGCGACGGCGAGGAGCAGATAGTGCAGCCCGAGCCCGAAGATCGACGCCAGGATTACGGGACGCCGCCCGAAACGGTCGGAGAGCGCGCCCAGGAGCGGCGCGCAAAAGAATTGCATCAACCCGTAGACGACGACGAGCACGCCGTACCAGTACGATTGCAGTTCCCGGCTCGCCGTATAGTCGCCGATGAGCATCGGTAGGACCGGCATCGCGAGCCCGATACCGAGCACGTCGATGAACACGACGATGAAGATGAACGGCAGCGCGGCGCGGCGGCCCGCGTGGGACGATTCAGACACGACAGGCCTTTACGGTCCGAAACGTCAACGTGGGCTCGAGAGCGTCGCGAGCAGCCCCGAGTGCCTCGTTTGCCAAGCGAAGGCCCGCAGCGAGCCCCGAGACAGTACAGAGGAAGTACGGCGAGGGGCGAGCGAGGAAACGACAAAGCAATCGGGGCGCACAGCTGCTATCGGGGCCACTTTTTTCACTCGACGCGGTAATTCGGTGCCTCCTTGGTGATCTGCACGTCGTGCACGTGCGACTCGCGCATGCCCGCCGCGGTAATCTCGACGAATTCGGCCCGATGGCGCATCTCGTCGATGGTCGCGCAGCCGCAATAGCCCATCGCGGCCCGCACTCCGCCCATGAGCTGATGGATGACCGCGGCCAGCGCACCCTTGTACGGCACGCGCCCCTCGATGCCCTCGGGCACGAGTTTTTCGGCGGCGTCGTCGCCTTCCGCGTCCTGGAAATAGCGGTCGCTGGAGCCCTGCTGCATCGCGCCCAGCGATCCCATGCCACGATAGATCTTGTAGGAGCGGCCCTGAAAGAGCTCGATCTCGCCGGGCGCCTCCTCGGTGCCGGCGAAAAGGCTGCCCAGCATCACGCACGACGCGCCCGCCGCGATCGCCTTGGCGATGTCGCCCGAATAGCGGATGCCGCCGTCGGCGATGATCGGTATGTCGAGTTTGGCGATGCCCTCGAGCGTGTTGAGCACCGCCGAGATCTGCGGCACGCCGACCCCGGCGACGATGCGCGTTGTGCAGATCGAGCCGGGACCGATGCCGACCTTGACCGCGTCGGCGCCGTTATCTGCGAGCGCGCGAGCGCCTCCGGCCGTGGCGACGTTACCGCCTACGACCTGCACCTGCGGGTAGTTGTCCTTGACCCGGCGCACGCGCTCGAGCACGGCTTGCGAATGGCCATGCGACGTGTCGACCACGATGACGTCGACGCCCGCAGCGACGAGCGCTTCGACGCGTTCCTCGGTGTCGCCCGCGGTGCCAACCGCCGCCCCCACGCGCAGACGTCCCAGCTCGTCCTTGGACGCGAGCGGATGCTCGGTCGACTTCAGGATGTCCTTGACGGTGATCAGCCCTTTCAGCTCGAAGCGATCGTTGATGACCAGCACGCGCTCGAGACGATGTTGATGCATCAGCGTCTTGGCTTCCTCCAGCTCGGTTCCCTCAGGCACGGTCACCAGCCGATCGCGCTGGGTCATGATATTGGCGACGGGCTGATCCAGATTGGTCTCGAAGCGGAGATCTCTGTTGGTCACGATGCCGACGACCTTCCGGCCGTCCACTACCGGCAGCCCCGAGATCTTGTGCAGCGCGGTGAGCGTGAGCACCTCGCGCACCGACATCGTCGGCGGAATCGTGATCGGATCCTTGACCACACCGCTCTCAAAGCGCTTGACCTTCGCCACCTCGGCCGCCTGCGCCCTGGGCGACATGTTCTTGTGCACGATGCCCAGGCCGCCTTCCTGCGCGATTGCGATCGCGAGGCGCGCTTCGGTGATGGTATCCATCGCCGCCGACAGCAAGGGGATGTTCAGCGTGATGCGGGAGGTGAGGCGGGTCTGCAGGCTGACGTCGCGGGGAACGACGGAGGATTGGGCGGGAAGCAGCAGGACGTCGTCGAAAGTCAGCGCCTTCTGCACGACACGCATGGTGCATTTCTCCTATGCGCAAAAGCGGATTATACGCGGGTCGCCGGGGTCGGTAAACGATCGCAACGGCGCCAGGCCCGTGTTTGACGCCCGTGCACCGTTTGCATTACCGTGTCGCCATCGCCTTTCGGAAAGTACGACATGAACTGCCGCTTCCTGCTTCGGCTCGTCACGTGCACGCTCGCGTTCACGGCCTTTTCCGCCGCCGCGGCGCTGTACAAATGGAACGACGAGAACGGCCGCGTCGTCTATGGCGATACACCGCCGCCCGGTGTCAAGGCGGAACGTGTCAATCCAACGGTGGCTCCGGGCGACCCGAACGCGGTGCGCGACATGGCCACGACGGATGCGCAGATCAACAAGCGCCAGCAGGATCGCGCGGAGGACGAAGCCAAGGCGGAAAAGGCCCAGGCCGACGCCAGGGCGAAGCTCGACCGCTGCGTGCAGATTCGCGGCCGCCTCCAGACGCTGCGCGGCGATGTTGCGGTCTACCGCTTCAACGACAAGGGCGAGAAGGTCTATATGCCAGCGGCGGAACGCGACAAGGCCACTGCCGAAAGCGAGAAGATGTTGCGCGATCTCAACTGCCCCGCCGTCCCCTCGGGCTGACCGGCCGTCCCGCGGGACCAGTGCGCCCGCCTTCCTTCTCCAGGTTGGCCTGGTTGATCTTCACGTCCGCTTTCGCCTTCAGGCTGGCGACGTAGGCCGCGGCCAGCTCGCGGCCCATCTGATCGCCGACGCGGGTGCTCAAAGCCGTCAACCGGGCCGCATCCGGCGCGGTTGGCGCGATGATCCGCTCGATCCGATAAAGGGAGTAACCGCCGCGCTCGTTCACCGAGCCCGCGTACGCCGGCAGCTTCGTCGCATCGGCCTGAAAGATCATGGCCAGCGCGGCGGGCGGATAGCCGGGCTGCGGCTGGCTGCGCGTCAGCGTTGCGGGTTTGCCGAAGGTCACTCCCGCGGGCTTGCCCTCCTGCAAAAGCGCGAGCTTGGCCTTTCCCGCAGCTTGCGCGAGCTCGCTCGCGGCCTTGCGCTCGAGCTGCCGGCGAAGCTCTGCCTTGACGTCATCGAACGGACGCAAGCTGGCGGGCTTGTACTCGACCACGCGTGCGGCCATCAATACGCCCGGCGCTATCTCCATCGCCTCGGTATTTCTCTTCGACTGCAGTGAGTCGGCGCTGAAAACCGCCTGCACGAACTTCACGTTGTTCTGCGCCAGCGCTTGCACCTGCGCGCGGGAGAGCAGCGGCGTCGACTGCACGGTCAGGTTGAGTGCCTTGGCGACCGGCTGCAGCGAATCGGCCTGCTCGTAGACGAGGTTCTGCAGCTGGTCGGCAGCCTCGGCGAACTTGCGCGTCCCCTTCTGCCGCCTGAGGTCCTGCTCGATCTGCGCCTTCACTTCGTCGAAGCTCTGCTGCTTTGCCGCGTGGATCGCCCCGAGCTTGATCACGTGCCAGCCGAAGTCGCTCTGCACCGGACCGGCGATCTCTCCCGCCTTCATCGAAAATACCGCGTCCTCGAACGGCTTGACCATCGAACCGTCGCGCGCGAAAATTCCCAGGTCGCCGCCCTGCGCCGCCGAGCCCGGATCCTCCGAGAGTTTCTTCGCGAGCTCGCCGAACTGCGCCGGACTCTTCTTCGCCTGCGCGGCGATTTCCTCGGCCTTCTTTTTTGCGTTCGCCTTGTCCTCCTCGGATGCATCCGGCTTGACGGCGATCAGGATGTGCGCCGCCTGCCGCTCCTCGGCCTTGCCATACTGCCGCGCATTCTCGTCGTACTGCTTCCTGACCTCAGCGGGATCGACGGGACTCTGCGCGCCGAGCGCATCCGGGGTCAGCGTCACGTACTCGAGCTTTACTTCCTCGGGGACCTGGAATGCGCCCGCGTTGGCGTCGTAGAACGCCCTTACCGCCGCGTCATCGATCTTGACGTCTTTGAGATACGCATCGACGTCGATCGCGGCCACCGCGGCCGCTCGCTGTTGCTCGAGAAGACCGAGGTAGCGCTCGACATTGGTCTTGGCCACGATGTTCGCACCGGTGATGGACTCCTGCACCGGACCGAGCATGAGTTCGCGCCTGATCTCCCGCGCAAACTCTATGGGAGACTTCGGCGGGTTCTGCATCGCGAGGAGCTGCTCATATCGCGCCTGGGAAAATTTGCCGCCGTCCTGAAAGGCCGGAATCTCGGAAATGAACTGCCGGAGCTGGTCGTCGGAGACGCTGAATCGACCGCGCCGCGCCTGTTCCTGCAGGAGTCTGTGGCCGATCAACCCGTCGAGGAGCGAATACCTTACCTCGGGATCGTCGAATACTGCCGGGTCGAAGTTCCGGCCGAGCGTCTGCCGCATGCGTTCCTGCTGCTCGCGCAACGTATTGTCGAATTCCGCCTGCGTGATCCGGCTGCCTGCAACCGTGGCGATCTCGCCCGTCCGGGCGGTATCGCGAAAATAGTAGTCGACGCCGAAGAACGCGAACGGCAGCGTAATCAGCGCGAGAATGACCTGGACTGCGCGCTTGCGCTTATGGAGAAAGTCATACATGGCGATCGTACCTACGTAATAAATCAAAAAAGGGCGAACTCGCGTTCGCCCTTCCTATGTCGGTGGCGGAGTGGACGCCCGCCACAAGCCGCACCAGTATTAGCCTTGCGGGGAGCCTACCAAAATAGCCCTTCGGATACGCGCTTTTACCCCCGCATTGCTGGCGCTAGGCGAAGGTCGGATTTTAGCCGTTTCAGCTTTCCTTAGCCAGTCCCACTTACCCGCTTCGTGAGGTGGCGATCAGTGCCGTTCGTTGGCGGCCAAGGGTATCCCTTGGGATGGAAAGCCCGCCGCTCAGAATGGAGGAGCGCGGCGACGCGCGGCATGAAGTCCATCTGCGGTAGTCGCTGATAGAATGTCAAAATCCGATTAACTTGGCGTAGGTCGGTCCGTTTGACCGCGGGTCGACGCCAGATCAACCGAGGGTTCAGCCGTGAGCGCGGGACGCTTCTGCCCGGCCGATTACAGATATCCAGTCGCGACGTTCGCGCGCATGCCCGATTTCGAGGCCGAGACGATTTACATCGTCGGCGGACTCTACGGGAACAGTTTGGCCCTCGATGCCGTCGAGCGTATGGCGGAACAGGAGAACGGCAGGGTCGAAGTTGTCTACAACGGCGACTTCCATTGGTTCGACATCGATCCACATAGCTTTTCCGCCGTGCAGAGCCGAGTGCTCGCCTGCCGGGCGCTCCGCGGCAATGTCGAGACGGAGATCGCGCGTGAAGACGGTGAAGGTGACGTTGGCTGTGGCTGCGCCTATCCCGACACGATCGCCGACGCGGTCGTCGAGCGCTCGAATACCATTCTCTCAACGCTCCGTCAAACCGCCGTCGATATCAGCGGATCGGGAGAGCAACTCGCCGCGCTACCAATGCATCTCGTCGTCCAGCTCGGAGGATGTAGGGTGGGTATCGTTCATGGTGACGCCGAGTCGCTTGCGGGATGGCGGTTCGGACAAGAGGCCCTTGACGACGATTCAAATCTGTCGTGGCTTGACGGCGTAAGGACCGAATCAAATATCGACGTGTTCGGCTCCAGCCACACCTGCCTGCCGGCGATGCGTGAATTTGCGTTCCCCGGCGCACGGTTGGTAATCGCCAATAACGGGGCTGCCGGACTGCCGAATTTTGCGGGCACGCACTTTGGCCTGATCACCCGCATGTCGACCCGCCCCGCTCCCCGTCCCGCCTTGTACGGCGTCCGGGTCGCCGATGCCTTCATTGACGCCATGCCGGTCGAATTCGACACAGCGCGATGGCTGCGCTCGTTCGAGTCCGACTGGCCCGTGGGATCGCCCGCCCATATGTCCTACCATTCACGTATCGTGAATGGGCCGGATTTCTCCCTGGCCTCGGCGATGCCGGTATCGCATCGGTGAGTCGCCTGAAACCGCCACGATGAATCGGAAATTGCCGATCAGGTAGTGGTCTAGCTTGACACGCCAGTCTGTTACACAACTCGGCCCTTTCGCGTGCCCGCGTGATACGCTTTCGAGATGCCGATCGTTATGATGGCTGATACAAACTGCTAAGCCAGCAGATGCAATCAATCCTCCTTGTCGCACTGGGCGGCGCTTTAGGCTCTGTGGCTCGCTACCAGCTATCCGTATGGGTGCTTTACCGAACGGTGGATTGGCGGTTCCCTCTTGGCACTTTCCTTGTGAACATTGCCGGATGCTTCATCATTGGAATTCTCGCAGGCTTCGCAATGAAGGATGGATTTTTTTCGGACGAGGCCCGCATCTTCCTGTTCACCGGCATCGTCGGCGGCTTCACTACCTTCTCCGCATTTGGCCTAGAAACGTTCTATCTCCTCCGCCGAAGCGAGATTGCGGTGGCTGGAAGCTATGTCGCGCTTAGCGTCATCGTGGGCCTGCTGGTTCTTTGGCTGGGGTTTAGCGCGGTTCCGCAAAACGGCTAGTTGTAACTGGCCCAGCGCCAGACTCAAGGCCGCCGGTCGACTGCTTAATGGCCGACCATCCACGGACGGGTCGGCTTGTGCGGCTTGTAATCGCGACTGCGATGGTGCGCGGGGTGCCGTCGGTCCGAAGCCTCGGGCCCCAGCCTATGCACCACGTCCGGTGCGTGCGCGCTCTTCTCGTTGCGCTCCTCGGCTTTGCGATCGGACCCTTTCATCAGATTGAGGCTCGGCGCGGTAAGCACCCTCGCGGACAGCGCGTGGCACACAGGGCAGGCAGCCGGCTCGCCCGACTCCTTCATGGGACGACGCTGCTCGAAGCTGCCGCAGGCGGCACAGTAATAGTCGTAAATAGGCATCGGTCACGTTCTCCACGGGTAACGGGGGCTACGGCCTCCGTAGCGCCTCTAGTTCAGGCTATGACGCGAGGGCCCCTTCACCGACCTTCTTGCTCGGTCCTTGCGCATTCGGGCGTATGTCGAAGTCGAAGATCGCCGTTGGGATGTACAGCGATACGCAGGCGTTCGGGATGTCGACGACACCGCTGACCCGGCCTTCCACTGGCGCGGTGCTCAGGATCGTATACACCTGCTCGCCGGAGTATCCGAACTTGGTGAGGTAGTTGATCGCGTGAAGGCAGGCGCGACGATAGGCGACGGTGACATCGTTGTAGTGCTGCTTCCCGTGGTCGTCCACGGAGATTCCCTCGAACACCAGGAACTCGGAGTAACGGGGCTCGACCGGTCCAGGCTGAAACATCGCCTGAGTGATGCCGTATTTGTTGCAACCGTCCTTGATCACATCGACGTGAAAATCGATCCAGCCGCCCATTTCGATGGCCCCGCAGAACGTGATTTCGCCGTCGCCTTGCGAGAAATGGAAGTCGCCGGTCACTAGTCCGCCGCCTTTGACGTAGACCGGGAGGTAGACCCGGCTGCCGCGGGACAGGTTTTTGATGTCGCAATTGCCCCCGTGCTCCCTCGGCGGTATGGTGCGCGCACCTTCGCGGGCCGCGGCCTCCAGCTTGGATCCCTTGAGGCTGCCGAGGATGACGCCCGTGGGATCGGGGAGCAACGCAAGCGGTGGCACGCGATTGGGGTTGGTTGCCACCAAAGCTTTCTCGCGCTCGTTCCATTTCTGGAGCAACTCGCGCGAGGGCAGGCAGCCGACGATGCCCGGATGCGTGATTCCGGCGAACCTGACGTTGGGAACGTGGCGCGAGGTGGTATAGATTCCCTGCAAATCCCAAATGGCCTTCTTGGGTTCGGGGAATACGTCGGTCAGGAAACCGCCGCCGTTCTGCGTCGAGAATATCCCCGTGTATCCCCATTCCTGGCCTTGGAACGGCCCGATATCCAGAATATCGACGACGAGGATGTCGCCGGGCTGTGCGCCCTCGACCGCAACCGCCCCGGAAAGGTGGTGGCAGGGCAACAGGTTGCAGTCGCGCACATCGTCGGCGCTATCATCGTTTTTGATTTGACCGCCGGTCCAGTCAAAGCACTCGATCCGGAAGTTTTCGCCCACCTTCACACTCGCTACCATCGGAGTGTCCGGATGCCAGCGGTTGACGATCACCGGATCAGGTTGATCGATGGGTGATTTGGATCGATCGATGTTGATTAGGGTCTTAGGCATGAATGCTCCTCGTAGATTGCGCACCTTCCTGGCTGCGTTTCCAAAGCCGCGCTGGCAGGCGCGATTTGAAATGGGTCACCGCGTCATACGTCAGAGAAGAATGGATCCTTTCCTTGTCCAACATTGGCGCGCGCGCCTTCGTACACGAATTCGCCTTTCTCGATAATGAAAACCTGGTCTGCAATCTCAACCGTAAAACTCAGGACCCGCTCCGACACGATGATTGACAGCTTTCTTCGGCCGATTCAACGTTCTTGGGATCTCCTTGATGATTCAAGGCTGAATTCCCTCGGTTGACTCGTCGAGCATTAATACCTTGGGCTCAGCGACCAGTGCCCGGGCTATCGCAAGCTGCTGTTGCTGGCCACCTGACAGGTTTCCGCCGCGGTGGCGTGTCATTTTACGCAGCACCGGGAAGAAGGGATAAACGCAATCGGGCACGGACTTGTCACGCAACTTCTCCATCCCCGCTAATATATTCTCCTCGACGGTCAGATGCGAGAAGATCATGCGTCCCGGACTGCAAGGGATCGTCCGGCCTGTGGAAGCCGGCCGATTTCCAGAACAAAGGCGCGCGACGGCCGGAGCCTAGACGGACAAGTGCCTTGTCACCACCTCGTCCGTCAGGTCGTCGATCTTGCCCTGCGCAACGATCCGGCCAGTTTCGAGAATGGCGAACCGTTGCGTGATGCCGCGAACAAACTCGAGGTTCTGCTCGACGAGAAGGATCGCGCAGTGCCGGTCTTCGTGGATTCGATTGATGATATTGTCGATCTCGTCCACCACAGAGGGCTGGAGCCCCTCCGTGGGCTCGTCCAGCAATAACAATTTCGGCTCCTGGGTGAGGGCGCGGGCGATCGCGAGCTGTTGCTGCTCTCCGCCGCTCAGCACCCCGCCGGTGCGACCGATAAGCGACCTGAGCGCTGGGAAGTACTCGAACACGAACTCGGGGATTCCGTTGCGCCGACGTCCGCTCGCGATCACTGCCAACTTGAGATTCTCTTCGACCGTGAGGTCGGGAATGATCTCGCGGCCCTGCGGGACATAGCCGATCCCCAGATGCGCCCGGCGATGGGACTTCATCCGGGTGATGTCCGTCCCGTCGTAGATGATAGATCCGGACCGCGGCGGGTTCAGCCCAATGATGCTGCGCAGGAGCGTCGTCTTGCCGGCCCCGTTGCGCCCCAGCACCGCCATCATGCCGCCGTTGTCGACGCCGAGGGAGATCCCGTGGAGGATATGGCTTGTTCCGTAGAACGCATCGATGCTATTGAGCGCCAACATTACGCAAACTTTCCCCTCCCAAGGTAGACCTGGCGGACGGTCTCGTTCTCGACAACCTCGGCGAGCGGACCCTCCGCGAGCACTTGGCCCTGATGGAGAACCGTCACTTTCCGGGCGATGAGCCGGACAATGTGCATGTCGTGTTCGACTAGCAGCACCGTGTGATTGCTCGCAATTTTCTCAATGAGCTCGGCGGTCTTGTGCTTGCCCTGTTCGGTCATGCCCGTCGTGGGCTCGTCGAGCAGAAGGAGCTTGGAGTTCGCAGCCATCAGCATGCCGAGCTCGAGCCATTGGCGCTCTCCGTGCGAAAGCATGCCGGCCGCAGCGTGGGCCTTATCGGCGAGCTCGATAAATTCGAGAATCTCCCATATCCGATCCGCCTCCTCGCCACTGAGCTTGCGCAAGAGCGTGCCGAACACCTTTCGCGTGCCCTGCAGCGACACCATCACGTTGTTGAAGACGGAGAGCGTCTCGTACATGTTCGGCACCTGGAACTTCCGGCTGATCCCGATCTGGAAGATCTTGTCCGGGGATAGACCCGTGATATCCTGGTCGGCGAAGTAGATCTTGCCCGACGTCGGCTTGTATTGGCCGGTAATCATGGCGATCAGCGTCGTCTTGCCGGCGCCGTTGGGTCCGAGCAGCACGCGTAGCTCGTTCTCCGCGATGGCGAAGTCGAGGTTGTTGAGGATCGTGTAGCCAGAAACCGTTGTGGTCAGCCCCTTGATCTCAAGAAAACCGCTCATCGGTGGTCCTAGTTCCCGTTCCCCTTCGTTCTCCTCGGTCGGTGGCGCAGCCAGTTGGCGACGGTTCCCACGATGCCATCGGGCATGACCAAGACGACGAAGATGAACAGGCCGCCGATGACAAGCTGCCACCAGAACTGGAGCACCCCGCTCAGGAAGAACTCGGCGCCCTTGATCAAAAACGCGCCAATGAACGATCCAATGATCGTCCCGCGGCCGCCGACGGCCGTCCAAATCACGGCCTCGATAGAATAGACCGGGCCGGTGTCAAGGAAGGAGATAAGACCGACCCATGCTGCGTACATCGCGCCTGCCGCCGCAGCGATGAAGGCCGAAACGCAGAACACGAAGATACGATAGTTCGCCACGTTGTATCCGATGAACTCGGCCCGGACATCGTTGTCGCGGATCGATTTCAGCACCGTACCGACGCGCGAATGGGTCAACGCGCGTGCACCGAAGAAGAGAAGGACCGTTACCCCCAGAATGAACCACAGGAAATACATGTTCGCGTAGTTGCCGTAGTCCGTGATTCCGTTGAACCCGCCTGTGTAGGTCTGATACTCGATTATGAAGTCCTGGAGGATCAATGACTCGGCCAGAGTAATCACGGCGCAATAGACGCCATATATCTTCCGCTTGAAGGTGATCACCCCGAAAAGCAGCGCCAGCACTGTCGGGATGATGAGGGCGCATGCGATGGCGAACGGAATGTTGATCAGCGGCTCCATGAACTTCGGTAGCTCGGTCAGTCCGTTCCACTCCATGAAGTCCGGAATCTTGCCGCCGTAGCGGGTCGGGTGGTCCAACGTGTAATTGATCTTGAGCGACAAGGCAACGAAATAGGCCCCAATTCCGAAGTACACTGCCTGACCCAGGCTCAGGATTCCCGCGAAACCCCAGATCAGATCGACGCTGAGCGCGAAGAGCGAATAGCACAAGAACTTCCCGAGCAGCGACAGCACATAGGCATTCGATCCGTAGACCGGATACGCGGCGATCGCCGCGACAATCCCGGCGCCGCCCACCAGGGCCCAAAGGGGCACGAGGGGCGCCCTGCGGATGCGCTTACCCTTGGCAAGGTCTAGTCTCGCAACGAGCCGAGTGGTCGCCTCAACCATTGCTTCGATCCTTCAAGATCACTTGCATCTCTCGTCGAATCGCCGCGCTAGCCTCGCTCGTAGTAACCGAAGATACCTTTCGGTACCACGCGGATGATGAGGACAATGAAGAGAAAAACGAGTAGTTTCCCGATCACGTTATTGAACACGAAGGAAAGCACGGTCTCCGCTTCGCCGATAACCGCGGACCCGGCAACCACCCCCCACAGGTTTCCCACGCCCCCAAGAACCAGGACCATGTAGGAGTCGACGGCGTACGGAAAGCCCATTGGCGGCGACACCGATTTGATGGGTGCGAGAGCCGCCCCGGCAATTCCGGCCAAGCCCGAGCCGAACGCGAAGATCATCATGTCCACCTTGGCGGTATCGATGCCGAGGCAGCCTGAGATTGCCCTGTTGCGGCGCACCGCGCGGACCTTCAATCCGAAGTCCGTCTTGAACAGAAGATAAAAAGTCCCCGCCACCATAACCATGGCAAGCACGATCAGGAAGATCCGGTACGCGGGAAACGGCAGCAAACCGATGAGGCGCACGCCGCCTTGGAGCATCTTTGGTGTGCCCGCGTAGAGGAGCTCCGGGCCGAAGATGAGCTTGATGATGACCTGGAGCGCAATTCCAACTCCCCATGTCGCCAGGAGCGTCTCCAAGGGCCGATCATAGATCCATTGGATGATACCCCGCTCGATGGCGAGCCCGAGCAGACCGACGACGATGAAGGCTAGGGGAATGGCGACCAAGGTGTCGCCACCGAGCTTACTGACCACGGCGGCGACATAGGCGCCCACCATTATGAACTCCCCGTGGGCCATGTTGATCACACCCGCGACGCCAAAGATGATGGCGAGTCCTAAGGCAGCGATGACGAGAATTGCGACGATGCCGAAACCGCTCAGAAACTGGGTGACGATGGAATCAAACATGGAAGCTTCCAAAATAAATTCACTTCGCGCTGCCCAAGCCCGGCAGATCGCGCAACCCGTGTCGGCGAGACAATCGTCCGCTCAACCCGTCGCTCGCCGGTCCGCATGTCCTTCCGCGGTCAGCGCCCCGACCCTCGCGCGTCGTGGCCCCTGGGTCGACGGCCGGGAATGGCCGTCG
>JALYSM010000156.1 GCA_030854785.1 Pseudomonadota bacterium
ATTGTACGAAGTGCGGTCGGAACGAGCATTCGGGTTTCAGACGAAGTATCAAGCCCGAAGGCGACGTTCCGATCAGTACTCAACAGGGATCGGATCCAGGCTGCGCCATAGATACCAGGTCGCGACCGAGCGCCAGGGCCGCCACAGATCGGCAGCCGCGAACATCGCGTCACGCGGAAGGCGCTCGCCGTCGTTGAAATGTTCGGCGATCGCGCGTTGCAGACCGATGTCGTCGACGGGCAACACATCGGGTCTCAGCTCGTGGAACATGAGAAACATTTCCGCCGTCCAGCGCCCGATTCCCTTGACGTCGACCAGCGCCGCGATCAGCGCCTCGTCGTCGAGCTTTTTCCACTTTCTCGGGTCGAGGCGACCCGACGCGAAATGGTCGGCCAGATCGGTCAGGTACTGTGCCTTGCGCTGGGACAACCCGCAGCCGCGCAACGCCGGTATCGCTCGAGTCGCGACCCGGTGCGGCGCCAGGCGGGGGAATCCGGTTTGCGGCGCGTCGGCGACACACGCCACGAACCGGCGCCAAATCGAATCGGCAGCCTTGACCGAGATCTGCTGGCCGACAATCGCCCGCGCCAGCGTCGTGAATGGATCGCTGCGCTGCTTGAGATGGATGCCTGGATAGCGGCGGATGAGACGGCGCAGCACGCGATCGCGCTCGCAGAGCGTGCGCGTCGCCTCGTCCCAGTAATGCGGCTTCATCGCCGCAACCGCAAAGCAGGCGTCGCGTTGGCCAAGCGCGTTACCGATGGCGTCATCATGGCGTCAAAAAGGGCGAGAAATGGTACATTACGCGCCGTTCGTAAAGGAGGAGTCGATGCTGCGCAGGCTCGGGCGGTCGCCTCGCTGGTCATTCCGGCGTCCCCCATGGCGTATTCTGCCTGCGGCACTGGCATTCGCGACCGCTTTCGTGCCGCTTGGCGATGCGCTGGCCAAGGCCGATCCGAGCAAAGTCATCCACTGGTACTTTCCGACGGGCGAGGCGGGGTTCGATCCCTGCCGAGTCACCGACCTGTACTCGAACACGGTCAACGAAGCAATCTTCGAGCGGCTGCTCACGTACGACTATCTGGCGCGACCGGCGAAGCTCGTGCCGATGGTAGCCGAGGCCATGCCCGAGGTGACCGATCAGGGCAAGACCTACATCTTCAAGCTGCGTAAGGGAATTTTCTTCACTCCCGACGCCGCCTTCAAAGGCCAGAAACGCGAGCTGACCGCGCAGGACTTCGTGTACAGCTACATGCGGTTCATGGACCCCGCCAACCGCTCGCAATGGGCATTCATGCTCGAAGGCAAGATCGTCGGCCTGGACGCGGTCGCGGCAAAGGCGAAACAAACCGGGAAGTTCGATTACGACGCCAAAGTGCCGGGCATGGAAGCGGTCGATCGCTACACTTTGCGCTTCCGGTTGACCGAGCAGGACTACAACTTTCCTTATATCGTCGCGCACGTTCCTTTTGGCAGCATGGCGCGAGAGATCGTCGAGGCCTACCCCGGCGAAGAGCTGATGGCCCACCCCGTCGGCACGGGTCCATACGTTCTCAAGAGCTGGACCCGGCGCTCGAAAATCGTCCTCGAGGCCAATCCGGATTATCGCGGGTTCGTCTGGGATTTTCAGGCCAGCGACGAGCCGTGGGACCAGGCGCTGATCGCGGCAATGAAAGGCAAACAGATGCCGCAGGTCGGCCGGGTCGAGATCACGATCATCGAGGAGCCGCAGTCGGTGTGGCTCGCGTTTCTGCAAAAGGAGCTCGACTACATAAATGTGCCGCCGGCGTTCGCGCCCAATGCGTTCGATGGCGACAAGCTGAAGCCCGAGCTGGCGCAGCAGGGCATCACGCACTATCGCGCGATCGATCCCGAGATAACGTATACCGCGTTCAACATCCGCGACCCCATCGTCGGAGGGTTTGCCAAGGAGAAGATCGCGTTACGACGCGCGCTGGCGATGGCTTACGACGTCGACCGGGAGGTCGAGGTGCTGCGCAAGCATCAGGCCGTGCACGCGGAGATGCCGATCCCCGCGGGCGTTGTCGGGCACGACCCGAAGTATCGCGGGGTCATACGGCACGATTCGGAAACGGCGAACAAGCTGCTCGATTACTTCGGCTACAAGAAGGGGCCTGACGGATGGCGTACGCTGCCCGACGGCAAGCCGCTCGTCATCCATCAGGCCGCGCAGCCCAGCAGCATCGATCGCGAGTTCAACGAGCTGTGGCAGCGATCTGCGGAACAGATCGGCGTCAGGATGGTCTTCGACGTCGCACCCTTCGGCGATAACCTGAAGGCTGCCAAGGAGTGCAGGCTGCAGATGTGGGGCGCAGCCTGGACCGCCGACTATCCCGATGGCGACAATTTCATGCAATTGCTCTACGGTCCGAATACCGGCCAGAGCAATAACGGCTGCTACGAATCCAAGGCGTTCGACAAGCTCTACGCGCAGGCCAAGGCGCTCCCGAATTCGGCGGAGCGCAATCGACTATTTCTTCTGATGTCGCGGCAGATGGAGGTGGATACCGCGTGGAGCCTCAACGTTTCCCGGCTGCGCAACGAGCTGATCAGGCCGTGGGTCCTTGGATTCAAGAAGCACCCGATCCTCCACGGCGAATTCACCTACGTCGACGTAAAATCGCATTGACGGCGGGCAGGCCGAGGAAACCGGAATCGCGATGATGCGATGCAAGCCTTTTCAGGCGCGCACGGTGGCCACGGCGGCCTGCGCGCTGATCCTCGCATTCCCGGCGGTTGCCGCCGATCCGGGAAAGGTGATTCGCCACGTATTTCCAGCCGCCGAGACAGGCTTCGATCCGGCGGGCGCGCAGGATCTGTATTCCGGGACGATCGAGCAGGCGATCTTCGAAACGCTGCTCACTTACGACTATCTCGCGCGGCCCGCCAAGATCGTGCCACTCGTAGCGGAGGCGCTGCCGCAGATCACCGACAATGGCAGGACGTATGCCATCAAGATCAGGAAGGGCATTTACTTCACGCCCGATCCTATATTCAAGGGCCAGAAACGCGAGCTCGTCGCCGAAGATTTCATCTACTCGCTCAAGCGGCTGATCGACCCCAGGCTGCGCTCGCCGTGGGCGTGGCTGGTCGAGGGCAAGATTGTCGGCCTGGACGAGCTCGCCGACGCGGCGAAGAAGGGCGCCAGATTCGACTACGACAAGAAGATCACCGGCCTCGAAGCGGTCGACCGCCACACGCTGCGCATCCGGCTCAAGGAAACCGACTACAACCTAGCGTACGTATTGGCGCATGAGCCCACGTCCGCGGTCGCGCGCGAAGTAATCGAGAAGTACGCCGACGAGTCGGGGCGCGCGATGTCGAATCCCGTCGGCACCGGGCCGTACCTGCTCAAGGAATGGGTGCGCTCGTCCAAGATCATCCTCGAGGCGAATCCGGGCTTTCGTGGCTTCGTCTGGGACTTCAAGCCCGGCAGTGATCCCGACGACAAGCGCATCGTCGCCGAGATGAAAGGCAAGAAGATGCCGCAGGTCGGCCGGATCGAGGTGAGCATCATCGAGGAGGACCAGGCGCGGCTGCTCGCGTTCGAGAAGGGTGAGCTCGACATCATGAACATGGAGGCGCCGTTGGCGCCCATGGCGCTCGACGGCGCCACGCTGAAACCATCGCTGGCGAGCCGCGGCGTCAAGCTGTCGCGCTTCGTCGATCCGGAAATCACGTATCACTACTGGAACATGCGGGACCCCGTCGTCGGTGGGCTCGGCAAGGAAAAAATCGCGCTGCGCCGCGCCATGGCGATGGCTTTCAATGTCGACGACGAGATCAAGATCGTGCGCAACGGCCAGGCGGTCGAGGCGCAGTTCCCGATCCCGCCAGGCGTCGTCGGCCACGACCCCAACTACCGGACCAGCATCAAGTTCGATCCGGCGGGCGCGAATGCGCTGCTCGACCGCTTCGGTTACAAGAAAAACGCCAGCGGCTTCCGGACGTTACCTGACGGCAAGCCGCTCGTGGTCATCTACACCTCGCGTCCCGAAACGCTGGGCCGGCAGCAGGACGAGCTGTGGGCGAAGGCCTTCGACCTGATCGGGATCAAGATGGAAGTGCAGAAGGTGAAATTTCCCGAGATGCTCAAGCTCGAGAAGGAGTGCAAGCTGATGATGCGCACCGCGTCGTGGATCGCCGACTATCCGGACGCCGAAAACTTCGTGCAGCTCCTCTACAGCAAGAACATCCACCAGAACAACGCCGCCTGCGCGACGATTCCCGAGTACGATAAGCTCTATGAGCAGAGCGTACGCATGCCGGCGTCGCCCGAGCGCGACAAGCTGTATCACGAAATGGCAAAGATCATCGAGACTTACGCACCGTGGCGGCTCGATATCAGCCGCTACCGCAACATGCTTGCCCAGCCGCACGTGCTCGGCTACAAGAAGCACCCGATCCTGCATTCCGAGTGGCAGTACATCGATGTCGATACGGCGAAGAAGGGCAAGTAACGCGGCGGATTGCCGGAGGTAATTCATGTACGCATACATCATCCGACGGGTCTGGCAGATGATCCCGACCATACTCGGGGTCATCCTGCTCGTTTTCCTGCTGTTCAACTGGATCGGCGGCGATCCCGCCTATGTTCTCGCCGGCAAGATCTCCAGCGCCGAGCAGATCGCCAACATTCGCAAGCAGCTCGGCATCGATCAGCCCTACTACGTGCAGCTCTGGATATTCATCAAACAGGTACTGACGGCGGATTTTGGAGCGAGCTGGAGCACCAACGAGGCGGTATCGCACATCATGGCCACGCGGCTCGGCCCGTCGCTGACATTGCTGATTCCGTGGCTGATCCTCTCGACGCTGATCTCGATCGCGCTCGCGCTCGCCGTCGCGTATGTGCGCGGCTCGCTGACCGACCGCGCCGTCATGATCTCGTGCACCATCGGCCTGTCGATCTCGATTCTCGTCTACATCATCGTTTTCCAGTACGTGTTCGCCTATAAGCTCGGCTGGTTTCCGGTGCAGGGCTGGGGCGACAGCTTCTGGGAGAACCTCGTCGTCTACGGCTCGCTGCCGGTGCTCATCCTTCTGGTCGTGAGCATCGCCCCGGACCTGCGGCTGTTCCGCACCTTCATCCTCGACGAGATCAATCAGGATTACGTGCGCACCGCGCGGGCGAAAGGGCTGGCAGAAAACCGTATCATGTGGGTGCATGTGCTGCGCAACGCGTCGATCCCGATCATCACGCATGTGATGGCGGCGCTGCCGGGGCTGCTGATCGGCGCGTTCCTGGTCGAGCGCTTCTTCTCTATCCCCGGCATCGGACGCGAGGTGATTCTCGCCGTCGAGCGCAGCGACTTTCCGGTGATCAAGGCGATCACCGTTTACGTTGCCGTCGCGACGATGATCTTCAACCTGCTCGCCGACCTGATGTACAAGGCGGTCGACCCGCGCGTGCAGCTCAAGTAGGAGACGGCGATGCCTTTCGACAAGCCGCACGCCGTGTCACCGGGGCTGTGGGCGCTGGCGTGGAAGCGCCTGCGCCGCGACCGCGTCGCGATGGTATCGCTCGCGATCGTCGCCGTGTTTCTGTTGATGATGGTGCTCTCGGGCACCGGGCTCATCGCCAAGGACTGGGCGAAGGAGGTCGGGGTCAATTACGCGCCGCCGACTTTTGTCGGGCCGGCCGAGCCCGCGGCCGGGCCGACGAGCGCACCGGCCGCATCAACCGCATCGGACAAGCCGACCGAGCTCCCGATCGAGGATCCGCTCGCCGATGCGCTCGCCGCGATCCGCAACGAAGGCGTCGCGGCGCCGGCCGTCCCCGCGGGCACCACGGCGGAGGAGAGCAAGACCGTCGATCCGCTCGCCGACGTGATGGCGGACATCAAGAGCAAGGCGGTGGCGAACGTGGCCGCCGAAGCGCGGGCGCCGACGCTGCCTTTAGGCGGCGACAAGTGGGGACGCGACGTGCTGAAGAAGGTGATCAAAGGCTCGGAAACGTCGATTTTCGTCGGGCTCGCCGCGGCGTTCGTCGCGACGTTCCTGGGTACGGTCTTCGGTGCGCTTGCCGGCTACTACGGCAAGTGGCTCGACGATTTCTTCAACTGGTTCTACAGCGTCTTCACCGCGATCCCCTATCTGCTGCTGATCCTCGCTGTCGCGGCGGTGCTGCAGCAAAAGGGCACGTTCACCATCGTGCTGATCCTGGGGCTGACGGGCTGGACGGGCACTTTCCGGCTGATCCGCGGCGAATATCTCAAGCACAAGGGACGCGAATACGTGCAGGCGGCGGACGCGATCGGCGCGTCCAACGTGCGCCGCATGTTCGTGCACATTTTTCCGAACATCAGCCACGTGGTGCTGGTCCAGCTTTCGATCTACACCGTCGCGTTCATCAAATCGGAAGTGATCCTGTCGTTTCTGGGCTTCGGCGTTCCGGTCGACGTCGTCTCCTGGGGCTCGATGCTGAACGAGGCGCAGAACGAGCTGATCCTGGGCAAATGGTGGCAGCTCGCCGCTGCCGGAACGTTCATGGCGGTGCTGGTCACCGCGTTCAGCCTGTTTACCGACGCGTTGCGCGACGCGCTGGATCCCAAATTGAAATGACGCCGATGTCCAGGAGACAGGGGCGGAAACCTCACCGCCATTGGGGACAGCTGCGTGATCGCGGGCGAGCGGAACGAGGCCCGGGACCAAACAGCTTGGTGGAAATCCGCTCTGGACCCGGCCGAGTTACCCAAATGAGCCGGAACGACGGGATAGCGTGACGATAATGGAAACGCTGCTTTCGGTGCGCAATCTCCGGATCAATTTCCGGTTGGACAAGGACACGACTTTCGAGGCCGTGAAAGGGATCAGCTTCGACATCCCGAAAAATGCGACGGTGGCGCTGGTGGGCGAGTCGGGTAGCGGCAAGTCGGTCACCGCGCTGTCGATGCTGGGTCTCTTGCCCAAGGAAAACGCGAGCGTTCTGCCTGGGAGCGAGATTCGTTACGGCGGCCGCAATCTGGTCGAGCTCGACGCGGTCGAGCTGCGCAAGATGCGCGGCGCCGACATATCGATGATCTTCCAGGAGCCGATGACCTCGCTCAACCCGGTGTTTACCGTCGGCTTCCAGCTCGGCGAAGTCCTCCAGCTCCACATGGGCCTGTCGCCGGGCAAGGCGCGAAAACGCGCCATCGCGCTGCTCGATGAAGTCGGCATTCCCGATGCCGAGTACAAGATCAACGCGTTTCCCTCGCAGATGTCCGGCGGCCAGCAGCAGCGGGTGATGATCGCGATGGCGATCGCCTGCGAGCCCAAGCTTCTGATCGCCGACGAGCCTACGACGGCACTCGACGTGACGATTCAGAAGCAGATTCTCGATCTGATTGCGGAGTTGCAGCGCCGGCACCAGATGTCGGTGCTGTTCATCACGCACGACCTCGCGGTCGTCGGCGAGATCGCGGACTACGTCGTGGTCATGCGCAGCGGCGAGATCCGCGAGCAGGGTCCCGCGAAGGTCGTGTTCGAGAATCCGCAGGATGCGTACACCAAGGCGCTGTTGCAATGCCGGCCCCGGCTCGACCGCCGGCCGGTGCGCCTGCCCGTGATCGAGGACTTCATGGATGGCGGCGCGCACGCGATGAACCTGAACGAGCGCAAGCGCGGCATCGAGCCGTCCGATCCGATCATTCTCGACGTCCGCAATCTCGGCAAGGACTTCTATACACGCGAAGGCATTTTCGGCCACCGCAAATTCGAAGCGGTGAAGGACGTCTCGTTCAAGCTGCCCAAGGGTAAGACGCTGGGACTCGTCGGCGAGTCGGGCTCGGGCAAGACCACGGTCGGCCTGACGCTGATGCGCCTGCACGAAGCGTCCTCGGGAGAGGCGCTGTTCGAAGGCCGCGACATCCTGGCGATGAGCTCGCGCGAGTTCATGGCCTACAAGCGGCGCATCCAGATCATTTTCCAGAACCCCTACGCGTCGCTGAATCCGCGCTTCCTTATCGGCCAGATCCTCACCGAGCCAATGATGATCCACGGCGTGGGCTCGTCGACTCAGGAGCGCACGGACCTCGCGTTCGAGATGCTGCACAAGGTCGGCCTGCCCGAGGTATCGTTCTACAAGTACCCGCACGAGTTCTCCGGCGGACAGCGGCAGCGCATTGCGATCGCGCGCTGCCTGACGCTCAAGCCCGACATCCTGATCTGCGACGAATCCGTGTCGGCCCTCGACGTCTCTGTGCAGGCGCAGGTGCTCAACCTGCTGCAGGACCTGCAGGACGAGTTCCACCTCTCGTATATCTTCATCTCGCACGATCTCGCGGTCGTGAAGTACATCTCTGACCAGGTCATGGTCATGAATCAGGGGGAGATCATCGAGATCGCGGACTCCGACGAGATCTACCGGCACCCCCAGCAGCCGTATACGAAAAAGCTTCTGTCTTCGATTCCCACGGGCTGGCACCACGGCGCCGACTGATTCGCCGCCGAGCGCGGCGTGCGCCATCGAGCGCTACCGGGCACACGCGAAAGGCTACGACGCCTCCGCCGCGCGAACGATGCGGCTGCGCCGGCGCACGATCGCGGCGCTCGAGCTCAGGCGTGGCGACACCGTTCTCGACGTGGCCTGCGGCACCGGCCTGTCGCTGCCGCTGCTCGTCGCTGCCGTCGGCAGAGAAGGGTGCGTCACCGGCGTGGAGCTCTCACCCGACATGGCGCGCCTGGCGCGTGAGCGCATCGCAGGTGCCGGTTGGGCCAACGTGACCTTGATCGAGGCCGCCGCCGAGGACGCGGTGCTCGGCGGGCCGTTCGACGCCCTGCTGTTCAACTTCACGCACGACGTGCTGCAATCGCCCGCGGCGCTGGCGCATCTATTCGCTGGCGCCGCGCCGGGCGCGCGCGTCGCGGCGTCGGGCTCTAAGCTTCTGCCGCGCTGGCTCGAGCCGGCCAATGCTCTTGTGCGCCGCGTCAACGCACCATACCTTACGACGTTCGCCGGCTTGCGGCGGCCGTGGCATCGACTGGCCGAATACGTTCCGGATTTAAAGGTGCGCGCCGCGCTTTGGGGCGCAGGCTATGTGGCGTACGGGCACTACACGCCGCGGCACCGTAGCCTGCGATGACCCCGGACTTGATCCAGGGGAATCCCGGGGCGGCGCTCCATCGTCGCTCCCCGGGTTCGGCTACGCCTCACCCCGGGCTACGTCCGAACGGTTCGGTGCACGCAGTGACGTAGCCTGGGATGAGCCTTGCGAATCCCAGGGCGGCGCTCGATTGTCGCTCCCGGGTTCGGCTACGCCTCACCCCGGGCTACAGCGTAAACGCCATATCGCGCACGACTGCGCCGGGCAACCGCATGCTGCGGACGTTGCGCTCGCGATAGGTGTCGCTGTTGACGATGAGCTCGCGTTCGGCAGTGAGTCCCACCAACTGCTCTCCGAGCAACCTGAAGACGCTGTCGTCGAAACGCATGACGTCGACCGGCGCCACGATCCTCCCGCCCTCCACCCAGAACGAGGCGAAACGCGTCATGCCGGTCAACCGGCACGCTGGTCGATCGGAGAAATTGAGATACCACAGGTTGCCGACATAAAGGCCGGTGTCGAGCGCGGCCATGGCGTCATCGGAGGCGAGGTTGCCGGCCGCCATGTCGAGCG
>JALYSM010000159.1 GCA_030854785.1 Pseudomonadota bacterium
GCGACAGGATCGGCGCGGTCGACCGCGATTCGGCGAGCTCGTCGTGACCGGTCAGCACGAGTTGCGCAGCCGCGAGCGAGGTCAGTGCGACCGTCAGCACCGCCGCAGTGCGCCTACCCCCGCGAAGCCACCACCATCCTGCGACGCCGCCCAGGAACGCGACGGCGAGGCCGGCCTTGATCCACGGCCCGTACGCGCGAAGAGGTTCCAGAGGTTGCCGCGCGTCGGCAAAACGCGCGGCGATAGGCGCGTACGCGAACAGCACCGCCAGCATGACGATGCCGGCCGCCACGACCAGCGGCAGCGTAAGCCGCGCGAGTATCGCATCGGACAGCGTCGTCAGTCGCCAGCCGAGCACAAGCGCAAGCGCCGGGAAGATCGGAAGAATGTAGGACGGCAACTTCGATCCGGAGACGCTGAAGAACACGAAGATGACCGCCGACCACGCGAGCGCGAACCTTTGCCAGTTGAAACCATTGTCGTCGCGCTCCGCGTCGGTCCACATCCGCCTCGCGGTCCAGAAGAACACCGTGAGCCAGGGCAGAATGCCGATGACGAAGATCGGCACGAAGTACCACCACGCGCCCTCGCGCCGGTGCTCGCCCGTAAGGAAGCGCGTGAAGTGCTCGTGGATGAAGAAGAAGTCGAAGAATTCGCGATTGCGCGCCGACACGACGATGAACCAGGGCGCGGCGAGCGCCAAATAGACGATCGCGCCGGAAAGCAGATGCAGGCGTCGCCACAGCGCCCAATCGCGCGTGATCAGCGTGTAGGCGACGAGCGCCGCCCCGGGCAGCACGAGGCCGATCAAGCCCTTGGACAGGGTCGCTAGCGCGAGCGCGCCCCATGCCGCCCACATCCACGCGCGCCTTTCGGTCGCCGTTGCATCTGCGCGCTGCGCGATGAACAGGCTTCCCAAGCCCACGCTCATCCACAGCGTGAGCCCGGCGTCGAGCGTGAGGATGTGCGCGTTGAGGGCGTACCAGAGAGAGCCGCCCAGCACTGACGCGCTGTACAAGCCGAGCG
This sequence comes from Pseudomonadota bacterium, assembly GCA_030854785.1. Classification (GTDB taxonomy): domain Bacteria; phylum Pseudomonadota; class Gammaproteobacteria; order Burkholderiales; family Casimicrobiaceae; genus PALSA-1003. Next base: position 1,027 of record JALYSM010000159.1, read on the forward strand.
TCGGGCCGCCTAGGCGCAACCCGACATAACCAATGAAGAGCACCCCAAGATAGCCTGCCAATGCCGGCCATAGCCGTGCGGTCCAGTGGTGCACGCCGAACGCTTCGTAGGCGACGGCGGTGAGCCAGTACTGGAGCGCGGGCTTCTCGAAATACTTGATGCCGTTCAGCCGCGGCGTCACCCAGTCGCCGCTCGCCACCATCTCGCGCGGGATCTCGGCGTAGCGGCCCTCGTCGGGATGGACCAGCCGACGATAGTCGAGATTCGCGAACCAGAGTAGCGTAAAGACGAGCAGCAGCGCGAGCGTGGCGCGCCGCGTCAGCGGAGCAACGGAAGAGGAAGTGGGCGCGGAAGGTGGGAACATCGCGAAGGGCGCGATTCTACCGCGTTCGACGGGCCGGTACCTCGCCCCACGATTTGTGCCGTGCTAAGCTCTTTCGAGTGACGTCTCCTGTCTACGCTCGCATGCCCGACGTGCAGCGCGCTCGCGTCGTCGGCGCGGTCGAGCGCGACCTTCCCGCCGTCGCCGAGCTCGCGGGCATCATCTGGCGCAAGCACTACCCCGGCATCATCACCGCCGAGCAGATCGAGTACATGCTCGCGCGTGGCTATGCGCTCGATGCGTTGCGGCGCTTCATCACCGAGGAAGGTGCCGGGCTCGACCTCGCGTATGTCGGCGACCGGGTCGCAGGATTCGCGGCGTATTATCGCGCCGACCTGCCCGACGAGCTCAAGCTCGACAAGCTCTACGTGCATCAGGACTTTCACGGCCGCGGCGTGGGTCGCAGCCTGATCGCCTCTGCGGAAGCCGCCGCAATGGGTCAGCGCCGGACGACGCTGATCCTCAACGTCAACAAGCAGAACGTACAGGCGATCCGCGCCTACGAACGAAGCGGTTTCCTAGTGCGCCAAGCGGTAGTGATCGACATCGGCGGCGGATTCGTGATGGACGATTACGTTATGGCCAAGCGCCTCGCGTAACCAGCGCGGCGCCCGCGCACCGGATTCGCCGTCTGGCGGCCTTCTTGTGCAATCGATCATGTCAACCGCGCTCAAGCTCTACGACAACTACACCCGCAGCCTGCGCAGCTTCGAGTCGCTCAAGGCCGGCGCGGTCGGCCTCTACACGTGCGGGCCGACGGTTTACGACTATCAGCACATCGGCAACTTCCGCACTTTCCTGTTCGAAGACCTGCTCCGGCGGACGTTGGAATGGAACGGCTACAAGGTAGCGCATGTCATGAACATCACCGACGTGGGCCATCTCACCTCGGACGCCGACACCGGCGAGGACAAGATGGAAAAAGGCGCGCGGCGCACCGGCAAGACCGCATGGGAGATCGCGGAGCTCTACACCGCTGCGTTCCACGAAGACATGCGCGCGCTCAACATGGAGGAGCCGACGATCCTGTGCCGCGCCACCGACCACATCCGCGAGCAGATCGAATTCATCGCCGATATCGAGAAAAACGGCTACACGTATCCCACTTCCGACGGCATCTACTTCGACACCAGCAAGCAGCCCAATTACGGCTACCTCGCGCGCCTGGACAAGGCCGGCCTCGAAGGCGGCAAACGCGTCGATCTCGGCGAGAAGAGACATGCGACCGACTTCGCGCTGTGGAAGTTCTCGCCACCAGGCGAAAAGCGCCAGATGGAGTGGGAAAGCCCTTGGGGAACGGGCTTCCCCGGATGGCACATCGAATGCTCGGCGATGGCGCAGAAGTATCTTGGCGAATTCTTCGACATCCATTGCGGCGGCGAGGATCACATTCCCGTCCACCACACCAACGAGATTGCGCAAACCGAGGCGCGCGTGGGTACCCGGCTCGCGAACTTCTGGGTGCACGGCTACTTCCTGCTCGCCAACGACGCCAAGATGGCGAAGTCGGCCGGCGAGTTCCTGCGCCTCAAGTCGCTGGCCGACCGCGGCTACGATCCGCTCGCGTATCGCTACCTCTGTCTCACGGCGCACTACCGCAGCCAGCTCAACTTCACGTTCGATGCGCAGGACGCCGCGGCGACGGCGCTCGAGCGCATGCGGCGCGGGTTTCATGCCCTTCCCGCGGGCGGCGTGCCGGACGCTCTCTATCTCGATCGTTTCACGGCCGAGATCAACGATGATCTCAACATCCCGAGGGCGTTGGCCATCGCATGGGAGCTGTTGCGCGGCGAGGTCGTTGATCCGCGCGCGGCGAAGGCGACGCTCGCGGCGTTCGACCGCGTCTTCGGGCTCGGGCTCGAGGCATGGCAACCCAAGCAGGAAACGATCCCCGAGGTCGTGCACGCGCTGGCCGCAGCACGCGCGGCGGCGCGCGCCGCGAGAGAATGGGCCGAAGCGGACCGGCTGCGTATCGAGTTGCACGCTGCCGGCTGGGAGATGGAAGACCGTCCCGACGGCTACGCGCTCAAGCGGCGTAGCCCGGGATGAGCTTGCGCGAATCCCGGACCTTCGAATCATTACGGCGCCGCCCCGGGTATCGCGCTGCGCGCTCAACCCGGGCTACGGCAATGATGCGGGCGATCGGCCGGCGCCGATCATTCTCGCCCCGCATGCGACGCATTCAGAAAGACCGTTTGTATGTGCGCCTGCTCGTCTCGACAATGTCTCCTGTCAACAAGGAGACAGCGATGCAACCGACGAAAGCAGTCAGGTGGTTTGGACCGATCATGCTTGCCTCCGCCATTGCGGCACTGCTGGCGATTCTGCTGTCGGCGTTCGTGCAGTCGCGGCTGTTGTCCGTCGAGCCGGAGATGCGGCAGCTCGTCGCATCGCCGGCGCAGTCGGGAGTGGTCGAGCGCCCGCCCATCGTCGTGACGATCGAGCCCTCGCGTATCGAGGTCATCGGCAGGCGCCGCGCTACTGTTTTTGAAACGATCGCCGACTGGCTGCCGCGGCGCGGCGACGCATCCAGCAACACTAGCAACGGGATGCGGAACGTCGTGAGCAGGGCCGGATGCGAGGCGTCCCGCAGCGAGGCGCGAGACAGTACAACGTCAGTACGGCGAGCGCCGAGCGAGGACACAACAAAGCAGCCGGCCCGCGCAGCAGTTCCGCATCAGTAGAGGCGTTGTACCGGGCCGCTGTAGAGCACTGGTCCGGTCGGCAGCCCGGTCGGCGAGCCGCCTGCGGGCTCGAGGCTGATCGCCAGGGCGGGAATATTCTGTAGCGCCTGATCCGCAACCGCCGGCAGTTCGATGCGCGCCACTCCGGCCGGAGTGGCCATTGAAACCAGGCCGAGCGAGCGCGGATTGCCTTGGGCGGGCAGCATCCAGAGCTCAAGCGCACGATCGGGCGCAACAGCAACCGGAGCGATCGCTTTTACGGTGAGATAGCGGCTCGCCCGAGCCGACGTTGCGACGAGGGCCGGCTTTGCGTCCTGTCCGGCCAGCACGACGACCAGCGTGCCCTCCAGCCGCTCCGGCGCAGGCTTGAGCAGCGCGACTGCAAGGGCCAGCGAAGTCGCGAGACCCACCAGCGCGAAGCCGCGCCACCATCCGAGAGGAGTCCAGAGCAACGACCGCGCGCGGGGTGCCGCGGCGGCGCTCCGGATACGGGCCAGGATCGCGGCCCAGACGCGGGATGGCGGGGCGATCGGGGACAACGCCTCCGCGAGCGGCAAGAGGCGCTCTTCCCAGCCGCGCACCGCATCGGCCAGTATTCGTTCGGTGCGTGCCAAGCGCGCGAATCGCTGTCGCGCGCGCCCGCGCAGCGTACCGAGCACGTATTCGCCGGCCAATGCATCGGCACGCTGGGGATCGCGGAGGTTCATCGGGTTACCCCCGCGCGGTCGAGGCAATCGCGCAGCCGTTCGAGGCCGCGGCGCACCCATGACTTGACGGTACCAAGCGGTTGTCTCAAATGCTGCGAGAGCTCCGAGTGCGACAGTCCCTGGAAAAAGGCCAGAGCGATCGCCTGCTTCTGGCTCGCATCCAGCGTTTCGACGCAGCCCCTCACCGCGTGCGCGTCGGCGCGGGAGAGCAGCATCTCCAGTGGAGTCGGATCCTCGGCCGCGATCGTCACGCCTTCTTCCTCATCGTCCATCGTCACGGTTTCGACTTCGTGCCGGCGCAGTTGATCCAGGCAGCGATTGCGGACGATGCTGGTCAACCACGTCAGCGGCTGGCTTTTGGCCGCGACGTAGGATTCGGCGTGGTGCCAAATGTTGACGAAACTCTCCTGCAGGACCTCCTCGGCCGCGCCCGCTTCCCTCAATATACGCAACGCCATGGCGTACAGATGCGGAGAGGTCATGCGGTAGAGCTCGGCGAACGCCTGTTGGTCCTTGAGCGCGGTCCGCGCCAGCAGCTCCATCAGGCGCGCATTGCGTTCGAGCTGCTTGGCGGGGTCGCTCTGCATGTCGATCGAATCCAGCGGGCTTTAAGCGCGCTGGCGGTCCTTCCGCCAGAGAACGTCGGCGGAGCCCGCGTCACGGTTGAGCACGCGCGCCAGCACGAAGAGAAGGTCGGAGAGTCGATTCACGTACTTGCGTACGGGATCGCGCACCGTAGTGGATGCACCCAGATGCACGAGCGAACGCTCGGCGCGCCGGCATACGGTCCGCGCGACGTGCGCGAGGCTCGCCGCGCGCGTGCCGCCGGGCAGGATGAATTCCTTGAGCGGGCGCAGGTCGGCGTTGAAGCGCGCAACGGCCTCCTCGAGCCGAAGCACCTGTCCTTCGCTGACGGCGGCGTGGCCGGGTATCGACAACTCACCGCCGAGATCGAACAGATCGTGCTGAACCTCGGTGAGGCAGGCAGCGACGGCATCGGGAAGCGCTTCCGCCAGCAGCAGGCCTAGGGTCGAATTGAGCTCGTCGATGGCGCCGATTGCGTCGATGCGCGCCGAGTCCTTGGCGACGCGCGAGCCGTCGCCAAGCCCGGTCGTGCCGGCATCGCCGGTGCGGGTGACGATCTTGGACAGCCGATGGCCCATGATGCGGTGTTGAGATGTTTGGCGGGGCGTGCGGGAGCGGCCAGCATAGAGAATTCGGCCATGCGCAGCAAGTCAAAGCGAATGGCCACGATTGTCTTTTCGAGGAGATTGGTTACCATGAGAGCCCGCCTCCCGCGATTGCCGGAACCGCTCAAGCCGCGTCATGACCAGCGCCTACGAAATCCTAGATCGGACCGAAGCCAACTACACGCCGCTCACGCCGCTGTCGTTGATTGCGCGCGCAGCGTATGTCTATCCGAAGCAGCTTTCGGTGATCCATGCGGACCGCCGCTACACCTGGGCGGAGACGTACGCGCGCTCGCGCCGGCTTGCTTCCGCGCTGCAACTCGCCGGCATCGCAAACGGCGACACGGTAGCGCTTATGGCGGCGAATACGCCGGAGATGCTGGAAGCCCATTTCGGCGTGCCGATGTCGGGTGGCGTGCTCAACACCTTGAACACGCGACTCGATGCCGAGGCGATCGCGTTCATGCTGAAGCACGGCGAGGCGAAAGTACTGCTCACCGACACCGAGTTCTCGCCCACGATCGAAGCCGCGCTGGCGCAGCTCGATCGCAAGATCGAGGTCATCGACATCGTCGATGCGACCGGCCCCGGCGGCAAGCGGCTGGGCGCTAAGGATTACGAACAGTTCATCGCCGGCGGCGATCCCGAGTTCGACTGGAAGCATCCTGCCGACGAATGGCAGGCGATCTCGCTCAACTACACCTCGGGAACGACGGGCAACCCCAAAGGCGTCGTCTATCACCATCGCGGCGCGTATCTCAATGCACTGTCGAACATCATCGACTGGGGCATGCCGCGCCATGCGGTGTACC
>JALYSM010000008.1 GCA_030854785.1 Pseudomonadota bacterium
GCGCCCGTTCAGGCGTCGTGGCTCGATTATTTCGATACCACGGGCCTCGAGGCAATCGATTACCTGATCACCGACCCGGTAAGCAGTCCAGCCGACGGCGCCCAGGGTTATGTAGAGCGGCTGATCCGGATGCCGTCGGTGCGGCTGTGCTTCACCGCACCGCCTTTTGCGCCGGTCGTCGCCCCGCCTCCGGCAATGCGGACCCACCGCATTGCGTTCGGATCATTCACGCGTGCGGACAAGATCGGCGCCGGCGTCATTGCTGCATGGGCCCGCATCCTCGCGGCGGTCCCCGGGTCGACGCTGATCCTGAAGGGCGAATCGCTGAAGTTTCCGCAAGTGCGCGAGCGCTTCGAGCGCGGCTTGTCCGACGCGGGAATCGACCCGAAGCGACTCGAGCTGCGTACGCCGTCGTCGCACGAGGCGTTGCTGGCGGAATACGCCGACGTCGACGTCGCGCTGGACCCTTTCCCTTACAACGGCGGGGCATCGACCTGCGACGCGATGTGGATGGGCGTGCCGGTCGTCGCGCGACTCGGCACGAGCATGATTTCGCGGCAGTCGGCAATGATGCTGCAGGCCGTTGGATTGAAGGAGCTCGTTGCCCGCGACGACGACGAGTACGTGGATATTGCCGTAAACATCGCCCTAGATCGGCCACGGTTGCATTCGCTGCGCCGTGACCTGAGACCGGCCATGGCGGCGTCACCGCTCTGCGACGCGCAAGGGTTCGCCGACGCGCTGATGCAGCGCTTGAGGCACGTCTGGCGTGACTGGTGCACGACGTGAGGCCGAGCCGGCGCGCCGTGCAAACCGCAGGCATCCGCATTCTTGCCGACGGCGTTTCGCTGCTCGAGCTCCTGATCGTATTGATGTTGATTGCGGTGATCGCGGGGGTGACGATCCCCGTGTTCAGCGGCGGCGTCTCGACCACCGAGCTCAAGAGCGCGGCACGTGAGGTCGCCGCAGGGCTGCGTCTCGCGCGCGGCCAGGCGATATCGCAGCGCTCCGAAGCGGTGCTCGAACTGGACGTGGCTGCGCGCTCTTTCCGCGTGCCGCCCGATCCCCGGGTCCACACGTTGCCCTCGGGGATCGAACTGAAGCTGTTCACCGCGCAGCGCGATCTGGTCAACGACCAGGTCGGCGCGGTCCGTTTTTACGCCGATGGCGGGTCGAACGGAGGACGCATCACACTGGCCGTCGGCGAGCGCAAGTACGACGTCGATGTGGATTGGTTGACCGGCCGCGTCGCGATACTCGAATAGCGCTGATGGACGATTTCGTTTTCGCACCGTATCCAGCGTCATTCGCGCGCAAGCGGGAATCCAGCGACATTGGGCCGACGACACTTGGCCCCGGCCCCCGGCTTATTACCTGCCGGGGCAGGCTTCGCCGGGGTGACCAACCGGCTGGCGTCTTCCCGGGCGAGCGCGTAGCGCGAGGCCCGGGACCCAAGTGCTCTTGTGCCGGCTTTTCGCTGCTCGAAGTCCTGGTCGCCTTTGTCATCCTCGCCTTGGTCGGAACCGCGCTGTTCCGGCTTTTCGGCGCGTCGCTCAACAACGCGAGCCTCGCCGACGAATACAGCCGTGCCGCGCTCTACGCCGAGAGCCAGCTCGCCGCCGCGGCCGTCGAGGCGCCCTTGCGCGAGCGCAGCGATCAGGGCGCTTCGGACGACGGTCGCTACGTATGGTCGACGAAGGTCGAGTCCTACACACCGCCGGGAGCCACCGCCGATCAGGACCGGATGGCGCAGATGCTGCCGCTGCGTCCCTGGCGGCTCACCGTAACCGTCAGCTGGCCGGGAGATTTCGGCGGCCAGCGCTCGCTTTCGCTCTCGACGGTCCGGCTGGCGATCAAGCACCCCTAACGCGAATCCAGACTATGCAGCGGCGCGGCGATGCGGGGTTCACGTTGATCGAGCTGACGGTTGCGCTGGTGCTGCTGGCGCTGATCGCGTCGGTGCTCTACGGTTCGCTCTCGCTCGCCGGCAACAGCTGGAACCGCGGCGAGGCGAAGAGCCAGCAGACAGGCGAGATGCGCCTCACCGGAGATTTCCTGCGCCGCACGCTCACCGCGCAGCACCCGCTGCGCTTTCACAAGGTCGTCGACCAGCCGCTGTACTTTCTGGGCACCGGCGATTCGCTGGCGTATGCGGCGGCGATGCCGGGTCGCGCCGGCGGGGGCATGTATTATTTTCGCGTCGCCGTTGCGACCGACGGTGACAACTCGCGGCTCACGCTCTCCCGTCTGATCCCCGACTACGCGGCGCTGCGTCTGCCCGAGTTCGGCGGCGCGAATTTCTCCGTTCTTGCCGACGCGATCGCTTCCGTTCGCTTCGGCTATTTCGGCCGCGACCCAGGGTCCGCCGACTCGGTGACTCCGACATGGCGCGACCGCTGGGACGATCCGCAACGCCTGCCCGATCTGATCCGCATGGACGTCAAGCCGGTCAACGGCGCGTCCTGGCCCACGCTGATCGTCGAGCCGCGCGTCGCGCCCGAGGCCGGGTGCGCAAGGTGGAATCCCTCGGCGCGGCGCTGCGCGTGAGCGACCCGATGCCGGCAGAAAGGGCTTCGAGCGTGGTAGGTGACGCCACGCATATTGCGGAGCGAGCAGCGACCGCCGGGCAGCGCTGGGTCGTTCCGGAGTTGCGCATGCTGCCGCTGGCGACACGGCGCTGCCTGGTGCGTAATTCCCTTAATGGCGCGGCGACGGAGCTATCCGCGGGCGAATACGCGGTGCTCTCGGCGTGTGAAGGTTGTCATTCGCTTGCCGAGCATGAAGCGGGCGCGGCGTCGCGGCTGTCCGCGCCGCGCGAACACCGGCCGGCGATTCGCGAGTTCCTCGAGCGTTGCGCGCGGCAGGGGTTGCTGATGTCGCTGCACGAGCTTATCGCGCGGTTTGGCTCGCCAGGCCAAGGCGTTGCGCCCCGCTTTGCCGGCATTGCCGTGCGCACAGCGGGCCGGCCGCAACAGCTCCGGCGCGTGCTCGATGGTGCGCTCGCGGTGCAGGCGAGAACAGGCGTGGCGTATCCATGGCATGTGGTCGACGACTCCCGTGAGCTCGAATCTCGCCGCGCCAACCAGGAAGCGCTGCGCGACTACCCGATGCTTGATTCGACGTACCATGACCTGTCCGCCGAGAACGCACTCGATCGGGAACTGGGCGTTGCGTATCCCGACGTTGCGGACGAGATTCACACCTTGCTCGACGCTGCGCACGGCGACGAAGTCACGTATGGCCGGCCGCTGAACTATCTGCTTCTGCGCTTCGCGGGCTACCGCCTGCTTCTCCTCGATGACGACGTCGCGATCGATCCGCGACGAGCGCCGTCGACAAGAGCCGGCGTCGAAGTGAGCGCCACGCCCGAGGTGGCGTTCTGGTACGAGACTTTAGCCGCAGCGTATGCGGACAGCCCAGCATTGAATTGTGATCCGCTCGAACAGCACTTGCAGTGGCTCGGATTGCCGTTGGCGCAGGCGTGGGCGCAAGCCGAAAGCGACCCTGGCGGACTCACCGTCGGTCAACTGCCCGCCGACGCCGCAGCCCGCTTCTCGCCCGACGCGCGAGTCGTCCTCACCCGCAATCACCTGCTCGGCGATCCGGGATGGGCGGCCTTCGCCGCGCAACAGCTCGTGTTGAGTGCCGAGACGCACGCGTGGCTCGCGGCCAACCCCGATGCCGTACGCTACGCCTTCGATAGCCAGATTCATTGGCGCGGACAGACGGGGTTGTGCATGGCGCCGCGGATGCTGTCCACCTCGACGCTCAAGGGCATCGACAACTCCCGCTTGCTGCCGCCGACGCTTCGCGCCGCCGCCGGCGAAGACATCGTATTCGGCGAAGCGGCCGGCTGCACTCATCCCAATGGATGGACGGTCGAGCTGCCCTTTGCCCTGCCGCACCTCCGGACGAAGCGCCGCCAATGGCTCACGCCTCACGACAGGCTCGTTCTGGATCCGGCGAGATTTCTTGTCGTCCATGCGCGTGCCCGAAAGCCGGCAATCGCGGCCGGGAATCCGGCCCAGCGAATGACAACGCTAGCCGGGATCTTTCGCGATCTCGGCGAAACAAGCGACGCCAGGCTCATCGCCATGCTGGAGGAGCAATCGGCGCAATACGCGAGCGAAGTTCTGTTCGGGATTCACGAGCAACTCGACGACGCGACGGTCCCGGCTGCGTGGAAGAGCACGCTGCGCGGCTGGCTTGCGTCACCTATTCTAAAACTCGACGCTGGTTCGCTGCGCGCGTCGATCGCGCCGCCGGCGGCAGTCCGCACGCTCGCACGGGAATATGGACGCACGCTTTTCGCCTGGCCGCGACTATGGTCCCACTGCCGCGACCGGTTCCAATGACGGGTTCGCGATTGCGGCGCGATCCCCGGCGAATACTGGCGGACGAAACGAAGCTGCGTGCCCCGAGCGCAATGCCCACACCCACGGAAACGCCGTCCAAGCCGGCCGAGCTATCGTGGTTCGTGCCGGAGCTGCAGCTGCGGCCGCTCGGGACGCAGCATTGCCTCGTGCGCAATCCCATGAGTGGTGTCACGCTCGAGCTTTCGTCGGGCGAATACACAGTGCTTGCTGCCTGCGCGGGATGTGAGCCGCTCGTCGTGCACGAGCAATGCGTCGCGGAGCGTCTACGCGCCCCGCCGGAACATCGCCCTGCGATACGCGAGTTGCTCGAGCGTTGCGCGCGGGCCGGACTGCTCATGGCGCTGCCCGACCTTGTAACGCGCTTCGGCGCGAAGAGCGCGCTGGCGCCACCGGTCCTCGCCGGCATCGTCATCCGCACCGCCGACCGTCCGCAGCTGCTCGCACGGCTGCTCGCCAGCGCCGCAGCGCTGGAGGCGCGCAGCGGGTCACGCCGGCAATGGATCGTGGTGGATGACTCGCGCGAGCGGGATAACGAGCGCGCCAATCGCGCGGCGATCGACGCCTGTCGCGCGCTCGCGGTCGAGCATATCGACCGCGCCACGGGCGGCGCGCTGGAGCAAGAGTTGCGCGCCGAATTCCCCGGCTTCTCGCGCGAGATCGCGTGGCTGCTCGGGACCGGATCGCCGGAGGAGGCGACCTACGGCCGGCCGGTCAACCACGCGCTGCTGCGGCTTGCCGGGCGCGCCTTCGTCACGGTCGACGACGATGTCGTGCTCGAGCCGCGCCGTCCCGCAATTTCCGAGGCGGGGTTTGCCGTGTCCGACGAACCCGACGAGCTCACCTGGTACGAGAGCGAGGAGGCGCTGTGGCGCGACTGTCCGCCCTTCGTGCTCGATCCGATCGCCGCGCACGAGCAGTGGCTAGGATTGCCGATGGCCGCTGCGTGGGCGCGTGCGAGACAGCACGCGGGAGAGCTGGCCGCGATCCGGATGCCTGCCGCGGCGGTCGCGCGCTTCGATGCCGCTGCGCGCGTGCTGTTTACGCACAATCACGCCTGCGGCGATCCGGGCTCGTCGCTACTGCCGCTCCAGTTGCTCTCGCTGCCGGAGTGCTCGCGTCTCTGGCTTGCGGCGAATCCGCAGGCTTCAGCGTACGCATTCAGCCGTCGGATCAATTGGCGCGGACAGGCGCGTTTGCGTCTCGCGCCGCGGCGCTTGCTCACGTTCACCACGATGGCCGGCATCGACAACTCGCGGCTGCTTCCGCCCGCGATGCGCAGCCATCGCAGCGAAGACGTGCTGCTCGGCATCGCGGCGCAGTGGATGTATCCGGCAAGCTGGGTCATCGACCTGCCGTTCGCGCTGCCGCACCTGCGTGCGCCGGCGAAGCGTTGGCTGGCGAGCACCGACGCCTTCATGCAGGAACCGCTGCACGTTGTATATGCCCATCTCGACGAGCACGCGCCGCGCATCGTCGCGGAGTCCGCCGAAGAGCGTCTGGCCGCGATGGGAGCGCTTCTTCTCGACCTCGCGGCGGCAAGCGACCAGGTGCTCGCCGAGATGCTTCTGCAGCACGCGGCCGATGCAGGCAGCCGCACGCTGTTCTCGATCCAGGCACAGCTCGACAGCGCGACGGTGCCGGCCGCCTGGAAAGCGGTGCTCGCGCCGTGGTTGCGCTCGCCGGCGCTCGCCGTCGATGCCGATGCGCTGCGCAGGCGGGTGCTCGAGCCCGGCGCGGTGCGCGCGCTGCTCGAGGTTTACGGCAGCGCGATGCGAGCATGGCGGCAACTCTGGGAGTACTGCAGGGAGCGGCATCGATGATCCGCTCCTGCGAACGCCGTCGGTCTCCCTGGACCGGCCTCGGGAAAAGTGGCACCGGCGAGTCTACCGATTATCCGCGTTCGACCTCCTTGTTCGGTTCAGCGATTCGATCGGCATCGCGTCGGCCTCCTGCGGCGCGCTCCGGGTCGCGCCCGTCGGGCCTACCCCTGCGCGCGCCGTCCCCGGGTCGCGCCCTTCGGTCCTATCCCGGCGAACGCGGTCAGTCTCCTTGGACCGGCCTCGCGAAAGGCGGCATCGGCGAGTCGACCGATTATCCGCGTTCTCCGGGTCGCGACCTTCGGTCCTACCCCTGCGAACGCGGTGTCGCTCTGGTGCTCGTGCTGTGGCTCACCGTTCTGCTGACGGTGATCGCCGGCGGCTTCGCGTACAGCATGCGTACCGAGACGCTCGCGGCGCGCAATGCCGTTTCGCTGGCGCAGGCGCGCGCGCTTGCCGACGGCGCGATCATGCGCGTCGCCTACGAGCTGATGCGGCCACGCACCCTCATTGAAGTTTGGCAGGCGGACGGCGCGGTGCACGTGTGGAACGAGGACGGCGCGCGGATCGCGGCCAACGCGATCGACGAATCTGGTAAAATCGATCTCAACGCGGCATCGGATCCGCTGCTGAAAAACCTGTTTCAGACAGCGGCGGGCCTGGACGCTGACGCGGTGGCGCGAATCGTCGATGCGATCGGCGATTGGAAGGATGCCGATGACCTCAGGCGTCCGTACGGCGCAGAAGCATCCGACTACCAGGCCGCGGGACTGACCTACAAACCCGCGAATGCGCCGTTCGAGAACGTCGCCGACCTGCAGCGGGTGCTCGGCATGACGCCTGCGCTGTACGCCGCGGTTGCCGACAGCCTGACCGTTTTCAGCAAGTCGCCCGGCGTCAATCCCGCGTTCGCTTCGCGCACCGTTCTGCTGGCGATTCCCGGTGCGACGGAGGAGGTCGTCGATGCGTATGTCGCGCAGCGCAAGGACGCGCTGGCGGCGCGGCAGCCGCTGCCGTTGTTTCCCGTGGCGGGCATCGGTGCGGCTTCAGTCAATCTGTGGCGAATTCGCGCCGAAGTGACGATGCCCGACGCAGCGACCTACGTCCGGGAGGCGGTGATTCGTGCCGGAGGGGACGTGTTGCATCCAGTGACGGTGCTGGCGTGGCTGGAGGGCGATCGGCGTCTGTTCGCAGAACAAGCCGCGCAATGAACGCCTCGTGACTTACGGTTGTCGCCAAACGACGACGTCTGTTGGTCATCGCGGGAACGCAAACAACCACTTGCGATGGGTTTGATGTTGACGTAAAACCGCGTGCCGGGCGAACCCGCGCCTGTCGGCCGTGTCGAAGGACGCACGGCCGGGAGCTATCTGGGAAGGGAAATGCAACCCGCAACGACAAACTGGCGCCAGCGCGTCCGCGATGCTGCAGACCGCACCGGCCTGCAGCGCTTCTGGCGCTGGTGGATAGGCGAGCTCGCGCCGTTGTTGCCGGCGCCGTCGCGCGCGCTCATCCAGCGCCGTTTCGCGCGCCCCGTGATCGAGCTTGCGAACGGCACGGCGGTATTCTGGCGCCCGGAATTCACGAATGGCGCGGCGCGACTCGCAATCGCGGAGCAAGTTGCGCTTACGGGCGAGGCCACGGCGGTGATAGCCGCCGGCCGCGCTGCGGTCGCACGGCTGGCGGCGCATGCCTCGGGCGGTATCGTGGCGCCGAGAGTGGTCGTCGCGCTCAGCGCGCAGCGCGTACTGCGCAAGGAACTCGTGCTGCCCGCTGCCGTCGAGGAGAATCTTGCGCAGGCGCTCGCGTACGATCTCGACCGGCACACACCATTCCGTCC
>JALYSM010000162.1 GCA_030854785.1 Pseudomonadota bacterium
GGGAAATGCGAATCATCGCCTTCATCACCGACCCGACCACCGTGCGCGACATCCTTGCCCACCTCGGCGAGCCAAGCAGCGCACCCACGGTCGCCCCGGCCCGCGGCCCGCCGCTGTGGGATATGCCGGATGCCGGGCCGCGCGAGATCGACCAGGCCCAGCCAGCACCGGAGTACGAGTTCGATCAGCGCATCGCTTGGTAACCCCAATCGTCGACCGCCCGCCACGCGCGACGCCGGGTAGGCGCATTCCGACCGCCGCTGGGCACGCGACGCGCGCTCGTTGACGCTCGCGAAACATCCGCATCCGCGGCGACCGGGGCCTCGCGACGACCCGTGACCCCTCCCCGCTTCCCATCCGTCCGGGCAAGCCAAGACGTGCTACGCCTCCGGCGATGACGCGTCGTGCCGTTGGATTTCCTATCCTTCTACCGCATGGCCAAGCATTTCACGCTGACCATCACCGAAACCAGTTTCACCTATGTGCGCAAGCAGTCGCCGATCGACGCTGAAGCTGCCCTCGACGGACTCTATGTGCTGCGTACCAACGTCGACAAGACGCTGTTGTCTGATGTGCAGACGGTGGCGAGCTACAAGAGTCTCGCCCAGGTCGAACGAGCCTTGCGTGCCATGAAAACGGTCGATCTGCACGTGCGCCCGATCTACCACTTTAGCGAAGCACGGGTGCGTGCCCACGTCTTCCTTTGCCTGCTCGCCTACTACCTCGAATGGCATCTGCGGCAAGCACTCAAGCCTATGCTCTACGACGATGAGGATCTGGAAACGCAGCGGCAAAACAACACCAATCCCGTGGCCGCTACTCCGCGCTCAGCCAAGGCCAAGGCCAAAGCCGCACACCATCACACCGGGGACGAACTGCCGGTACATAGCTTGCGCACCCTGCTGCAAGATCTCGCTACCCTGACCTACAACATCACCTCAACGCCCGTCAATCCCAAGGCTAAGATCATCCTCACCACGCGACCCACCCCGCTACAAGCCAAAGCGTTCACGCTACTCAACATCGACCCCGCTCGTTCCCAGTAACCAAACCATCCAGTGCACAAAAATCACGATCATTCAGCAGCATAGTTCGCACCGCGGCTCAAACTTCGGCTTAATGGGGCCCTGCCAATACGAACGCGAAGCCTGTCGCCGCAGCGGGGGACGGGTCTTCGCTGCGGACGGCAAGGAGATCACGAAGCAGACCGAGGCGGAGTACGACCAGCGCGTGTTGCGGGTGAAGATCAACTCGAACTGAGCGTTCGCCACAGAATTCCGAGAAGGCGCCGGCGACAGCAAGGCGGTCGAGCACGGTGAGCCGCTATGACTGGGCTCGTAGTGGCGCAAAGCACGTCGTCGTGCGGGTTCCCGGCTCGCGGCGGCCACTCAACCCACGAGTGGCCGCACACGAGCCACCCGCATGCGACGACAGCGCCACAACGAGCCCGTGTCACCGCGGCTCACCGCGCATCGCGGCAAGCGGCGAATGCTTGGCGGGTGCCCGTGGGCCGCGCCGGCCGTCGCGGGTGGCGCGGCAAGGGAGACGTTGAGTTCGCGACCGCAGCTGCGCCGGGCACACCCGCAGGCCGGCGTTTGCGGCTCCCGGGCGCCGGACAGGCATTCGCCGCTAAGGCGCCGCCTGCCGAACTCAGAAGGCGACGTTGTCCTTGCCTTTGCACGCGAGCATCTTCCGCGCCTCGTCGGGTGTGGCGATTTCGAGCGAGAGCTCGTTCAGGATCGTGCGGATCTTGGTCACCTGCTCCGCGTTGCTCTTCGCCAGCTGGCCCTTCTTGAGATAGATGCTGTCCTCGAGGCCGACGCGGCAATGCCCGCCCATGATCGCGCCCATGGTGATCAATCCCATCTGGTGCCGCCCGGCGCCGAGGATCGACCAGTGGAATTGGTCGCCGAAAAGATGATCGGCGATGCGCCGCATGTGCAGCAGATTCTCGGCCTCGGGACCGATCCCGCCGAAGATCCCGTAAATGGTCTGGATCAGCATCGGTGGCTTCACGAGCCCGCGGTCGACGAAGTGCGCGAGGTTGTAAAGATGGCCGACGTCGTAGCACTCGAACTCGAACTTGGTGCCGCACTCCTCGCCCAGGTGCTTGAGTGAAAACTCGATGTCCTTGTAGGTGTTGCGGAAGATGAAGTCGCGCGTGTTCTCGAGATATTGCGGTTCCCACTCGAACTTCCACTGCTTGTACTTCGGTACGAGCTGGAACAGACCGAAGTTCATCGAGCCCATGTTGAGCGAGCACATCTCCGGCTTGGCCGCCAGCGGCGCCTCCAGCCGCTGCTGCACCGTCATGTTGTGGCCGCCGCCGGTGGTGATGTTGATCACCGCGTCGGTTTGGGCCTTGATCGCCGGCAGGAACTGCATGAACACCTTGGGATCAGGCGTCGGCCGTCCGTCCTTCGGGTCGCGTGCGTGCAGGTGAATGATCGCCGCGCCGGCCTTCCACGCGCCGATCGCCCGTCGGCGATCTCGGCCGGCGTGATCGGCAGATAAGGCGTCATCGTCGGCGTATGGATCGCGCCGGTGACCGCGCAGGTGATGATGACTTTGTCGCGTGGTGCCGCCATGGTGGTCTCCTCGCGTGATCAGTCTTGCTCGGCGGCGCGGCGCCGGTGCGCGATGAGCTGCATCAGACGCCGGTCGCGCCACGCCGAGCGGGCGTCGAGCTCGGAGTCGGGCAGCCGTTGCCGACGCTCGCGCTCGATGCGACGGACGAGCGCCTCGTCCCATCGTCGTGGCAACTGCGTCTGCGCCATTTCGTAGTAGAGCTCGCCGTAGCGCTCGCAGTAATCGACCACACCGCCCGGCGCGTTGAGGTCGATCGTCTCGAACGGGCCCATGAACGACCAGCGCAGTCCCAGGCCGTCGCGCACCGTCTTGTCGATATCGTCGGCCGATGCGTAACCGTCGGCGTACAGCCGGAACGCCTCGGCCAGAAGCGCCCCTTGCAGGCGATTCAGGATGAAGCCCTGAATCTCCCTGTTCACGACGATCGGCACCTGCCCGGCTGCCTCGTGCAACGCTCGGGCGCGGGCGACGACCTCGGGCGCGGTCCACGGTGCGGGCGACAGCTCGACCAACGGAACCAGATGCGGCGGATTGATCGGGTGCGCGACGAGACAGCGCGGACGACCCGCGAGCTTTTCGCTCCACTGCGATGCCGGGATCGTCGAAGTCGAGCTGGCGAGAATCGCGTCGGGCGCCGCCAGCCGGTCGAGCTCGGCGAACAGCGCCTGCTTCAGGCTCAATTTCTCGGCGACATTCTCCTGTACATAAGCCGCGCCGCTGACGGCTTCGGCCAGCGTGGCTGCGGGGGCGATGCGCGCGCGCGTCACCGCGGCCTCTTCGTCGAGCAGGCCCGCAGCGCTAAGGTCAGCGAGCGCGCCTTCGAGCAAGGCGAGGCTCTTGCGCAGCGCATCGGCGTCGGCATCGTATACCGCTACAGCGTGCCCGGCCCGCGCGAACACAATCGACCACGCGCGCCCGATCAGCCCGGCGCCGACTATCGCGATTTTCGCCTTGTTCGAATCCATCAAACGAGCGACTCGACGTTGCCGCACACCGACAACGCCTGTCCCGAAATATTGCGGCCCGCATCGGTCGCAAGAAAGAGCGCCATGTTCGCAATGTCCGCGGGGCTGACCGTACGCCGCAGCGACACCTTGGACAGCAGCTGGCGCTTGTAATCGTCGAAGCCGACGCCGAGCGCCTTGGCCTTGGCGGAGATGACGCGCTCGATGCGCTCGCCTTCGACGATGCCGGGCTGGATCGCGTTCACGCGGATGTTTGCCGGGCCCAGCTCCATCGCCAGGCTCTTGGTGAACCCGACGACGGCCCATTTGGCCGCGGCATACGGCGTACGCAGCGGGTAACCGAGACGCCCGGCAACCGACGACAGGTTGATGATGCTGCCGCCACCCGCCGCCTTGAGCAGGGGCACCGCACGGCGGGTGCAATAGAACATACCGTTCAGATCGACGGCGATGGTGCGATCCCAGTCGGCGATCTCGATGTCCTCGACGGGCGCCGTCGGCCCGGCGATGCCCGCGTTGTTGATCAGCACGTCGAGCCCACCCAGGAACACCGTCGCCACGTCGAACAACCCATCGACATGTTGCGGATCGGCAACGTCGGCGAAACCGCTACCGATGTCCCGCCGCGCTGCGCGAAAAGCGTCGAGCGCGGCCTGGTCCACGTCGCAGATGAAAACTCTGGCGCCGGCATCGGCGAAGGTTTCCGCAAACGCCTTGCCGATGCCGGCGGCGCCAGCGGTGACGAGCACCCGCAATCCTCGGGCGGAACTGTTCATATCCAGAGCACCTTTTTCCGAAAGTCGAGATCGTTGAGCAACGGTTGCGACGGTCCCTCGTGGGAAACGTGCCCACGATCGAGCACGACGGCACGGTCGGCAAGCGCGAGGACGAGATCGAGATGGTGTTCGATGATCACGATCGAGATCTGGCGCCGCAGCTGCTCGATCGCGGCAAACACTTCGTCGACCATTGTCGGCGAGAGTCCCTCGAAGGGTTCGTCGAGAAGCAGGACCCGCACGCTACCGGAGAGCGCGCGCGCAATCGCGACCATCTGCTGCTCGCCGCCGGAAAGGCGATCCGCCTTGACCTGCATCCGGTCGCGCAGGCGCGGAAAGATTTCGAATACGCGCACCAGAGTCCAGTGTACACCGCCCCCGCCCGCGTCGCGGCGCAAGGCGCCGAGCGCGAGGTTCTCCGCCACGGTCAGACCGGAGAACAGTCGCCGTCCCTGCGGCACGAGGCCGACACCGAGGCGGGCGATGCGCTCGGGGGGCTTGCCGTCGATGCGCGCGGCACCAAGCAGCACGCGCCCGCTGGCCGGCGGGACGAGACCCATGATGCTTTTGAAGGTCGAGGTCTTGCCGGCGCCGTTGCGACCGAGGAGCGCGACGACTTCGTTCTCGCGGACGCGAAACGAGACATCATGCAATACATGGCTCTTGCCGTAGAACGTGTTGATCGCCTCGACCTCGATAATCGGTGCCGCCGCGATGCCGGTGCGCTCGACTCTTGCTGCCGCCGCCCGGACTGCGCCGTCGCCGAGGTACACCCGCTGTAGCTCGGCGTTTGCGCGCACGTCGGCTGGAGGGCCTTCGGCGATCACGCGGCCCTCGCTCATCGCCGTGATTCGATCAGCCAGCTGGAACACGCGGTCCATGTCGTGCTCGACCAGAAGGATCGCCATCTGCGGCACGAGGCTTCGGATCAGCCCCGCGATGCGTTCGCGCTCGGCCGCGGCCAGCCCGGCCAGAGGCTCGTCGAGCAGCAGGACGCGCGGTCGCGCCGCCAGGGGAACGCCGATCTCGAGGAGCCGCTGGCCGCCATAGGAAAGGCTCGACACCGGCACCTGCTCCAGGCCCTCGAGCCCCAGGAAGCGGATCAGCGCGGCGGTCTCGGCGCGGACTTGTGCCAGCGCCGACACGGGTCGCCACCATGCAAAGCGCGCCGGATCGCGCGCCTGGCAGGCGAGGCGCAGATTCTCGGCGACCGGCAGCGCCGGGAAGAGGTTCGTGATCTGAAACGAGCGTGCGAGCCCTAATCGCGCGACGCGATCGGCGGACAAGGCGTCGATGCGCTGGCCGCGCAATGCAATCGTCCCGCCGTCCGCCGGATACAAGCCCGAGATCACGTTGAACAGCGTCGTCTTGCCGGCGCCGTTCGGTCCGATCAGGGCATGCAGGCAGCGGTCCTCCAGGCGCAGGCTCGCCCGATCCACGGCGGCGAATTCGCCGAAGCGCTTGCTGACGTCCCCGCACTCGAGCACCACCGTATCGCCAGCGCCCGGCCGGCAAAGAAACGCCGGCACGGCTTGTCCAGGCTCCACCAGACGCCGGCCCGCCATCGCGGCGGCCTCGGTGTCGAGCCTGCCGGAAAGCTGCCGGTATTGCGTCCACAGCCGCGTTCCCAGTCCGATCAGGCCCGCCGGCGAATACAGGATGAACGCCATGAACAGGAGCCCGAGCCAGAACATCCACGCGTCGGTGTGGCTCGACAGCAACTCCCGAAACAGGATGTAGAACAGCGCCCCCAGCGCCGGGCCGAGGAAGTTGCGCGTGCCGCCGATGATCGTCATCGCGACGATTTCGCCGGAAAACGAAACGTGCACCGTGTCGGCAGACACGATCGATTTCAGGAATGCGAACAGGCTGCCGGCCACGCCGACGAGCGTCGCGGAGATCACGAAGGCGACGAGCTTGTAGTGCCGTACCGGGTAACCCGCGAACAGCGCACGCTGCTCGTTCTCGCGGATCGCCACGAGCACGCTGCCGAACGGCGAGCGCACGATCCGCAGCAGCACCCATGCAGCCGCGAAAACGACGCTCGCCGCGACGACGTAGAAGACGGCTTGGTCGTTCAAGTCGATCGGTCCCAGCAGCGGGCGCGCGACGCCGCGCAGTCCCGACTCGCCGCCGGTGAATTCGGTCCAGCGAAACGCGAAAAAGAACGCGAGCGCGGTGAACGCCAGCGTTAGCAACGAAAAATAGACACCGCGCCTTCGCAGCGCAAAAAACCCGACGATAAGGCCGAGCAGCGCGGTCGCCACCACGGCGAACACGACCGGCCATATGAGGCTGTCGTGGAACCAGTGCCGCTGCGATAGTGCCGCCGCATACGCGGCGAAGCCGAAGAACAGGCCGTGGCCGAACGACAGCAGACCTGTATATCCGAGCAGCAGATTGAAGCCCAGGCCCACCAGCGCGAAGAGCGCGATCTCGGTGCCGAGGCTTTCGGTCATGCCGACGGCGCGCATGACGAATGGCAGGCCGACGAGCGCCAGTGCGAGGATTGCCAGCGGTCGCGCTCCGATCACTCGAACTTCTCGAAGCGCTCGCCCATCAGGCCGCGCGGCCGGAAGAGCAATACCAGAATCATCAGGATGTACATCGACGCCTCGGCCGCGGGCGGATAGAACAGGACGGTGATGCCGCGAACGACACCAACCAGCAGGCCGGCCGCGACGACACCCCAGAAACTGCCCAGCCCACCGATGACGACGACAACAAACGTCGGCGTCAGGATTTCGGTGCCCATCGCCGGCTGCACACCGGCGAGCGGCCCCGACATCACGCCGGCGAGCCCGGCCAGGCCGACGCCCAACGCGAATACCGCCGCCAGCGCCGGCCGCAGGCTGATACCGAGCGCGCGCACCATTTCCGGATCGCGCGTGCCGGCGCGAACGATCATCCCGAACGCGGTCTTGTTGAGCAGCAGCCAGCAGCCGATCACCGCGGCGGCGGATACGCCGAGCACGGTAAGCCGGTAATACGAATAAATGAAATCACCGGCGAGCAGCGTCCCGCGCAAGCCGTCGGGGATGGAGAACGGAAGGCCGGTCGTGCCCCAGATGAGCCGCAGGCTCTGCTCGATCGTCAGTGCGAGGCCGAAGGTGAACAGGAGACCCAGCATCGGGTCCTCGCGGTAGAGGCGCTGCAGGAAAGCGCGCTCGATGGCGACGCCGAGGAGCGCGACGCAGATCGGCGAGAGCACGACCGCGCCGCCGAAGCCGGCG
Source organism: Pseudomonadota bacterium (assembly GCA_030854785.1). Taxonomy (GTDB): domain Bacteria; phylum Pseudomonadota; class Gammaproteobacteria; order Burkholderiales; family Casimicrobiaceae; genus PALSA-1003. The sequence goes on from JALYSM010000162.1 coordinate 7,564, forward strand.
AATTTCTGGATTTCGTAGGCGAAATACGCGCCGACGGCGTAGAACGCACCGTGCGCGAGATTGACCACTCCGCCCAGGCTGAAGATCATCGACAGCCCGAGCGCCAGCACGATGTAATACGAGCCGACGAGCAGGCCGTTGATGATCTGTTCGATGACGATGGCGATCATGACGGTGTGGTTGCTGTCACGGGCGTAGCCTGGGTTGAGCGCGCAGCGCGAAACCCGGGGCAGCAGCGTTGATCGCGCTGTGGTTCCCGGGATTCCCCGGATCAAGTCCGGGGTCATCCCGGGCTACACGACTGCGTCCAGCGCTGCAAAGACTCCGGGCGTCGGTCAACCGCGATCGTTCGTGAACGACGAGTGCAACGCCGCTACGCCATGCGGCAGGGATTCTCGGCCTGTGTCGGCTGGATCAACTCGAGATCTTCATTCGCGCCAGGCACCGGCTGGACGATATCGAAGATGTCCCATTTGTCTTTCATCTTCGCCTTGTCCTTGACCTTCACCACGTACATCTCCTGCAGCAGCTGGTGGTCCCACTTGCGGAAGCTGCCCTTGCGCGCCTTCAGGATGTCGAACGACGGGCCCTTCTCGAAGTATTCGACGAGCTTCAAGCTGTCGGTGCTCTTGGCTTCGGCGATTGCCTGCGTGAGAATCTTCGCGGCGACGTAATCACCCCAGGCCTGGTTGTCGGGCGGATAGCCGAACTGGTCGACGAACTTCTTGGTAAACGCGGCCGCCTGCGGCACGGTCAAGGTGTGGTACCACAGGCTCTGCCAGTGGCCGGACAGCGCGTCGATGCCGGCGGCCCAGAAGGGAATGGTGTCCATCACGCCACCGGCCAGCGCAAACGACAGACCGTATTCCTTGTACTGCTTGAGAAACGTCGTCTGATCGACGCCGGCCAGGCAGATGTAGACGAAGTCCGGCTTGGCGTTGCGGATCTTCAGGATGTAGGCGCTGTAATCCGGCGAATTGGTCGGCACCAGGTCGTTGCCGAGGATGATTCCGCCATTTTCCTGCAGGAAGCGCGACGATACCTTGTAGAGATCGTGCCCGAACGCGTAATCGGCGGTCAGGAAATACCACTTCGCGCCCTTGATCAGGTTCTGCTGCTTCTGCCAGGTCCCGATCGTCTTGGTGTACATCGTATTGCAGCCTTCGACGTGGAACATGTAGCGGTTGCAGTTCGAGCCGCGCAGGGCATCGGAGTTCGCGCCGGTGTTGATGTAGACGATCTTGGCCTTGCCCGCCACCTCGCCGATCGCCAGCGCGGACGCGCTGCTGATCTCGCCCAGAACGCACGCGACCTTGTCCCGCTCGATCAGCTTCTGCGCCTTGGTGACCGCAGTCGCCGGATTGACGCTGTCCTCGGCGAGGAGATCGACCTTGCGCCCGAGCACGCCGCCCGACGCATTGATCTCGTCGATCGCGAGCGTCGTCCCGCGCAGGCCGTATTGCCCGAGCTGGCCGAGAAAGCCGGTGCGCGGCGTGAGATGGCCGATTTTTATCGTGTCGGCCTGCGCCCGGACGATCGCCGGGAAGCCGAGCGATCCGGCGGCCGCGGCGACGCCCATCGCTGCGGTCTTTTTGAGCGCGTTGCGGCGGGAAGTTGACGTCGGCGACGACGGCGAAAGATCGCTGGTGCGGGACTTGTGCGCGGACATGCGGATTCCTCCTCGTTGCGGGTCCCCATTCTGGTCTGCGCTGCCGGGGACTTAAGTGTGAACCGGCCGCACGCGACGGCCGGCGAGGTACGTAGTGTGCAATTACGCTAACCGCTGCGCAACATCTCGAACAGCGGGCCGGTGTCGGGCCACACGCCGCGCCAGAGCAAGAACGATTCGGCCGCCTGCGCGAGCAGCATCCCCAGACCGTCGGCAACCTGCGCCGCGCCATTATCGCGCGCGTAGGCGAGAAAGCGCGTGAGCTCGCTGCCGTACACCATGTCGTACGCCAGCGCACCGGACGCGAACACGCCCGGCGGTAGCGGCGGCAACTCGCCGGCGAGACTCGCCGAGGTCGCGTTGATCACGAGGTCGAATTGCCGGCCGTCGAGACGCGCATAATCGCCGCCGTCGACCTTCCCGAACGGCGTGAACTGCCGCTCCAGAGCCTGCGCTTTGGCGACGGTGCGATTGGCAATGGCGATCGATGCCGGCGCCTGTTTCAACAGCGGCAGCAGGACGCCACGCGCCGCGCCCCCGGCGCCCATGACCAGCACGCGCCTGCCGCGGATCGCGTAGCGCAGCCTCTCCTGAATGTCGCAGACGAGCCCGGCGCCGTCGGTGTTGTCGCCGAGGATAGCTGCACAGTCGAACTTGAGCGTGTTGACCGCACCCGCCTGCTCCGCGCGCTCGGTGCGTTCGGTCGCGAGCGCGAAAGCCTCAAGCTTGAACGGCCCGGTCACGTTCAGGCCTCTGCCGCCGGCGGCACGAAACGCAGCTACGGCCGCAGCGAAGCCGTCGCGCGGCGCGAGGATCGCTTCGTAACGGAGATCCTGTTTGAGCTGCCGCGCGAATTCAGTGTGGATGCGCGGCGACTTGGTCTGCGCGACCGGGTTGCCGATCACGGCGTAGAGATCGGTCATCGTCGCGGCCGTTACTACACTTTCTGCCCCTTCTCCGCGAGCGATTTGAGGCCCGCAATCGCCAGAGCGTATCCCTGAACACCGAAACCGACGATGATGCCCTTCGCTGCGGGCGACAGCCACGAATGGTGGCGGAACGGCTCGCGGGCATGCACGTTCGAAATGTGCAGCTCGATCAGCGGCACGTTCGCCCCCTTGATCGCGTCGTGCAACGCTACCGACGTGTGCGTGTAGGCACCGGCGTTGAACACGACGCCGATCATCCGCCCCGCCGCGCACTCGCGGCCGGCCTCGTGGATCCAGTCGATGAGCTGGCCTTCGTGATTGGATTGCCGGCACTCGACTGCGAGCCCGAGCCGCGCGCCTTCGTCGCGACAGATTTTCTCGACGTCGGCCAGCGTATCCGCACCGTAGATTGCCGGTTCGCGCGTGCCGAGGAGATTGAGGTTGGGGCCGTTGAGTACGAGTGCTGTTTTCATGGTGTCGTAGAGCCTCTCAATCCAACGTGACGATATTCCCGCTTCGCGCTGCCTCGGCAATCGCCTCCGTGACCCGTAGGTTAGCGAGCCCGTCGCGGACTGTCACCCGGGGCTCGGCCTCACCGCGAATCACCGCGCAGAAGTGCGCGAGCTGGCGCTCCAGTGGATCCGCGCGGTCGATCGGGGCGACATCGGTCCGAAACGGCTTCCACCACGACCGGTCTTCCTTCCTGGCGTAGGTCTTGAGCCGCATCGTTGGCACGGCGAGCGAGCCGTCAGTGCCGACGATCACGTAGCAGTCCTCGTCGGGATATGTCGCATAGCTTTTGTTCTCTTGCGAGGTTTGCTCCCAGCTCCGCGCCGAGGCTGCGGTATCCGAAAGCATGAACGTGCCCAGCGCCCCGTTCGCGAAGCGCAGGTTGATCGCAACAGTGTCCTCGACCGGGAAGTTGCGCGTCGCGTTCGACGCAAACGCCTGTACCGCGACGATCTCGCCGCATAGCGCGCGCAGGTTGCCGATTTCGTGGATCATGTTGATCAAAATCGGCCCTCCGCCGGGCTGGCGCCGCCACGGCGCCTCGTCAAAATAGCCGTCGGGCTTGTAGAACATGGCACTGCCTGTCACGGCGACGAGCCGCCCCAGTGTACCTTGATGCACGATCGCGCATGCCGCGGCCAGCAGCGGGCTGTGCACGCGATGGTGCCCCACGAGAATCCTGGCGCCAGCGCGCTCTCCGGCGTCGCGCAGTCGGATGCCTTCGCCGACCGAATCGGCCACCGGCTTTTCGATCAGTGCCGGCACGCCTGCCTCGATGCAGTCGAGTCCGTTCTGGACGTGAAGCTGATTCGGCGTCGCAACGATGACGCCGTCGGGACGCTTTGCCGCGAACATCGCCTTCAGCGTCTCGTAGCGCGGCACGCCCGCCGCGCGCGCGATCTCTGCCGCACCGGCGGCAGGATCGACGATTCCCGCGAGCCGGCACGCGTCGCTCGCCTGAATGAGCGCGATATGCGTGCGCCCGATCGCACCGGCGCCTGCGATTGCGATTTCCAATCTGGCCATGGCAGGCATCCTGTTTTCCACACCAAGTCCGGCATTACTCGTCCGAGCGATAATCGCACAAATGAGCGATAGTCGTTGTGTCACTTCGAAGACCGGCCGCGGCCAGGGACGCTTTCCGACTTGTCGGTTGATCCGTGCCGAAGCATGATCGCAGGTGCCTCATTGTGGAGGGAAACGTGCGCAAGTCCATAGCCACCGTCTGTCTCAGCGGTACGCTGGGCGACAAGCTCGAAGCCATCGCCGCCGCGCGTTTTGATGCCGTCGAGATCTTCGAGAACGACCTCATCTACTTCAACGGTTCGCCGCGCGATCTCTCCGCAATGGCCGCGGACCTCGGGCTCGGCATCGACCTGTATCAGCCGTTCCGCGACTTCGAAGGCGTTCCCGACGCCATGCTCGAGCGCAATCTCGACCGCGCCGAGCGCAAGTTCGACGTGATGGAGGCGCTCGGCGCACCGATGCTGCTGGTGTGCTCCAACGTCGCGACGGCCGTATCCGGAGACCGCGCGCGCACCGCGGCGCAACTGAACGTGCTCGCCGAGCGCGCAGCGGCACGCAATCTGCGGATCGGCTACGAAGCGCTGGCGTGGGGCAAGCACGTGCGCCACTACGCCGACGCGTGGGCGATCGTGCGCCAAGCGGACCACCCGCACCTCGGGCTCATCGTCGACAGCTTCCACATCCTGTCGCTCGGCGACGATCCCGCGGGAATCGCCGACATCCCGAGCGACAAGATTTTCTTCGTCCAGCTCGCAGATGCGCCGCGCCTCGCGATGGACGTTCTGCAATGGAGCCGGCACTACCGCTGCTTTCCCGGTCAGGGCCAGCTCGATCTGACGAGCTTCCTCGAGCAGGTGCTGATCGCCGGCTACAGCGGTCCGCTGTCGCTCGAGATTTTCAACGACGTGTTCCGTGAGGCGCCGAACCGGCGCACCGCGGTCGACGCGATGCAGTCGCTGCTCTACCTCGAAGCGCAAGCGCGCGCGCGATTCGAGGGCGCCGCCGTGGCCGGCAGCGCGCGCGCCGCGAAGCGCGCCCGGGTCCTGCAGCGCGTCGAGCTTTTCGACCCGCCTGCGGCGCCGGAGATCGACGGCGTCGCCTTCCTCGAATTCGCGGTCGATGACAGCGCCGCGGCGGTGCTGGCCCAACTCCTGGAGGCGTTGGGTTTCCGGCGCGCGGGCCGCCACCGCTCGAAGAACGTGACGCTCTATCAGCAGGGCGACATCCACCTCGTGCTCAACGCGGAACCGGATTCATTCGCCCGCGCGTATTTCGCCGAGCGCGGGCCGTCGATCTGCGCGCTCAGCCTGCGCACCGACGACGGCATACGCGCACTCAACCGCGCGACCGCGCTCCACTGCCCGCGATTCGACGGCAAAATCGGTCCGCACGAGCTCAGAATTCCCGCGATCCGCGCGCCCGACGGCAGCCTGATCTATTTCGTCTCGACGGCGCCGGGGCAGAAGAGCCTCTACGAAATCGATTTCGCGCTGGAGGATCCCGCGCCAGGAATCGACGGCGGCCTTCGCGCAATCGATCACGTGGCGATGGGCCTGCCCGTCGATCAGCTCGATACCTGGATCCTGTTCTACCGCGCGGTGCTCGGCATGCAGCCCGGCGACAGCCTCGAATTGTCCGATCCCTACGGGCTCATCCGCAGCTGCGGCATCGCGACCGACAACCGCAAGCTTCGCGTCGTGCTCAACGTCTCGCCCAGTCGCAGCACGCAGACGGCGCGCACGATATCGACGCTTGGCGGGGCGAGCGTGCATCACATCGCATTTTCCTGCGCCGACATCCTCGCCACGGTGGCGAAGCTTCGCGCGAGCGGCGTGCGTTTCGTGCCGATCTCGCGCAATTATTACGACGACCTGCCGACCCGGTTCGAGCTCGACGAACGCCTCGTCGGGCGCCTGCGTGACTCAGGAATCCTGTACGACCGGTCGGCGGACGGCGAATACTTTCACATCTACAGCGAGAGCTTCGCCGACCGCTTCTTCTTCGAGATCGTGCAGCGCGTGGGGAGCTATGACGCGTACGGCGCGCTCAACGCGCCGGCGCGCATGGCTGCGCAGGCGCAAGCGCGGTAGCCCGAGCTGAGCGCGATAGGCGCGATGCCCGGGGCATGGTCGTCCGTGTCGATGCGACGGCCCCGGGGTTCGCTCTGCTCACCCCGGGCTACAGGGCCGCGAGCAAGGCCTCGGTCTTGATGCGGATGCGCGTGGCGCGCTCGATCGCGCCGACGGATTGCGCGAGCGTGCGCATCGGGACTTCGACCGCGATCGGAATGTCGCGCGGCAACGCGCTGACGATGCCGTAGAGATCGAGCTCACCGTCGCCGGGCATCAAGCGCTCGTTGCGGGCCTGGTGAATAAGCGTCTCGGTGTCGCGAGGTCGCTCTGCCGGCGCGTCACAGATTTGCATATAGAACAATCGCTGGCGCGGGATCGCCGCGATGTCCGCCGGCACGTTTCCGCCGCGATCGAAATGGATCGGATCGATCAGCACGCCCGCGTTCCGGCGTCCTGCCGCCGCGACGAGCCGCAGCGCCTGCGCGACGTTCTTTACCTCGGTCCAGGGCATCGGCTCGATGTTAAGGGTCAGATTGAGCGGCGCGCCGAGATCGCACAATGCGCCGAAGCGGTCGGCGAGGCGTGCCGGATCGGGGTCGTTCCCGGCGACGAGCACTTGGGTTGCGCCCAGCCGCGCGCCGGTTTCGAGCGCCGGGACGAACGTCCGCACGTCGGTCTCGGGCAGCAGCCGGAAGATCTCGATGTCGAGGAGGCGCACGCCCGTATCGGCAAGACGCCGCTCGATGTCGCGAACCATCGGCGTGTCGCCGACGATCGGCCACGCCACCTCGGCCGTCGTCGCTGGCAGGATACGAAGGCCGACGTAGGCGTAACCTGCCGCGGCCGCGCAACTCACCATGTCGGCGGGCGCAAGCTCGAGGACCGTGAGCGCTCCAAGCGAGAGGGAGCGCGGTCCCATGCGTCACGCCGCGGTCTTGACGTGCCCGCCGAGAAACAGCCGGTTGAGATCCGGGTCGTTGAGCAGCTCGGACGCCGGCCGGTCGAGCGCGAGACGTCCCATCTCGAGGACCAGAGCGCGATTCGCATACTTGAGCGCGGTGCGCACGTTCTGCTCGACCATCAGCACCGTGACGCCTTGGTCCGCGAGCCCGCGCAGCAGGTTCATCACCTCCTGGACTAGCTTCGGCGACAATCCGATCGAGGGCTCGTCGATCAGCAGCACGCGCGGGTGCAGTAGCAGCGCACGCCCGACTTCGAGCTGCTTCTGCTCGCCGCCCGACATCGTCGAGGCCTGGTTGTCGATGCGTTCCTTGATGCGCGGGAAGCGCGTCAGCACCTCGTCGATGCGGCCGGAGAGCTCGCCGCGAGGCAGCGTGATGCCTCCGAGCTCGAGGTTGTGCCGCACCGACAGCGAGCCGAACAGATTGCGCCCCTGCGGCACGAACGCGATCCCTTCGCGCAGCAGTTCGCGCTGCGACTTGCCGTTGACGCGCTTGCCTTCGAAGCGAACTTCGCCGGTGCGCGGCACCAGCATGCCGAACAGCGTCTTCAACACGGTCGATTTGCCCGCGCCATTCGGTCCGATCAGCAGCGAGATCTCGCCCTTGCGCGCGTCCAGCGTCGTTTCGTTGAGAATCGTCAGACTTGGGGAG
>JALYSM010000163.1 GCA_030854785.1 Pseudomonadota bacterium
TCAATGGAGGCGGAGGTCGGAATCGAACCGGCGTAGACGGCTTTGCAGGCCGCTGCATGACCACTCTGCCACCCCGCCTTGGGGACCTACATCGGACAACCCGGACCGCGCTGCGGCCGGGAGCCACTGCGCCACTATAGGCGCAAAAGGGAGAGCGGGCGCTCTCCCTCAAATAAAACTGGAGCGGGAAACGAGTCTCGAACTCGCGACCTCAACCTTGGCAAGGTTGCGCTCTACCAACTGAGCTATTCCCGCGGTCGGCAGGTATTAATTATAGCCGGCGTCTAATCACTGTCAAACCAACGCGCGCCTACTGCACTGTCGGCGCGTCACGCGATCACGGCAGCGATCGCCTCGACCACGTAGTCGAGATTGCGCGCATTGAGCGCGGCAATGCAGATGCGTCCGCTATCGATCGCGTAGACCGCATGCTCGCTGCACAGCCGGCCCATTTGCTCGCGGGTGAGCCCGGAATACGAGAACATACCGCGTTGCTCGAGGACGAACTGGCAATCGGCGTCGGGCGCACGTCGCGCCAGCCCATCGACCAGCGCCCCGCGAATGGCCCGGATACGCTCGCGCATAGCGCCGAGCTCGCGCTCCCACAGCGAGCACAGCTCGGGAGAATCGAGGATCGTCGCCACGACCTGACCGCCGAACGTCGGCGGGCTCGAGTAATTGCCGCGGATCACGCGCTTGAGCTGCGAGAGAACGCGTGCCGCCTCGTCACGGTCCGCCGCGACGATCGACAGCGCGCCGACGCGCTCGCCGTAGAGCGAGAACGATTTCGAGAACGAGCTGGCGACGAACAGCGGACCCGGCGTGGCGGCGAAGCGGCGCACAACCGATCCGTCGGCGTCGATGCTCTCGCCGAACCCCTGATACGCGATGTCGAGGTACGGAACGTGTCCGCGCGAGCGGACGACTTCCAGAATACGTCCCCATTGGTCGGCTGACGGATCGACGCCGGTCGGATTGTGGCAGCACGCATGCAGGACGACGATCGCGCCGGGCGGCACGCGGTCGAGGGCGCCGATCATGCCGGCGAAGTCGAGGCCACGCGTGGTCGCGTCGTAGTACGGGTAGACGTTGACGTTGAAGCCGGCGTTTTCGAACAGTGCGCGGTGATTTTCCCACGACGGATCGCTGATCCAGACCTGCGCCGCCGGCGCGAAGCGACGCAGGAAGTCGGCGCCTATCTTCAGCGCGCCGGTTCCACCGAGCGCCTGCACGGTGATGGCGCGCCCGGCCCGCAGGATCTCGCTGTCCGCGCCGAAGAGGAGCTTCTGGACCGCGCGATCGTACGCGGCGATACCGTCGATCGGCAGATAGATGTGCGGCGCGCCGCGCTCGGTGATGGCGTGTTCCGCCCGCTGGACGCACTCGAGCAGCGGCACCTTGCCATTGTCGTCGTAGTAGACGCCGACGCCGAGGTTGACCTTGTTCGGATTTGGATCGGCGTGGAAAGCCTCGCTGACACCGAGTATCGGATCGCGCGGCGCCATCTCGACGGCGGACAGGAACGGGGCGGCGAGGGGTGCATTCATCGTTCTGATCGGCGCGCAGTCGGTAGGTGAATCTTAACATGCGCTGCGCGCTCACCGGCCGTTCGATGCGCAAGGGTGTGCGCCGCGGAACTCGCTTCGACTACAATGGTCGATTGTTCTTGCCGAGCGCACCATGGTTGTCACGTTCCCCAACAGCCCCTACGAGCTGCACCAGCCGTTTCCTCCGGCGGGCGATCAGCCGGAAGCGATCGACAAGCTCGTCGAGGGCATCGAGGACGGCCTCGCGTTCCAGACCTTGCTCGGTGTCACCGGTTCGGGCAAGACGTACACCATGGCCAACGTCATCGCCCGCACCGGCCGGCCGGCTCTGGTGCTCGCGCCGAACAAGACGCTCGCCGCGCAGCTCTACTCCGAGTTCCGCGAATTCCTGCCGAGCCACGCGGTCGAGTACTTCGTCTCCTACTACGATTACTATCAACCCGAGGCGTACGTGCCCTCGCGCGACCTGTACATCGAAAAGGATTCGTCGATCAACGAGCACATCGAGCAGATGCGGCTTTCGGCAACCAAGGCCATTCTCGAGCGCCCCGACTGCGTGATCGTCGCCACGGTATCGGCGATCTACGGCATCGGCGACCCCGCGGAGTACCACAGCATGATCCTGCACTTGCGGCAGGGCGATCACCTCGCCCAGCGTGAAGCGATCAAGCGCCTGGCCGAGCTGCAGTACCAGCGCAACGACACCGAATTCCGGCGCGGGACGTTCCGCGTGCACGGCGACGTCATCGATATCTTTCCTGCGGAGCATGCGGAGAACGCCATCCGTGTCTCGCTTTTCGACGACGAGGTCGAGTCGTTGCAGCTCTTCGACCCGCTTACCGGACACATCAAGCAGAAGCTCGCGCGCTTCACGGTGTTTCCGTCGAGCCATTACGTTACCGGCCGGCACAAGGTCCTGGACGCGGTCGACGCGATCAAGGTTGAGCTCGCGCAGCAGAAGGAATTCTTCGTTTCGCAGATGAAGCTGATCGAGGCGCAGCGCATCGAGCAGCGCACGCGCTTCGACATCGAGATGATGCTCGAGATCGGATTCTGCAAGGGCATCGAGAACTACTCGCGCCATCTGTCGGGCCGCCAGCCCGGTGAGCCGCCCCCGACGCTCGTCGATTACCTGCCGCGCAACGCGCTCGCCTTCATCGACGAGTCGCACGTGACGATCCCGCAGGTCGGCGGAATGTACCGTGGCGACCGCGCGCGCAAGGAAAACCTCGTCAACTATGGCTTCCGGCTGCCGTCGGCACTCGACAACCGGCCGTTGCGCTTCGACGAGTTCGAGAAGCTCCTGCCGCAGACGATTTTTGTTTCCGCCACGCCCGCCGAGTACGAGAAGAACCACGCGGGGCAGGTGGTCGAGCAGTTGGTCCGGCCGACGGGGCTCGTCGATCCCGTGCTCGAAGTGCGCCCGGCGCAGACGCAGGTAGACGACCTGCTGTCGGAAATCAACATCCGCGTCGAGCGTGGCGAGCGCGTGCTGGTCACCACGCTCACCAAACGCATGGCCGAGGATCTGACCGACTACCTGAACGAGCACGGGGTCAAGGTCCGCTATCTGCACTCGGACATCGAAACCGTGGAGCGGGTCGAGATTATCCGCGACCTGCGGCTCGGCGAGTTTGACGTGCTGGTCGGCATCAACCTTTTGCGCGAGGGACTCGACATCCCTGAGGTGTCGCTGGTCGCCATACTCGACGCTGACAAGGAAGGGTTCCTGCGCGCCGAGCGCTCGCTGATCCAGACCATCGGCCGCGCCTCGCGGCACATCAACGGCATGGCGATCCTGTACGCCGACACGATGACCGAATCGATGAAGCGGGCGATCGGCGAGACCGAGCGGCGCCGCAACAGGCAACTTGCATACAATGAGCGCCTAGGCATCACGCCGAAGGGCGTCCAGAAGAGGATCAAGGACATCATCGACGGCGTCTACGACATCGACGAGGAGCGAAAACAACTCAAGGCCGCCCAGGCGCACGCGAAGTACGAGGCGATGCCGGAGAGAGACCTCGAGCGCGAGCTCAAGCGCATCGAAAAGGAAATGCTCGACGCGGCCAAGAATCTCGAGTTCGAGAAGGCGGCAGAGTTGCGCGACCGGCTCTACCAGCTCAAGGAAAAGCTGTTTGGAGTCGCCCTCCCGGATTGAGGCGAACCGCGCGCCTGCTAGTATTGCAATGCAGAGAACTGCCGCTCACACATCGCCGATGACGGCTCGACGCGCGACCAGGCGGACTCGCTTCAGCCTGCCGAAACATGACCAGACCGTCCTCGCGCTGCAGGGCGGCGGCGCGCTCGGCGCCTACCAGGCGGGAGTTTATGAAGGTATGGCCGAGTGCGGCTTCGCGCCGAACTGGGTGACCGGCGTCTCGATTGGCGCCGTCAACGCGGCGTTGATCGCCGGCAATCCGCCCGAGCGGCGGATCGAGCGCCTGGTTGCATTCTGGAACCGCGTCTCGTCGGGCATTCCGATCATTCCGCCCGCGTATCTCGACCCGCTGCGACTCGCCTTCAACCGGGTCAGCGCGATGGCGACGACCGCCTTTGGCGTGCCGGGTTTTTTCGTGCCGCGCGTTCCACCGCCTTACCTGGCGCCGGACGGCAGCCCCGGCGCGCTCAGCGTATACGACACCGCGCCGCTCAAAGAGACGCTCGAGGAGCTCATCGATTTCGATCTCATCAATCGCAAGGAGATGCGGCTTTCGGTGGGCGCGGTGGATATCCATACCGGCAACTCCGTGTACTTCGATAACCAGCGACAGACGATCGGAGCCGAGCACATCATGGCGAGCGGGGCGATGCCGCCCGGGTTTCCGCCGGTGGTCATCGACGGGAGCCACTACTGGGACGGCGGCATCGTGTCGAATTCGCCGCTCTGGTATGTGCTCGACGATTCGCATAGCCTCAGCGCGCTGATCATGCAGGTCGACTTGTTCAGCGCGCGCGGAGAGTTGCCGAAGAATCTCGACGAAGTGCTCGAGCGCAGCAAGGATATCCAGTATTCGAGCAAGACGCGTTTCAATACGAGCCGCGTCGAGGAGCTCGAGGACGTCCGTGCCGCGCTGGGTCGCTTCCTGCGCAAGCTGCCCGCAAGGCTGCGCGACGATCCGGACTACCGGAAGCTCGCGCCGCTGTGCCAGCGCAAGCGACACATCACCATCGTGCACATGATCAACCGGCGCCTCGCGCACGCGTCGAGTGCGAAGGACTACGAGTTCTCGCGGGCGACCGTGCGCCAGCTCTGGGAAGGAGGCCTCGAGGACTTGCGGCGTTCGTGCGCCAACCCGCGCTGGCATCGCGCGACGGAGAGCGTGAACGGCGTCCAGGTGTTCGACCTCGCGACCTGAACCGTCGCGGCAAACGGAGACCGAAATGAAGCTCGAGGATAGATCCGCGATCGTCACCGGCGCCGCGAGCGGCATCGGCAAGGAGATCGCGCTCGTATACGCGCGTGAAGGCGCGAAGGTGGCGATCGCCGACCTCAACAAGGACGCCGCCGAGGCCGCCGCAAACGAGATCCGGGCAAGCGGCGGCCAGGCGATCGGTATTGCCATGGACGTCACCGACGAGATGGCGGTCAACGCGGGCGTTGCTGCCGTCGTCGCGGCCTTCGGTGGCGTCGACATCCTGGTCAGCAACGCCGGTATCCAGATCGTGCACCCGATCGAGGAGTTCAGCTACGCCGAGTGGAAGAAGATGCTGGCGATCCACGTCGACGGCGCGTTTCTGACCACGCGCGCGTGTATCCCACACATGTACAAGTCGGGGCGCGGCGGCAGCATCATATACATGGGCTCGGTGCACTCGAAGGAAGCGTCGGTGCTCAAGGCGCCTTACGTCACCGCCAAGCACGGGCTGATCGGGCTTGCCAAGGTCGTCGCCAAGGAAGGCGCGGCGCACGGCGTGCGAGCGAACGTGATCTGTCCCGGCTTCGTGCGCACTCCGCTGGTCGAAAAGCAGATTCCGGAGCAGGCCAAGGCGCTCGGCATCTCCGAGGACGATGTGATCAAGAAAGTGATGCTCAAGGATACCGTCGACGGCGAGTTCACGACCGTGGATGACGTCGCCGAGGTGGCGCTTTTTTTCGCGGCGTTCCCGTCGAACGCGTTGACAGGGCAGTCGCTGGTCGTAAGCCACGGGTGGTTCATGCAGTAGGCACGGCCACCGCGCGGCAGCTTCTCATGGAATCCTAACGCGACCGCAGATCCTTATCTTTTTTGGGTCTTGTCACCAAGGTGACGCCCGGATGGTGGACAATCGGCTTACCTCGGCATTCGTCACAAGGAGCGAGCCATCATGCGCATCAACCTCGAGTCGGTGTTCGACCGTTTCGACGAACAGCTTTCCGCCGCGATGGCCAAGGCCGCCCTTGAAACCGTACCGGGGATGACGCCGAAGACGGCATTGCGGGTGTACCGGGCCTTCCGCCGCAATGCCATCGCGGCGCTTTCACCGTGGGAAACGGTTCCGCGCGATTTGACCGCGGATACGATCACCGGTGACGAGCAAGGGCAGGACAAGGGCATTTCGCTGCACGAGCGCCCCAAGCGGGGACGCGGCTAGAGCGCGCTTGCGTCGAACCGGGGAATGATCCGCCGTGCTGTCCGACTTGAACCGTTACGGAGATCATCGCAGCAAGCAACGTACGGCAAACGTGCTCTTCGTCTGCATGGGCAATATCTGCCGCTCGCCCACCGCGGAAGGCGTATTCCGCGCGTTGGTTGCGAACGCGGGGCTCACCCAATCGATCCTCATCGATTCCGCCGCAACGCACGACTATCAGCTCGGCGAACCTCCCGACCGACGAGCGATCACCCACGCGCGCCGGCGCGGCTACGACCTTTCCGGACGCTGCGCCCGTTGCGTCGATAGCGATGACTTCCGCCGCTTCGAATGGATCCTGGCCATGGACATGGACAATCTTCGGATGTTGCACGGACTTCGCCCGGCCGACTACACCGGCTACCTCGGCCTGTTCCTCGATTTCATGCCCGGACTCGGTGCCCTCGAAGTGCCCGATCCATATTATGGCGCGGCCGAGGACTTCGAACGTGTGCTCGATCTCGTCGAGCGAGGCGCGGCAGCTTTGCTTGACGCCGTTCGCACCCATCTGCCACCGGACCGGCAATAGGCCGCAGATCCAGTAGCCCGGGATGAGTGCAACGAATCCCGGGTCCGGGCGCGCGATGCGACGTCGCCCCCGGGTATGGCCCGAAGCCTGTCCTGAGCGGAGTCGAAGGGGGCTCAACCCGGGGCTACGGGCTCAACCCGGGCTACGGGCTCAAGCCGGGCTACGCTGCAGGCGTCGAGTCCTTGTGCGTCGTCTCGACCATCTGCAGCGGCTCGTCGGCGACAGCGACACGCGGCGGACGTACGCGATGCGGTCGGGTCGATTCGGTCTCCTCCCCAAGCGTCGGCGCGGCATGCGTGGTCTCGACCAGGATCAGGCCGGAGTCCGGCGGCAGTTCGAGCGTGACCCGCGGAATCTCGGGCGCGTTGCGCGGCAGCGCAGGCGCGTCGACCGTCCTCGGTACAGGTGCGGGCTGAACGGCTTGCGGCTCGACGCGAACGATTTCTGAATCCCGGGGCGATTCGAGCGCGGCCGCCGGCGCAGGGGCCACGGGTGTCTCATACGCGCGATCCTCGAATGCCTGAGCGGGGAGCTGAAATGCCGGCGCTTCCGGTACCGCTTCCGTGCCCGCAGTCGGCGGCATTGCATCCTCCGGTTTCGAAGCCTGCGGAGCGACCGGCCGCTGGCCACCGCGATCGCCGCGCGGCTCACCCTGTAC
>JALYSM010000031.1 GCA_030854785.1 Pseudomonadota bacterium
CTGTTTCCCGAGTGCTGGGACCGCTGCGCATTGCGGGCCGACGCTGCGCTGCGCCGCGAGTTCGACGTGGTCGGCGAGGGTTTCGACCTGTTTTGCTTCCCCGAAAACGCCCAGATCCTCTGGTTCGACGTGCGGTGCTTCGTCGATCGACTTGTCCGCAGATACAAGAGCGCCGGCGTCGCGGGCGTCGTCAGCACGAACGAGCAATACGGCGCCCTGATTGCGGCGACGGTTGCACAGCGGCTCGGGCTTCCCGGCGCTGACCCGGTGGCAGTCATCCGCGCTCAGCACAAGGTCCTTGCCCGCGAGCTGACCGCAGCCGCCCTGCCCGAGGCATCGCCGCGGTATACCGTCTTTCCCTGGACCGTCGACGCCACCGCCGCGGCCGCGCTGCCTTATCCGCTGTTCGTCAAACCGGTCAAGGCGGCGTACTCGGTGCTCGCGCGGCGCGTGGATCGCGTCGAAGAGCTCATCCGCCATCTCGAGTTCCAGCCTTGGGAGAAGCACATCATCCGGCGGCTGGTAAAGCCGTTCAACGATCTGATGCGCGATCTGCTTCCGGGCGACTTGGCCTGCGATGCGCACCATCTGATCGGGGAAGAGCCGCTCGATGGCGTGCAGGTCAACGTCGACGGCTATGTCGACCGTGGCGCCGCGCATTGCCTGGGCGTGGTCGATTCGGTCATGTATCCGGGCACAATAGCCTTCCAGCGCTTCGAATATCCGAGCCGCCTGCCGGAGCCGGCGCAGCGCGATGTCGAGCGCGTGGCGTTCCGGGCGCTCGAAGCGATCGGCTTCGATCACGGCCTGTTCAACGTCGAGCTTTTCTGGCGTCCGCGCGACGGCGCCGTCAGAATCATCGAAATCAATCCGAGGCTTGCCGCGCAGTTCGCCGACCTGTACGAAAAAGTCGACGGCACGAATCCCTATCATGTTCTCGCGGACCTGGCGATCGGCCGCGAGCCAAAGTGGGTTCGACGTGCCGGCCGTTACGGCGCTGCGGCCAGCTTCGTGTTCCGCGAATTCGACGGAGCGATCAAAGTCGCGCCACGCCGCGCCGAAATCCAGTGGTTGCGCACGACGCAGCCCGACGCCTGCCTGCAGACTTTTATCAAGCGCGGCAACAGTCGCGAGCGCGAGATGAAATGGCTGGGAAGCTATCGCTACGCGACCCTCAATCTCGGCGGGCGCGATCGCGAGGACCTTTTCCGCCGCTACGACAGTGTCTGCGCCAACCTGGCGTTCGAGCGCCCGGCACGGGTGGCATTCGGAGGTACGCTCGACGCGTTGCGGCCCGAACGTTAGGTTTCTTAGCCGCGCTTCGCGAGTTACGCGTCGGTCGTAGCGCAGGTGACCGAAGGACCGAGCCTCTCCTTGGCGGTTGCGACCTGCGCGGCGTCGGGCAGCGCGACGCCATTTTTCGCCGCCGTAATTTCCGCGAGAATCGAGATCGCGATCTCCGGCGGCGTGCGGCTGCCGATGTAGAGCCCGATCGGTCCATGCAGGCGAGCGATCTGCTCGCTCGTCAGGTCGAATTCCTCGAGCCGCTTGCGGCGCCTGGCGTTGTTGGCGCGCGAACCGAGCGCGCCGACGTAGAACGCTGGCGATTTCAGTGCCTCCATGAGCGCCAGGTCGTCCAGCTTGGGATCGTGCGTCAGCGCGACGACGGCGCAGCGCTCGTCGACCTTCATCGCCACTACGGTGTCATCGGGCATCGTCTTGACGAGCGTGACGCCCGGAATGTCCCAGGTTTCGGTGTACTCTTCGCGCGGATCGCACACAGTGACTTGGTAATCGAGGCCCACCGCGATCTGGGCAAGATACTTGGACAGCTGCCCGGCTCCGATCACCAGCATCCGGTATCGCGGCCCATGCACCGTGGTCAACGTCTGCCCGTCGAAGGCGAGTCCGTCCGCTGCACGCGCCGGCGCGAGCGCGACTTCCGCGGTCTCGAGATCGAGCGTGCGCGCGACAAGGTTGCCCTGTTGGACGAGCTCGAGCAGCTCCCCGATGCGGCTCTGCGCCACGAGAGGCTCGAGCACGAGTTGAATCGTGCCGCCGCAAGGAAGGCCGAACTTGCGCGCGTCTTCGGCGGAAACGCCGTAGGTAACCGTCTGCGGCCGCTTGACATACGCTCCTTCGCGCCGCGAACGCTCGACGATGTCGTCCTCGATGCAGCCGCCCGACACCGAGCCGACGACGTGGCCATCCTCGCGTACAGCGAGCAGCGCACCGGGTGGACGCGGCGAGCTGCCCCAGGTCTTGACCACCGTCACGAGCAGGACGCGTTTACCGGCGGCCAGCCAATCGGCACTCTTGCGCAGCACTTCGAGGTCAACGCTGTCCATGGAGATCAAGGCCGGGCTTCGGGCGTTAACGATCGGACAAGCCGCCGGCGTGCTTGGTTCATCGCCATTTTACGCCGGACGCGTCAGCCAGTAGACAAAGATGGCCACGATGATCGCCGTAGCCACGGCGAGGCGCAGCCAGAGAGTGCGCGACGTCGCTGCGAGCTCGGCGGGCGCGACGATCGGCTCGACGGCAGCGGCAGCGCCGCCGCCAAGGCGCTCGACAAAGCAGCCGAAAAAATCGTCGGCGACCTTCGCGGCCGCGCCGTCGACGAGGCGCGACCCGATCTGTGCGAGCTTGCCGCCGACCTGTGCATTCACGTTGTATTCGATCTTCGCTCCGGAGCCGTCCGGCGTCAGCACGACCTTCGCCTCGCCGCGCGCGAAACCGGCAGCCCCGCCCTGCCCTTCGAAGCTCATCTTGTACGAAGTTGGCGGGACGATGTCGGACAGAACGATGCGACCGCTGAACTTGGCCGAAACGGGACCGACGCGCGCCGTCATCGCCACTCTGAATTCGGTGTCCGAAACCCGTTCGATGGACTCGCAGCCGGGGATGCAGGCCTTGAGCGTTTCGGGATCGTTCAGCGCCGCCCATGTTTTTTCCACGGACGCCGGCACCGTGCGGCTACTCGTCATTTCCATCGCGACTCTCCCTGCATGCAATCCGGATCACGCGGCCCGACGCGCGCGATCGAAGCCGGAGGTGCGCGTCATCGCCCGGGTCGCGTGCGGCTGTGCGAACGTCCTAGCGAGTTGCTTGAGGCTCTCCAGATTGTGCACCGGCAGCAGCTCGTCGACATAGGGCAGCATGGCACGGATGCCCGCCGGTCGCGCCTCGAACTTGTCGTAGCGCAACAGTGGATTGAGCCAGATCAGCCGCCGGCACGACTTGGTCAGGCGCTCCATTTCCGCGGCAAGGCCTTCCCCCACGTCGCTGTCGAGACCGTCGCTGATCAGGAGCACGACCGCACCCTGCGCGAGCAACCGTCGCGACCACCGCCGGTTGAATTCCGCAAGGCACGCGCCGATACGCGTGCCACCGGCCCAATCCGAGACTGCGGCGCTCACGCGCGCGAGTGCGACATCGACGTCGCGCCGCTTGAGATGGCGCGTAATATTGGTGAGCCGCGTGCCGAACAGCAGCGTGTGCACGCGGTCGCGGTCGTTGGTGATCGCATGCAGGAAGAACAGCAGCATGCGCGAATAGCGGTCCATCGATCCGGAGATATCGCAGAGCACGACGAGCGGCGGAGGGCGCCGCCGACGCTGACGCCACGCGAGCGGGACGACCGTTCCGCCCGCCGATGCCATCGCGCGTAAGGTGGCGCGCAGGTCGACGGCCGACCCGCGGCTCGCAGCGACGGTGCGACGGATCGGCAGCTCGGGCAATGGCAGGCGCAGTCGGGAAATCATCGTCTTGACTTCGGAGAGCTCTGCCGCAGTCATCGACTCGAAGTCCTTGCTCTGCAGAACCTCGCGCGGCGAGAACGTGAACGCCGCATCCACCGTAACTTCCTGTTGCTCCGCTTCCTGCGCGTCCAGCCGCGGCGGCACCAGCGCCTCCGCAAGCCTCGCAGGCAGCGGCGCTGCGGCGTCGCTGCGCGGCGTGCGGCTGTAGACCTTGGGCAGCAGCAGCTGCATCATGCGCTCCAGCAGGCGTGGATTGCGCCAATAGAGGTCGAAGGCCTGATCGAACAGCGCCTGCTGCTCGTGTCGCTCGATCAGCACCGATTCGAGCGCGGCGCGGAAATCCTCGCGATGCTCGACGCCGACCGCCTGCACGGCTTCCAGTGCGACGATCACTTTGGCCGGTCCGACCGGCAAGCCTGCGGCACGCAGGACGCGCGCGAAATGGAGAATGTTCTCGGCGAGCTTGGCTCCCCCGGCGGTCCGGGCCGCGAGTGGCTTCACGATCCGAGCTCGGCGGCAGCCTCGCGGCGCGCCTCGCCGACCAGTTGTGTCGCTACCGCCGGCGACACCGCCCCGATGTCGTCCTGATACTTGAGCAGGGCGCCCAGGGTATTCGCGACCGTCTCCGGATCGAGAGCGATCTTGTCCAGCGCGACCAGGGCCTCCGCCCAGTCGAGCGTCTCGGCGATTCCCGGCGCCTTGAACAGATCGATCGCGCGCAACCGTTGCGTGAACGCGACGACCTCGCGCGACAGCCGGAGGTCGGCGGCGGGCACCTTGCGCCGGACGATCGCGAGCTCACGCTCAGCGCTCGGGTAGTCGACCCAGTGATATAGGCAGCGCCGCTTGATCGCATCGTGAATCTCACGCGTACGGTTGGAGGTAATCACGACGATCGGCGGCGAGGCCGCCACGATCGCTCCGAGCTCGGGAATCGTCACCTGATATTCGGCGAGCACTTCCAGCAGGTATGCCTCGAACGGCTCATCGGTGCGGTCGAGCTCGTCGATCAGCAGTACCGGTGCGGCGCCTCCCTGCAGCGCGAGCGCCTTCAGGATCGGCCGCCGGATCAGGAACCGCTCGGTGAAAATGTCGGTCGCCAGCGCTTCGCGATCGACCTTGCCCTGCGCTTCGGCCAGGCGGATTTCGATCATCTGTCGCGGATAGTTCCACTCGTACACCGCCGACGCGGTATCGAGACCTTCGTAGCACTGGAGGCGGATCAACTCGCGGCCGAGCGCGTTCGCCAGCACCTTCGCGATCTCCGTCTTGCCCACGCCCGCTTCACCTTCGAGAAACAGCGGCCGCCGCATGGTCAGGGCGAGAAAGACGCTCGTCGCCAGGCGACGGTCGGCGAAATAGTCGTGCTTCTCGAGTAGCTCGACGACGCTGTCGACGCTGGACGGGACTGCAACGGCGGACATGGAACGCGACTCGCGGAGAGGATCGACAGACCGTCGATTATAGCCTCAACGACGCGGTAGCCGCGGCGGCGCGACCGCGCAATTGATAGGTACCGGAACGATGATGCTCCAATAGTGTTGATGACACACAGCGCAGCTCCGCAAGCGTACGGCTATCGCGCGATGATGCTGCGAATGGCAGCGTTGTCTCAATCGGGCGTGACCGCCTGCGCCCGGCGCCGGCGCAACAGATACCACGCCGCTGCTGCGGGCACGACGAAAATAAGCGCGTGAACGCCCACCTCGAGCATTACCGCATGGCCCTCTTCGACACCGACCCAGAAATCGACGATGGTGATCGCGAGCCATATCCAAATGAAGAGGTGTGCGCCGTCGGTGCCGCGGCTTTTGCCGCGTCGGTGGAGCGCCGCAACGATGACGTCGAACGCCACCGCGAACGCGACGCCGATGACCGTCATCAGCAGGGTGCGCATGTCGTATCTCCGGAGTCCGAGGGCGATTATCTCCATCGGGATGGCGGCTTGTCCACGATCATGCTAGTGTCATAGGAGTGCACCGAACGCGAAACGCATTTCTCCGCACGTGGGCTGTGCCGCTGATCCTGTCGCTGTCGCCCTCGGCCGCGACAGCGTACGACTGGCTGCAGTTCAACGGCGATCCCGCGCACAGCGGCAACAACACCTTCGAGACGACGATCGACCGCGGCAATGTCGCGTCGCTCGTGCTCAAGTTCCAGGTGCCGCTCCCCGCGGTCGACGATGGTGCGCCGGTTATCCTGCAAAGCGTGCCGATGGCCTCGGGCACCCGCGATCTGCTGTTCGTGACGACCAGGGCCGGCCACCTTGTCGCGCTCGACGCGCAGACAGGTGCGCAAGTCTGGAGCCGGCAATACGGCGCGGGCGCATGCCGAATCAACAACGGCGGCGCGGCGTGCTCTCTCTCCGTCGCCAACCCGGTCTGCCGGTTCTACCTTCCGCCGCCGTACGGCGATTCGCACTTCTACTCGGCTTCGCCCGCCGAGTGCGCCGCGGTGCAGGCGCGTTATCCATTCTTCGCCTTCGAGTCGCCAGCCGTGTTCTACATCCTCCTGCCCGATCAGATCACCGGCGCCTGCCCGCGGGTACGCTACCGGTCTATCGCGTGTGGGACAACCGCGTCGACACCAATCATCGCTACATCATCAGCCGCGCGACACGCGACCAGATGGTCGCCGCGGGTTGGCTCGCCGAGGGCTACGGCAACGACGCGGTGATCATGTGCGCGCCGGGATGAGTCTGCCGATTTACCGAGGTCGCGGCCAGAGTCACAATGCGTGACCCCGGATGTCGGAGCGAGTCGTGCGGAGTTTCGTTCGATATGCTGCCATCGCGCTGATCGAGTGTATCGTCGGAGCGCTTGGACTGTCGCTCTACGTGTACGTATCCACCGAGCGAGTGCTCGATCGTCGCTATCCGGTAGTCCGCGCGCCGATGTTGCCAGTGGCGGGATCTGACGCTGTCGAGCGAGGCAAGAAGCTTGCCGATCGCACGGGTTGCACCGATTGCCACCGGCCCGACCTGCGAGGGGGCGTGTTCGTGGACGAGGGCTGGCTCCATGGGCGTTATTACGCTTCGAATCTCACCACGAAGACCGCGACATACTCGAACGAAGAGCTCTCCCGGATCGTTCGCCTAGGGGTGCGCCCCGATGGCCGTGGAGTCGTTGCAATGTTCTCCTTTGGATTCACGCGCCTGACCGACAGCGAGATGGCGGAGATCATTGCTTTTTTGCGCTCGATGCCAACAGGTGGCTCGGAACAACCGGAACATTTCATCGGCCCGCTCGATCGGTGGGAGCTTTGGATCGGGCGCGGCTTCAGGCCTGCGCTGTCTTACGTCGACGACGCCCGTCGGAAGGAACCCGTCGATCTGGGCCCGCAGCACTCCGGGGCGCGACACTTGTCGAGCATCGTCTGCAGCGAGTGCCACGGCGCCGACTTGAAGGGTGACGGGTGGGGGACGGGCGCCCCTGATCTCGCCGTCGTAGGCTCGTATGGACTTCCCGAGCTGACGAGGCTGTTGAGGACGGGAATCGGTGCCGACGGGAAGGAGCATGAGCTGATGTCTGCTGTGGCCAAGGATCGACTGCACCACTTGTCCGATGAGGAAATTGCGGGTCTCCATGCATACTTTGTCGCGCGGGCGAAGCTGCGACACTAGCCAGGGGGCCACAGTCATAAGCGACCGAAGTACCTGTACCATGTGCCATCGGCAATCGTTAGCGGAGATGGCTCGATTGCGTGCGATACCAAAAGGTGCTTGACCATGCGCGTAAACCTTCAACGCATTGCGACGATCGCAGCCGGGGTTCTGCTCCTGACCGCACCGCCTGCGGGCGTCGCGCAATCACCGGAGAAAAGCGCCCATATCGGGATCCTGGTCGGCGGCAGCCCGGCGCAGCGCGGGCATCTGGAACAGGCGCTCTTGCAAGGCCTACGTGAGCAGGGCTATGTCGAGGGCAAGAACCTCGTCCTCGAGCGTCGCTATGCCGACGGCCGCGTCGATCGGACGCCGGAGTTTGCGCGCGAGCTCGCGGCCATGAAGCTCGATGCCGTGGTCACCACCTGCACGCCTACGACTCGAGCCGCGCAGCAGGCGGACCGCTCGACGCCCATCATCATGGCAGCGGTCGCCGACCCCGTCGGACAGAATATGATCGCAAGCCTCGCCCGGCCAGGTGCCAATCTCACCGGGCTCTCCAGCCAGGCCGAGGACATCATGCCCAAGATGCTGGAGCTGTTCGCGAGCGTCGTGCCTAAGCCAACGAGGGTCGCAGTGTTCTCCGAGGCGACGAGCGAAGTGCACCCGCGCATGTGGCAAGCACTCGGTCCGGTCGCGCAGACACTGAAAATAGCGCTGGTGAAGATCGAGGTCGGGAGGCCCGGCAGCGTGAACGCTGCGCCGGCCGCATTCGAGACCGCGGTGCGCGAGAAGGCGGACGCGATCTTCATCCTGCCCGACGAACCGATGTTTCTCACCACGCGCGCGCAGATCGTGGCGCTCGCGGCGAAGCACCGCCTGCCCGCTTTCTATGGGGCCAGAGAATTCGTGGACGACGGCGGCCTGATGAGCTATGGCGAAAACTTGAGAACCGCTTACCGCAACGCCGCCTTCTACATCAGCAAGGTCGCTCATGGCGCCAATCCCGGCGATCTACCAGTCGGCCAGCCGACCAAGTTCGAGTTCGTGGTCAACCTGAAAACCGCCAAGGCGCTCGGTATCACGATCCCCCAATCGGTATTGCTCCGCGCCGATGACATACTCGAGTAGTCCTGCTAAACCGGGCCCGACCTCGCTTACGTCTCCGGTCTCGGCGCGCACGTTCGCAACTCGGAGCGACGCTGTTTAGCCAATAAGCGAGCGTCTGCTACTGGGCCGATGTCGGACGTTGGCCGTCGGGTTACCGTCTAACGAAGGAAGCGAACGCCGCCGGCGCGGCGCCCAGGTTCAGCGAGACGTTAGGCCTCGGGGCGTGCGCCAAGCTGCCACTCCCATACCCGTCCATCTTCAGGATGTTCGATGGTCGCCACCAGCTCGAATCCAATCTTTCGAAGTATCGCCGTTGACGCATTTTTCTCAGGCAACGTGTGCGCGATAAGCACTACACACGCGTCGGCACATCGCGACCGACGGTAGCGCTGGAACCTCACGCGGTGGTTCGCCCTCCTGAGTTATCGCGATCAGTTCCACGAGTGCGCGCGGTTGGGCGGCATAATGCTGAATCCGTTCGTCCGATAGAACCGATATTGACCCAATCGCGGCGAGTGCACCTATTACGCCGCCATGCTCGCGAGTGGCTGCATGGCCATGATAACCAACCGGAACGAGCCCTGCCCCTGTGGCAGTGGCATGCGCTACAAGGAATGCTGCGGCAGCCTGCAGGAAGGCCACGCAACCCGGCACCGCGCAGCAGCAGCGGTCTTGACCGACGCGGATCCAGTTGAAAGAAAAGATCGGGCGATGAAATTCTCCGAAGACTGGTTTTCCCAAAACATCCCGACATGGACCGCCCTCCTGGCCGAGTTTCGGGGTCGTTCCCGGGTGCGGGCCCTGGAGATAGGCGTCTTCGAGGGACGCTCGACTTGCTGGCTGCTCGAAAACATTCTGACGGGAGAAGGCTCGACCATCGATTGCATCGATACCTTCGCCGGCGGCATCGAGCACGTCTATCGAGGCATCGACATGGCTGCGGTCAGGACCCGGTTCGAGGCCAATGTAGCTCCCTGGCGCGAGCAGGTGACACTGCACGTCGGCAAGAGTGCTGAGCTGCTGCCAAAGTTTTCGGGACCCTACGACTTCATCTACGTCGATGGCTCCCACGTCGCCGCCGATGTGTTGGTGGACATTGTTCTGGCATGGCGCCTCGCCAGCGACCACGGAATCATGATCTTCGACGACTATGCCTGGCCGAGGTATCTGGATCAGCCTTGGTTGCGGCCGCAGATGGCCATCGACGCCTTCCTGCAGTGTTTCGCCGGCTGGTACGAAGGTCTTCAAGTTGGTCGCCAGGTCGCCATCCGCAAGCTGCCGGCCTACCAGCCTCCTGCCCCGCTCGCGGCAAGCCCACCAACACCGCCATAGCAATTCGCGCGGTTTTAAATTCCAATGTGCAGTCGCTCGGCGACGTAACGAGTCGCTGCGGCAGCATCCAGATGAGTTCCGGCAAGTCCGACATGGCCGTCGGGACGCAGCAGGTAGAAGGCTGGTTGTGGGATCTGTGCGCGCGCGAGTTCCCGGTCGTTGGCAGGATCGCCTGGGACCTCGTGGACGCGCAGCAGGTCGCCGAGTTCTGGCACCCCGCCGTCAGACGAGGCTTGCCCGATCGCGAGCAGATTGAATCGCGTGTCGTCGAGTCGCCCGAACAGATCCTCGGTAGAGCCGTTCGGCAGGAATTTGAGCCGCAGCCACGGAAAGCGATCGCCGGCGCGTGGCGCGGTGTCAGGCAAGCCGGCCAGCGTTTCAGATAGGGAGCTATTGCGATAGGCAATGCCGATCTGGGAAATGGTGCGAAATGCGATCTTTCGTATCCTGTCGAAGCCCATCGCAAAAGCCATGATCTTCGCCAGGACCCGCGTGCGGACCAGTCCCGCCAGCCAACTGTCGGAGGCGACGAGCGAAAAAGCCCGGTCGGTCGAGCTCAGCAGCCGCTGCGCAACCGGGATGCGCTCGTCCTCGAAGGAGTCGAGCAAAGTCGCACCCGCACGTCCCGACACAACGAGCGCGAGCTTCCACGCCAGGTTGTACGCATCCTGAAGACCGGTGTTCATGCCTTGCGCGCCCACCGGACTGTGTATGTGGGCCGCGTCGCCAAGCAGAAAGCAGCGGCGGTCGCGAAAGCGCGTAGCGCGCCGGTGATGAATGCGATAGGTGGAGAACCAGCTGCACGTCTTGAAAGACAGCTCGGTTCCCGCCTCCTGGCGCACCGCGGGAATCACATCCGCGAAAGTCCGATCGTCTCCGGTCCGCATGTGTGGGGGCAGGATGCCGACGACGCGCCAATGATCGGTTCCGCGCATCGGGAAGAACAGATGAAATCCTTTACGCCACAGATATACGTTGAGCTCGTCCGGCACCATTGATCCGGTCACTTCCGTATCGGCGACGAAGAAAACATGCTCGTACGGCGCGCCTTCAAACGCGATCCCGCTCAATTCGCGCACCGCGCTGCGCGCGCCGTCGCATCCTGCGACCCATGCCGCCGTGACTTCGCTGCTCGTGCCGTCCAGGCGCTTGACCTGTGCCCTGACCTCGCCGTTCTCCTGCGCAAGGCCGACAAGTTCGGTATTCCACTGTACGGCGATGCCCCTGGTGCGAAGAACGTCGCCCAGCAGTCGTTCGTTGTCGTCCTGGCCCAGGATCAGCAGAAAGGGATACGGGCTCAGATCGCGACCGATGTCACCCAACGGGATTCGCGCCGCCCGCCGACCGTGGACCCACATGTTGGCGCCCGTGGCACGTTTGCCGAGCTCGAGGGCCTGCTCGACGATCCCAAGGTGCGAGTAGATCTCGAGCGTGCGTGCCTGCACCCCCAATGCCCTCGTCTGGAGAGACGGACCTGCGTGCCGGTCGATGATCAGCGTGCGCACGCCCCACCGACCGAGTTGATTCGCGAGCATGAGCCCGGTCGGACCAGCTCCAACAACAAGGACGTCAGTATCCACGAGTGTCCGGCTTGAGCGAGAGATAAGGGCGCTCAATTCGCATCGAGAGTGGCGATTACGCGTTTGTACGCTGCCAACTCCATTGCCGTGGCTGCATGCTTCGGTCGGGTAAGGGACACCGACAATGCAAAACTGCTTGCAGGGCCGGGATTCAAATAGGTCACGTATTCGCAAAACTTTCCTGGAAGGCAGAACAGTTTGGAGTAAGCGCGATAGCGCGGATGTGAAACCGCACTATCCCGAAACTCGACGTTGTGGTAACGCGAGCGGTAATTGTCCATGGTGTGCCTCAGATCTGCACCGGTGTCGCCGCTGATTTTTTTCAGCACGACTATGCGAATTACCGGAGTGCCGGGCGAATGCGGATCACGGGTATTTGGATAGAATATGACGCTCGCACCGAATTCGCTAGCGATGGTGCTATCCACAAACCATTCCGGCGGTTCTCTCACTTCGAATGCAAACCCTTCGCCGTAAACGTCCAGGACATGGCGCCTTGGCTCGCCCGCTGCGATCGACACTGGCCCGAGGAGACTCGCCCAAAGTACGATCGCCAAGGAGATGCGGTACATCGGCGTCCCTAACGAACCAAGCTAACCGGCGCCGAGCGGACGGCGCACCAGCGCCGCCGGCGAGGCGTCCGGGTTGAGCGAGAGGTTAGATACTCTCTTTTCTGTCAAGCGGTTTTTTCCGTGAGCTTGAAAAATTTATTGCCGTCGAAATCCTGATCGTGCTTGAGCATGCCCC
>JALYSM010000069.1 GCA_030854785.1 Pseudomonadota bacterium
TCAATCACCTGGGCTTTCAGGTGGATAGCGACGCCGAGTTGGAGTCGATGCACGGCCAATTGGTCGCCGCAGACAGCGCAGTACTTGCACAGAAAAATGCGAGCTGCTGTTATGCGCGATCAGACAAGTATTGGGTGACCGATCCAGCGGGGGTCGCCTGGGAGACATTCTATACGCTCGGCAGCGTGCCGGTTTACGGCAGCGAAGCGGCTCAAACCAAAGAAACCAACGCGGCATGTTGCGGATCCGCGGCAATGGAGTCGAAGAGCGCTTGCTGCGCCTGATCCTCCGGAAAACTTTTCCGCCCGCTCGCCGGGCTACCGGCGAGCATTGCCGCAGTAGCGTAGTTGCAGCGACCGGTCCTGGAAGAGGCGCCTAGCGTGGCGACCTATGGGACCGAGCGGCCAGCGCTTCGAGCAGCTCCGCCGCGGCGGGGACTCTTATGCGGCCCCGTGGGTTCACCATACAGTCCCTTGGTCGCGTCCATCACAAACTGCGCGACCCAGCTTTCACCGGCGCCGCCCCAGTAGATGTTGCACTTACCTGTGGGGACGTGGGTTACCCGAACCGCGTAGTTGAGGGTCCAGGCTCGATTGATCCCGCCGAGGCCTCCGCGGCGGACATACAGGGCGAAGTCTTCGTGCGTGAACCCGAGGCGGCTCAGCTCCGACTCGAAGTCCTGCTTCTCCCCTAGCTGCTCCATGATCCATGGATCGCCCTCGCAGCGGACAGTCATTGTTCCCTCCAGCGAACATCAGTGCTGTCCTGTCTACTCCGCCCGCGTTGCAGGAATGTGACGGCAGCGATGATCCGACGACGCTATAGCCAGGCCTCGATCCGCGACCACCGTCATCTGGCTGTAACACGCCAATGTGACAATAGGCGCACCCCGATATTCACTCTAAGAAAAGGCCTTCAATGAAGTTTCAACGTTACTTAACCGGCTTCCTGAGCGCCGCCGCTGTCGGTTTCGCTATTTCCGCTCAAGCGCTCGACATCACCGGCGCTGGAGCGACCTTTCCCTACCCGATCTATTCCAAGTGGGCCGACGCCTACAAAACCAAGACCGGGGTCGGCATGAACTATCAGTCGATCGGCTCGGGCGGCGGGATCAAGCAGATTCAATCCAAGACCGTCGATTTCGGCGCGTCCGACATGCCGCTCAAACCCGATGAGCTCGACAAGGCCGGCCTCACGCAGTTTCCCGCGATCATCGGCGGCGTGGTGATGGTCGTGAACCTTGACGGCGTTAAGCCAGGCGAGCTGAAGCTCACCGGCCCGTTGGTCGCCGACATCTACCTCGGCAAGATCAAGAAGTGGAACGAGAAGCCGCTCGCCGATGTCAACCCGGGCCTTAAGCTTCCCGACGAGAACATCACCGTCGTCCGGCGCTCCGATGGCTCGGGCACGACGTTTCTGTTCACCGATTATCTGTCGAAGGTGAGCCCCGAGTGGAAGGAAAAAGTGGGATCGAGCACCGCGGTGGCGTGGCCGGAAGGCGTTGGCGGCAAGGGTAACGAAGGCGTCGCCTCGTACGTCCAGCGCATCAAGGGCGCGATCGGCTATGTCGAGTATGCGTACGCGAAGAAGAACAAGATGACGTACACCGCGTTGCAGAACAAGGAGGGGGTGTACCTGTTGCCTGACGACACGAAGTTCCAGGCAGCCGCAGCGTACGCGGACTGGAAGAACGCGGCCGGTTTTTATCAGATCCTGACCAATCAGCCTGGAAAAGACTCCTGGCCGATCACCGGCGCGAGCTTCATCCTGATGCAAAAGGCGCAGGACAAGCCGGCGAACGCGCAGGAAGTCCTCAAATTCTTCGACTGGTCGTTCAAAAATGGACAGAAGATGGCAGAGGAGCTCGACTACGTACCGCTGCCTAGCAGCCTGGTGGCTATGATCGCGGATAGCTGGAAGAAGGAGATCAAAGACACTTCCGGCAAAGCAGTCTGGAATTAGCGCGCACTCGCAGCACCTGGATCCCGCCCTGCGGCCCGCCCTGCGATCGCTGCAGGGCCGGCCCGCATTGACGGTATATCATGTCGGCCACTGCTTCCGCTGCCACGATCTTGACGTCCGCCGACAGCGCGCCTCTGGCGCGGCGCGTCCCGACCCCGCCGCCCATGCATTGGGCGTCGGCACGCTGGCAGGACGTGCTGTTCGAAAAAACCACGCTGTTCTTCGCGCTGTTTGTCCTGGCGCTGCTGGCGGCCATCATCGCGTCGCTGGTGTACGGCGCGATCCCCGCGCTCGAAGCGTTCGGCCCTAAGTTTTTCGTCAGCAACGTCTGGAACCCGGTCACCCACCAGTTCGGCGCGCTGGCGCCGATCTTCGGCACTCTGGTGACCTCGGCCATCGCGCTCCTGATCGGGATTCCGGTCAGCTTCGGCATCGCGCTCTTTCTGACCGAGATGTGTCCCCCGATCCTCAAGCGGCCGCTCGGCACCGCGGTCGAATTGCTGGCGGCGATCCCCAGCATCATCTACGGCATGTGGGGTTTGTTCGTGTTCGCGCCGGTTTTTGCCGACATCATTCAGCCGGCGCTGGCCAATACGCTGGGCAAGGTATGGCTGATCGGCGCGCTGTTCCAGGGCGCGCCGAACGGCATCGGGATGTTGTCGGCGGGATTCATCCTGTCGATCATGGTGATTCCTTTCATCGCTTCGGTGATGCGCGACGTATTCGAAGTGGTTCCCCCGGTTCTGAAGGAATCCGCCTACGCCATCGGCTGCACGACGTGGGAGGTCGTGTGGAACGTCGTGCTGCCGTACACCAAGGTGGGCGTCATTGGCGGAATCATGCTGGGATTGGGACGCGCGCTCGGCGAGACGATGGCGGTCACGTTCGTCATCGGCAACGCGTACAGGATCAGCCCATCGCTATTCGAAGCCGGCAACTCGATCGCGTCGGCGCTCGCCAATGAGTTCAACGAGGCCGCCGACCCGGTGCACATGTCCTCGCTCATCGCGCTGGGGCTCGTGCTCTTCGTCCTGACCTTCATCGTCCTTGCGCTCTCACGGCTGATGCTTGCGCAGCTTGCCAGGGGCGAAGGCAGGCAAACTTGAGGCGCGCGATGGCCGACGCAAACGGACTGTATCGCCGGCGGCTGTGGCTCAACCGCTGGAACCTCGCCATGTCGCTCGCGACGATGGCGTTCGGGATGCTGTTCCTGCTGTGGATTCTCGCCACGCTGTTTGTGCGCGGATTCGAAGCGCTTTCGCCGGCGTTGCTTACGCAGATGACGCCGCCGCCCGGCAGTGACGGCGGACTCGCCAACGCGATCTTCGGCAGCCTGATCATGGTCGCGGTGGCGACTTTCATCAGCACGCCGATCGGCATTCTCGCCGGCATCTATCTCGCGGAATTCGGCAAGGATCGCCTTATCGCGAACGTGACCCGCTTCATCAACGACATCCTGCTGTCCGCACCGTCGATCGTCATCGGGTTGTTCATCTACACCGTCGTCGTTGCACGCGTCCAGCATTTTTCCGGCTGGGCGGGCTCCTTCGCGCTTGCCCTGCTGGCGATTCCGGTGGTCGTGCGCACGACCGAGAACATGCTCCGGCTGATTCCCAGCAGCCTGCGCGAGGCAGCGATCGCCCTCGGAGCGCCGATGTGGAAAGTGATCCTCATGGTAACGCTGAGGGCCGCGCGGGCAGGCGTCATCACCGGTGTAATGCTGGCGGTCGCGCGCATCTCCGGGGAAACAGCACCGCTGCTCTTCACCGCGCTCAACAACCAGTTCTGGAGCAGCGATATGAACGCCCCGATGGCCAACCTGCCGGTGGTCATCTTCCAGTTCGCGATGAGCCCGTTCGAGGAGTGGCAGCATCTGGCGTGGGCCGGCGCGCTGCTGATTACGGTCGCAGTGCTGGCGCTCAATATCACGGCGCGGGTTTTTTTCCGCGAGACCGTGCCCAAATAGGCGGGAACGCTGATGAATCTCGATATCTTCGCGATCCGGCCGGAAGTCGCGTCCAGGGTGGCTGAGGCACGGTCGCCGACCAAGATCGCGGTGCGGCATCTCGACTTCTATTACGGTCGCTTTCACGCGCTCAAGGACATCAACCTGGAAGTCGCCGAGCGCCGCGTCACCGCTTTCATCGGGCCCTCGGGATGCGGCAAGTCGACGCTGCTGCGCACGCTGAACCGCATGTATTCGCTCTATCCGGGCCAGCGCGCGGTCGGCGAGATTGTTTTCAACGGCGGCAATATTCTGGAGTCCGGCGTCGATCTGAACATGCTGCGCGCGAAAATCGGCATGGTGTTCCAGAAGCCGACGCCGTTTCCGATGTCGATCTACGACAACATCGCGTTCGGTGTCCGCCTCTACGAGAGCCTGAGTCCGCGCGAGATGGATGAGCGCGTGGAATGGGCGCTCACCAAGGCCGCCATGTGGGACGAGGCGAAAGACAAACTGAAGCAGAGCGGGATGGCGCTCTCCGGCGGCCAGCAGCAGCGGCTGTGCATCGCACGCGCGGTGGCGGTCAAGCCCGAGGTACTGCTCCTCGACGAGCCGACTTCCGCACTCGACCCGATTTCGACCGCCAAGATCGAGGAGCTGATCAGCGAGCTCAAGTCCGACTACACGATCGCGATCGTCACCCACAACATGCAGCAGGCTGCGCGCGTTTCCGATTACACTGCGTACATGTACCTGGGCGAGCTCATCGAGTTCGGCGCGACCGATGAGCTGTTCCTGAAGCCCCGGCGCAAGGACACCGAGGATTACATCACCGGCCGGTTCGGCTAGAGGCGAGCGACGCCGGCCCGGGAGCGCGACATGAACGAGCACACGTCCAAGCAGTTCGACGCCGAGATGGAGGGAATCCGCTCGGGCGTCCTGGCGATGGGCGGCCTGGTCGAGACGCAGTTTCGGCGCGCCGTCGAGGCGCTGCGGGCGCCGGGCGACATCGATATCGTGACACTGGTCGCCAGCGACGAGCAGGCGATCAACCGGATGCAGATGGACATCGACCAGCAGTGCAGCCAGATCATCGCCAAGCGCCAGCCAGCGGCGATCGACCTGCGCATGATCCTGACCGTAGTCAAGATCGTCAACGAGCTCGAGCGCATCGGCGACGAGATCAAGAAGATCGCCTACAAGGCGCAGCAGATGCAGCGGCCCGAGCGCCTGACGACCGTGCGGGTCGACGTCATCACGCGGGCGGCCGCGCTGGCGGAGGAAAACCTGCAGCTCGCGCTCGACGCCTTTGCGCGGCTCGATGTCAACGCTGCGGCAACGGTGGTCAGCAAGGATGAAGCGATCGATGCTGCCTTCCTCGCCATCCTGCGGCAGCTGATCAGCTACATGATGGAGGATCCGCGGACGATCACGCCGGCGCTCGAGATCGTTTTCATCGCCAAGTCCATCGAGCGCATTGGCGATCACGCCAAGAACGTCGCCGAGAACGTCGTGCACGTCGTCAAGGGCAAGGACGTGCGGCACGCCACCGCAGAGCAGATCCGCGCGGAGCTGGCCGAGTGAGCGCGGGCAAGCCATGATGCCGTCGATCCTGGTCGTCGAAGACGAGCCGGCAATCCAGGAGCTCTTGCGCGTCAACCTCGAACACGCCGGCTTCGTCGTGCGCACCGTTGCTGACGCGGAAGCCGCGCTCGGGGAGATCAAGCGCGCATTGCCCGACCTGCTGCTGCTCGACTGGATGCTCCCGGGCCAATCGGGGCTCGCGCTCGCGCGCGGACTGCGCGGCGAAGCGAGAACGCGCGAGCTGCCGATCATCATGGTCACCGCGCGCGGCGACGAGGCCGACCGCGTCGCGGGACTCGAAGCCTGGGTCGACGACTATGTCACCAAGCCCTTCAGCCCGCGCGAGCTCAAGGCTCGGATCAAGGCGGTATTGCGGCGGCGTGCGCCGGAAGCAGCACAGGAAATATTGACCGTAGGATTGTTGAAGCTCGACCCCTCGACGCACCGGGCCACCGCCAGCGGCGCGGCGATACAACTCGGGCCGACCGAGTTCCGGCTGCTCAAGTTCCTGATGGCACGGCCGGAACGCGTGCACAGTCGCGCGCAACTACTCGATCAGGTCTGGGGCGACCACGTCTATATCGAAGAGCGCACGGTCGACGTGCATATCCGCCGTCTCCGGCTCGCGCTCCAGCCTTTCGGCTGCGCGCACATGATCGAGACGGTGCGCGGCGGAGGCTACCGGCTCGCCGCGCCACAATGAGCGGGAGCGCCTGCGCGCGGCCGTGAGTCCGATCTGGCGCCGCGGCCTGATCGCGCCGCTCGCGGTCGCCGTAGCCGCGCTCATCGCCTGGCCGCTTGCGGGCGCGGTTACGGCGCTGGCGTTGTTCGGTGCCGGCCTGCTGGGCATCGGGGCGTGGCATCTGTATCAGCTCGATGCTCTTGCGCGCTGGGCCGGTGCAGCGCTGGAGGAAGCCGTGCCCGAGGGTCGGGGCGCGTGGGCGCTCGCGTACGCTGCGCTGTATCGCCGCGTTCGCCTGCGCTCTGCACGACAGCGCGATCTGCGCCTCGCGCTCGACCGCTTCGTGAGCGGCGCCGAGGCCTTGCCCGAAGGCGTGGTCGTGCTCGATGGCGCGAATCGCATCCAGTGGGCGAATCCGCGCGCACAGAAGCACCTTGGGATCGAATTGCGCCACGATGCCGGCGCACCGATTGTGAACCTCGTGCGCCATCCCGCGTTCGTGCAATACTTGGTCGGCGGCGATTTCAGCGAGCCGGTCGTCGTCGAGTCCCAGCGCGAGGCGGGGATGACGCTGTCGATTCAGATCGTCCCCTTCGGCATGGAAGAAAAGCTGTTGATGAGCCGAGATATCACGCGGCTGGAGGCTGTCGCCCGGCTGCGCCGCGATTTCATCGCCAACGTCTCGCACGAGTTGAAAACGCCGCTCACCGTCCTGACCGGATTCCTGGAAACGCTTGCCGACATTCGGCTCGAGGAGCGGCAACGGCAGCGTTATCTCACGCTGATGGCCGAGCAGGCGCAGAACATGCAGCGGCTGGTCGATGATCTCCTGGCGCTTTCTGCGCTGGAAAGCGAGCACAGCGTTCTGCAGGAAGCGGAGTTTGCCATCGTGCCGCTGCTGCTGCAGGTTTCGGCGGAGGCCAAGGCGCTTTCCGCCGGCCGCCACGAAATCACGCTCAATATGCGCGACCAGGCGACCGTGGTCGGCAGCCGCGACGAGCTTGCCAGCGCGTTGGGCAATCTCGTCAGCAACGCGGTGCGGTACACGCCCGACGGCGGCCGCATCGCGCTCGATTGGCGCGTAACCGCCGACGGCGGTGAATTCACCGTCGCCGATACCGGCATCGGCATCGCGGCCGAGCACCTTCCGCGGCTCACCGAACGCTTTTATCGCGTCGATCGCAGCCGGTCGCGCGCCACGGGAGGGACCGGTCTCGGGCTCGCGATCGTCAAGCACGTCCTCATTCGCCACCAGGCGGAGCTTGCGATCGACAGCGCGCCCGCGCAAGGAAGCCGCTTCACGGTGCGGCTACCGGCGAGGCGAGTGAAGTTGATCACAGAAACTGCGAACGACGGCACGTCGAGCAGCGAACCGACGGCTACGTCTTCGTCGCAGTCGTAGCCCGGGTTGAGTGCAGCGATACCCGGATCCGTTAACGTTGGAGCACCGCCCCGGGTATCGCCCTCTACGAACTCCACCCAGGCTCCGCCGGCGGCCTCTTTGAACCGTTTACGCGGGACGAAGCGCCGCGTGTCGGCCGCAGCGTCGACTCGCCTCGCGCGATCCCCGCGCTTCGCGCGTGGGCCCTCGCTGCGGGCTCGCGCCGCTACCAATATCGCATCGCCGCGCTGAACAAATCCCTGATATCGTCGCGCGTCACGTCCTTGGGCGCGTTGCGGATCACGCGCCACTGGGGCTCGGCGCCGAGAGCGAGAGCGTCGACGTCGCTCTCGTTGAAGCCGAGATCCGACAACCCGTTCGGCATGCCAGCAGCGCGCATCATTTCGATGACGCGCCCTGCCAATGCCTCGCCGGCCTCGCTCGCGACGCCGGGCTTGACGTCATGAACCGCGGCGCCCAGACACGCGGCGCCATGCACGTGCCGTTCGGGGCAACACGCCGCCGTATAGCGCCATACCGACGGATTGTTGAGGACGACCGCCATGCCGTGTGGGACGAGCGTCTTTCCTGCGGGGTAGCCCGCCAGATGAAAATCGCGCGCGAGCCCCGACACGGGGTAGGAGAGCCCGTGCGGGAGATGGCAGCCGGCCGCGTTGAACGCGATTCCCGCCAGCATCGCGGCATACATCATTTCGGTTCGCGCATCGACATCGCTCGCGTCGCTCACGGCGCGGACGAGGTACTTGCCGACGCCCTTCAGCGCCTCAGACGCCAGGCCGTCGGAAAACGGGTTCGCTCCCTGCGACACGGGCCGACTGGCGCCGCGCGCCGGATTGAGACGCCGCGGCCACGGCCGGGCGGTCAGCGATTCCAGTGCGTGGCTCATGCAATCGAAGCCGCTGGCGGCGACGACGCTCCGCGGCAAGGTCGCCGTCACCTCGGGGTCGATCAACGCCACCGTCGGTATTAACCGCCGCGAGATGATTCCCGTCTTGGCGTTGATCTCGGTCAGATTGAAGATTGCGATACCGGTGGTTTCCGAGCCCGAGCCCGACGTCGTCGGACAGGCGATATGCGGCTTCAGAGGGCCCGGCACTCTCTGCCCGCCACCGATCGGCGCGTTCACATACGTCATGAATTCGGCCGGATGCGTCGCATACAGGTTGGCGGCCTTGCAGGTGTCCATCACCGAGCCGCCACCGACCGAGACGTAGCCGTCGAACCCGCCTTCCGCGGCGAACCGCGCCGCAGACTGGAACGAGGCGGTCGTCGGTTCGACGACGATCTCGTCGTAGACCGTCGCGCCGATGCCGGCGGCGTTGAGCGATGCGAGAACCGCGGCGACGTGTGCCGAGTCACTCAATGTGGCGTCGCTGAAAAGCGCGACGCGCGAGAGGCCAAGCTCGCGCGCTTGCTCGCCGGCTTCCGCAAGGCAGCCGGCGCCGAAGGTGAAGGTCGGCATGCCGACGGTGAACGCCTTGTCGCTGTCCTGGGCCAGCGCGAAATCGGCGTGGCAGCAAGGCATGATTGGATCTCCTCGGCGCGGGGGAACCGGATCGCGCAAACTTAGGCGGATTGTGCCGCGTCCGCAAGGATCAGATCGGCGGCTTTTTCGGCGATCATGATCACGGGCACGTTCGTGTTGCCCGAGACCAGCGTCGGCATGATGCTCGCGTCGACGACGCGCAAGGACTCCAGTCCGCGGACGCGCAGCTGCGAATCGACGACGGCAAGCGAATCGCGACCCATTCTGCACGTTCCGCTGGGATGAAAGATCGTCCCGCCGGTGCGCTTCGCGAACTCGAGCAGGTCCTCATCGCTGCTCGCCGCCGGGCCGGGCCGGTGCTCGCGCTTCACG
The DNA here is from genome assembly GCA_030854785.1 of Pseudomonadota bacterium. GTDB lineage: Bacteria > Pseudomonadota > Gammaproteobacteria > Burkholderiales > Casimicrobiaceae > PALSA-1003. Next base: position 9,434 of record JALYSM010000069.1, read on the forward strand.
TAAGGCGACAGCGCCTTCGTCGCCGCGAGCCGTCGCGCGAGCCTGATCCCGGCCACGAGTATTTGCCTGTCACGCGGTGTCGACAGGTAGTTCGGCTGCATGGCCGGCGCTGCGAGCGGATCGGCGGACTTGATGCGAACGCAGCCGCGCGATTCGGGTCGCAACTGGCATACCGACAGCGTGAAACCGGAAAACGCATGCGTCGGCGAGCCCGCCATGTCCGACGACAGCGTGGCGACGTGGAACTGAACGTCCGGTGTTGCCGCTTGCGGTTCCACGCGGGCGAAGATGCCTCCCTGGTTGATGCCTACCGCCATGGCGCCGCTGCGCGTGAACGCGTAGTCGAGGCCGAGCTTGAGTTTTCGCCAAAAGCTCTTGAGGTCGTCGTTGGTCGTGATCGGGCGGGTGCACTCGAAGATTACCCGCGCCTGGAGATGATCCTGCAGATTTTCGCCGACGCCGGCGAGCTCGTGCACGAGCGGAATGCCGAAATCGGCCAGCAGCGCGCCCGGGCCGACGCCCGAAAGTTGCAGCAGCTGCGGGGTTTGCAACGCGCCGGCACAGAGCAAAACCTCGCGTCGGGCCGTCACCGTCACATCGCCAGAATTCCCGCGATAGACGACACCGGCGGCGCGGCGACCGTCGAAGACAACTTTGATCACATGGCGCCCGGTGGCGATCGTGAGATTGCGGCGATGGCGTGCCGGTCTTAGGTACGCGACCGCCGTGCTGCAGCGCCAGCCGTTCTTGGTGCTGAGGTGATAGTAGCCGACACCTTCCTGAACGGCGCCGTCGAAGTCGTCGTTGCGGGGGATGTCGAGCTCGTTGCCCGCGGCGATGATCGCTTCGATGAGCTCGTGCTTTCTGCCGATCGGCGAACGCCATGTCGGGCCGTCGAAACCGTGGTAGGCCGGGTCGCCGTCGAGCGCGTGCTCGAGCCGTTTGAAATACGGCAACACGTCGAGGTAGCTCCACCCATCGTTGCCCGCGGCCGCCCAGCGATCGTAGTCCTCGCGCTGGCCGCGGACCGAGATCAGCCCGTTGATCGAACTCGAGCCGCCGAGCGTCTTGCCGCGCGGCCAATAGATCCTGCGGCCGTTCATTCCTGGCTCGGGCTCGGTATAGAAGCACCAGTTCACACGCGCGTTGAACATGGTCTTGGCATACCCGATCGGAATATGAATCCAGGGATAGGTGTCGCGCGGTCCGGCCTCCAGTAACAGCACCGAATGAAGGCCGCCCGCGGAGAGCCGATCAGCAAGGACACAGCCGGCAGAGCCGGCGCCGACGATGACGTAATCAGCGGCCTGCCAGGTCATGGTGCTGGCGAGCGGCAGACGGCGCTCGCGGCCGACGGAAAACGCGCGGAAAAGTTGCTGTTTGGCCCAATCGCGACGCGTACCTGGCGGCGGCAATGATTTTCCAGGTCAACGATAGGACGTGGTTTGACATTCCGGTATGAAAATTGCTAGACTGCGCGGTTTCGTCGGAGGGGTTCCCGAGCGGTCAAAGGGAGCAGACTGTAAATCTGCCGGCTCTGCCTTCGAAGGTTCGAATCCTTCCCCCTCCACCAGGTCAGGAATCAGACATCGGCAAGAGCGGGCAGGACGGCGGACCCCGAGTTCTGAGCCCTGAACCGCGGGTGTAGCTCAATGGTAGAGCAGAAGCCTTCCAAGCTTATGACGAGGGTTCGATTCCCTTCACCCGCTCCACTTTAGCAAGGATCGAGTCGATCGCGCGACAGCACGAGCCCATGTAGCTCAGTGGTAGAGCACTCCCTTGGTAAGGGAGAGGTCGAGCGTTCAATCCGCTCCATGGGCACCAGAGAGTAAAGGCGGAAGTGCACCCCTGCTTTTGTCCGCTGTAGTCAGGCCCGAATCGCCGGCAGATTTTGACGATTCGAGGACGCAAATTCTACGAAAAAGCTGGAGAGAGTAAATGGCCAAGGGCAAATTTGAGCGGACGAAGCCGCACGTGAATGTGGGGACGATTGGGCACGTGGATCATGGCAAGACGACGCTGACGGCGGCGCTGACGCTGGTGTTGAGCCGGCAGTTTGGGGGGG
>JALYSM010000171.1 GCA_030854785.1 Pseudomonadota bacterium
CTCCCATTGACCGCTCGCCGGCAGGAAACCCGATGAGGACCGACGATCTGCGCATCAGCCGAGTGCGGCCGCTGCTGGCGCCCGCAATTCTGGCGGAGGAAATCCCTCTCACGACGCGAGCGAGCGACTGCGTGGCCACGGCTCGGCGCACGCTGGAAGCGATACTCGATGGTCGCGATCCGCGCCTCTTCGCCGTGATCGGACCGTGTTCCATTCACGATCCGACGGCGGCGATCGAGTATGCGAGTCGCCTGCGCAAGCTGGCCGACGACGTCGCCGAGCGCATCTTCGTCGTCATGCGCGTCTATTTCGAGAAGCCGCGTACGACGATGGGCTGGAAAGGGCTGATCAACGATCCGGACCTCGACGGCTCGTATCACATCAACAAGGGATTGCGCACGGCGCGCCGGCTTCTCGCTGACATCGCCGAGCTGGGGCTGCCTGCCGGTACGGAGTTCCTGGATACCACGTTCGGTCAGTTCTACACCGACCTGGTGAGCTGGGGCGCGATCGGTGCGCGGACTGCGGAGAGCCAGGTGCATCGAGAGCTCGCGTCGGGGCTGTCGATGCCCGTTGGCATCAAGAATCGCACCGACGGCGACGTTCAGGTCGCGGTCGACGCCATCCTGACCTCGCGCCATCGCCATCTGTTTCCTTCGCTGACCAAGGAAGGGGCGCCGGCGATCCTCGAGACTACAGGCAATCCCTACACGCACCTGGTGCTCCGCGGCGGATCCCAAACGGGCCCTAACTTCGGTCACGACGACGTCGCTCGCGCACGATCACAACTTCGGGCCGCGGGATTGGCGGAAGTGATCATGATCGATTGCAGCCACGGCAACAGCGACAAACACCCGGAACGCGAGGTCGCGGTGATCGAGGATGTGCTCGCACAGCGCCTTGCCGGCGAAACGGCGCTACAGGCGCTGATGATCGAGAGCCACCTGGTGGGTGGGCGGCAGTCGCTGGGCGGCGATCGCTTGACGTACGGGCAGAGCATCACCGATGCCTGCCTCGGGTTTGACGATACCCGGCGCGCGATCGAGGGTTTGGCGGGCAGCCTTCGCTGATTAAAGATAAATATTAGGAAAATTAAGAGCATAGTTTCCATACAATAAAAGCCTTGACAATTATTGCTTAGGCAATATAATACGTTCGATGTATCCTGCGCCGCAGCCACTATGAGCGAGATTTACGACGCGAAGACCGTCGACCCGAAGATCGTCGACCCGAAGACGGGGGTCGGCGGCTTGCTCGCCCGCGTGCGCGTCAAGATACTCGATGCGCTGGATCAAGAACTGGCGCCGTTCGACATCACGGCCGCTCAATACGTGATTCTCAAGAACCTCGCGAACGGCGTGGATTCGGCGTCGGGCTTGTGCAGGGATGTTTCCTACGACCCGGGCGCGATGACGCGGATGATCGACCGGCTCGAACGCAAGGGGCTTGTCCGTCGCCTGCGCACTCCGGAAGACCGGCGCGTGGTGAAGGTCGAACTCACGCAAGAAGGCAAGGCGGTTTACCCCAAGCTGGCGGCGAGCGCCGCGACGGCGTTGAGCCGCAAGATGCGCGGGTTCACCGAGGCCGAAGTGCGGCAGCTCGAAGGCTTCCTGCGGCGGATATTGGCCAACGATTGATTTTTTTTGAGCGGATAGCTGCCTAGGCATCGTCAGCCATAGCAACTGTGTCGGGAAAATAAGGGAACAAGTGATGAAGAGTTCATGGATCGAATGGATCGTTGCGCGGCTGCGGGGACTGGGGCCCTATCTCGCGGTGGAATTGATTGTGCCCGGAGGCACGTTGCTGGCGTTGCTGCTTTGGCTTTATCGCCACCGGCCCGTCCCGCAGCGGCACGAAGGGGCATGACCGTGAACGCTCGTTTCGGTCTCATCGCGGGGTGGCTACTGGTCGCGCTTCTTGCTGCGGGTTGCTCGAGCATGAGCGGGCTTTCGACGCAGGCGTCGCTGCAGAGCGCAAGCACGCTTGCCGCCGACGAGTCGCTAGTCGGCGCGACGGTTTCTCCCGCAGCGTGGCCGAAGAGCGACTGGTGGCGGTCGCTCGACGATCCGCAACTCGATCAGCTCATCGACGAAGCGCTGGCCAGCAGCCCGACGCTGAAGATCGCCGCAGCGCGCACGCGAAAGGCGCTGGCGTTCGCCGACACCACCAAGTCGGCGCTGTATCCGCAAATCAATGCCGATCTCGAGATCACGCGCGAGCGCTTTGCGGGGCATGGCACCGCGCCGCCGCCTCGGGCAGGCAACTGGAGCACCCTGTACCAGCTGCAGGCAACGCTGAACTGGGAGCTCGACTTCTGGGGCAAGAACCGAGCGGCGTACGAGAGCGCGCTCGGGCAGGCCAAGGCCGCCGGAGTCGACGCATACGCGGCGCGGCTCGCGCTGTCGACGAGCATCGCGCATGCCTATGTCCAGTTGCAACGCGCTCATTTGCAACTCGACGTCGCCGAAGCGACGCTCAAAGAGCGCGAGCAACTCTATGCGCTTACGCGCGAACGCAACACAGCCGGCATCGACTCGCGGCTGGAATTAAAGCAAGCCGAATCGGCGCTGCCGGCGACGCGCGAGCAGATCACGCAATGGCAGGAGACGATTGACCGCTCGCGCAATCAGCTCGCCGCATTGCTCGGTCAGGGGCCCGATCGCGGGCTTGCGATCGCCCGGCCTGCGGCGACCGCGCTTGCACCGGTGGCGCTGCCCTCGACGCTGCCCGCGGAATTGCTCGGTCGGCGGCCTGACCTCATCGCACAGCGGCTTCGCGTCGAAGCCGCGCAAGAGGATATCGGCTCGGCCAAGGCGGAGTTTTATCCCAATGTGAATCTGCTGGCCTTCGTCGGCCTGCAGAGCTTCGGCGGCGCGGGCTTTCTTTCCGCCGCCAGCCGCATGATGGGCGCCGGTCCCGCGGTCAGCCTGCCGATCTTCGATGCCGGGCGGCTGCGCGCCAACCTCGCCGGCAAGAACGCCGACTACGACATCGCCGTCGAGCAATACAACCAGACGCTTGCCGACGCGATGCGCGATGTCGTCGATCAGCTCGCGTCTTTCTACAGCGTCGATGAGCAGCGCAGGCAGCAAGTGCAGGCGAAGACGACAGCGCAGGAAGCCTACGATCTCGCGCTCCTGCGCTATCGCGAGGGTATAGGCAACTACCTGCAGGTGCTGAGCGCGGAGGCACCGCTGCTCGCGCAACAGAGCCTCGATGCGGATCTGCGCTCGCGCCGGCTCACCCTCGCGATCGATCTCACCCGAGCGCTGGGCGGCGGTTTCGACGAAGCGGCGATCTCGGTGGCTGCTGCGCACTGACAGAGACGAACGAGAACGGAGAAAACAGTATGACGACCCGATGCGATACATGTGAGCACGACGACATCACGCCTCTGACCGCGTGGCGGTTCTTGCGGCGCGGGCTTCTGGGCGCCGCGGTCGTCTCGGCCGTGATCGCGATCGTGCTCGGCGAAGCCTGGGTGATCGAGCAGGCACCCGCGCTGTTTGCATCGGATGTCGCTGTCCCGACCGTGGAACCGGTCGGCAGATCGATCGACGTGCTGTCGAGCGATGCGATACCGATCGCCGTCCTGCACTGACACCTACCAATGCTTCACACGAGGAAATCAGCATGAACAACGACCCGCAAGCTCCCGCGAGCCCGACGGCGCAGACACAGCGCAAGCGCTGGCTCGCCATCGCCATCGGCGCGTTTGCCGCAATCGGCATCGCCTATGGCGCGTACTGGGCGATCGCGCTGCGTTATGTTCAGTCGACCGACGACGCGTATGTCAACGGTAACGTGGTGCAGATAACGCCGCAGATTTCGGGCACGGTAATCGCCATCGGCGCCGAAGACACGCAGTTCGTCAAGGTGGGGCAGACGCTCGTTCAGCTCGACCAGGCGGACGCCAAGATCGCGCTCGACCAGGCGGAAGCGCAGCTTGCCAGGACCGTGCGCGAAGTGCGGAGCCTCTTTGCCACGTCGGCGCAATTGCAGGCCGCGGTCGCCATGCGCCAGTCGGATCTCGCCAAAGCCAATGAGGACCTCGTGCGTCGCGAGCGTCTGGCGAGTTCCGGCGCGGTTTCCGGTGAGGAACAACAGCATGCGCGCAACGCGGCTAACAGCGCTCGGGCGGCCTTGATCGCCGCGCAGCAGGAACTGGAGGCCAACCGCGTCCGCGTCGATCGCACGACCGTGGCAAACCATCCCGATGTCCTCAACGCCGCCGCTCGCGTTCGCGACGCCTATCTGACTTATGCGCGCACTGCGTTGCCCGCGCCGGTGTCGGGGTTCGTCGCCAAGCGCGCAGTGCAGCTCGGCCAGCGGGTAGGGCCGGGCGCAGCTCTGATGGCGATCGTGCCGCTCGATCAAGTCTGGATCGACGCCAATTTCAAGGAACCGCAGCTTTCCGGCATGCGGGTGGGGCAGCCGGTGAAGCTCGTCGCCGATCTGTACGGCGGCAAGGTGGTGTATCACGGGAAGATCGCCGGCTTCAGTGCCGGCACCGGCTCGGCCTTTGCGTTGCTGCCCGCGCAAAACGCCACGGGCAACTGGATCAAGATCGTGCAACGCGTGCCGGTGCGCATCGCACTCGAAGCGCAGGAGCTCGCCGCGCACCCGCTGCAGATCGGATTGTCGATGCAGGCCGGCGTCGACACGCATGATCGCATCGGCGATCGGCTGCCGCAGCTCGCGCAAAGCACGCCGACCTACGCGACGGATGTCTTCCACTCTCTCGACGGACTTGCGAACGAACGCGTGCACGCGATCATCGCCGCCAACGAAGCGGGCGCGGCAAGGCCGGCGCGGAGTGAAGCCCTCAATCCCGGCGTCGCTTCGAATCCTTTCGCGGGAAACGGATCCGCAAAGCCTGTCGTTGCCGCCCACGGCAACATGATGTAGGCGGGCCTTCGGGGACATCGCATCATGACGACGACGACCGGCCAGGCAGCGGCGCCGCGAGCGCCGACCGCTGCTCCCGCGCCGCTCAAGGGCGGCACGCTGCTGCTCGGGACGATCGCGCTGTCGCTGGCGACGTTCATGAACGTGCTCGACACGTCGATCGCCAACGTCTCGATTCCGGCGATGGCGGGTGATCTGGGCGTGTCTCCGGATCAAGGAACTTGGGTCATCACCTCGTTCGGAGTGGCGAACGCCATTTCGCTCCCGCTCACCGGCTGGTTGACGCAGCGTTACGGTCAAGTACGCCTGTTTACGGCGTCGGTGCTGCTGTTCGTGCTCGCTTCCTTTCTGTGTGGGCTCGCGCCGTCGCTCGGCCTGCTCATCCTGTTTCGCGTCATCCAGGGTGCGGTCGCCGGCCCGATGATTCCGCTGTCGCAGGCGCTGCTGCTGTCGAGCTATCCGAAGGAAAAATCTGGCACCGCGCTCGCCATGTGGGCGATCACGACGCTGGTCGCGCCGGTCGTAGGGCCGTTGCTCGGCGGCTGGATTACCGACAATATCTCCTGGCCGTGGATTTTCTACATCAACGTGCCGGTGGGCCTTGGCGCGGCGGCGGTGACCTGGCTGATCTACAAGAAGCGCGAGACTTCGACCGTCAAGCTGCCGATCGACGGCGTGGGTCTGGGCCTGCTCGTGATCTGGGTCGGTGCGCTGCAGATCATGCTCGACAAAGGCAGGGACCTCGACTGGTTCCATTCCGGGCAGATCGTGACGCTGGCGATCGCTGCGGTCGTCGGCTTCACGCTGTTCGTGGTCTGGGAGCTCACCGATCGCCATCCCGTCGTCGACCTGCGGCTGTTCCGGCGGCGCAACTTCTGGACCAGCACGCTCGTGATGTCGCTCGGGTACGGAACGTTCTTCGGCAATGTCGTTCTGCTGCCCTTGTGGCTGCAGCAGTACATGGGCTACACCGCGACGATGGCCGGCATGGTGCTGGCGCCGGTCGGCGTATTGGCGATCCTGCTCACGCCAATCGTCGGCAAGAACATGAACCGGGTGGATCCGCGGGTGTTCGCGAGCGCCTCCTTTGGCATTCTCGCCGTCGTGCTGTTGATGCGCTCGCATTTCAATACCAGCGCCGACTTTGCGACGCTGCTCGTGCCGACGTTCATTCAGGGCGCAGCGCTGGCCGTGTTTTTCATCCCGCTGGTCACGCTGAGCCTCTCGGGCCTGGCGCCGGACCGGATTCCGGCGGCATCGGGTTTGTTCAACTTCGCGCGCATCACCGCCGGATCGTTCGGCACGTCGATCGTCACGACGTGGTGGGATCGGCGGGCGAGCCTGCATCATGCCCAGCTCGCCGAGCGCATTACGTCCTACGACCCGTCGTCGGCGCAGGCACTGGCCGGCATGCAGGCGGGCGGGATGAGTCCGCAGCAGAGCTACGAAGCCATGAATCGCATCGTCGACCAGCAGGCGTACATGCTTTCGGCCAACGACATCTTCTACGCGTCGGCGCTGTTGTCCCTGTTGCTCATCGCGGTGATATGGCTGGCCCGTCCGGCGAAAGCTGGGGATGCCTCGGCCGCAGCGGCCGGCGCGCATTAGCCACAAATCACCGAGGCCTGCCTCGGATTCGACGATACCCGGCGTGCGCTCGCGGAACGGGCGAGCAGTCTGCGTTGGCCACCCATGCAGCCCGCAGAATTATAATTGCTTTTCTGAACCATCATTCGCGTCGGCGACCTTGGGGGGGGCGTCCACACTGCGGTTTGCGCAGGCGCTTGTGTGGCGTGTATCTTAGCTTCGATGGTCGAAAGCGTCGTAGATGCCACGAACGACCCGAACCGACAATCCCTTGGAGTCATATGACGACCGCCGCCCAACTGTTCGTTAAATGCCTGGAGAACGAGGGGGTCGAGTACATC
>JALYSM010000117.1 GCA_030854785.1 Pseudomonadota bacterium
ACGCACACGTGATTCACTGTGTTAGAGGCCCCAGGTACTGGTGCACAAAGGCGATCGCCATGCTGCCTTCGCCGACGCCTGCGGCGACGCGCTTGATCGACCCGTGGCGGACGTCGCCCGCGGCAAAAACGCCGGGCACGCTCGTTTCGAGCAGATACGGATCGCGATCGAGCGCCCAGTGCCCGTTGTTCTTTGCGACCAGATCGGTGACGTCACGACCGGTGCAGACGTAGCCGCGCGCGTCGCGAATGACGGCGCCCGGCAGCCATGAGGTCTCGGCGTCGGCGCCGATGAACACGAATACCGCCGCGGCCGGCTCGGTGCGAATCTCGCCGGTGCGCCGATTTTCGACGACGATCCGCTCGACGTGGTCGCCGCCCTCGACCCGCATGACGCGATGCTCGGTGCGCACCCGGATGTTGTCCTTCGATGCGAGCTGATCGATGAGATAGCGCGACATCGACGCCGCGAGCGAGGTCCCTCGAACCAGCAGCGTCACGGAACGCGCGTAATTGGCGAAGAACATCGCCGCCTGGCCCGCCGAATTGCCCCCGCCCACCAGAAACACGTCCTGGCCGCGCGTGCCGAGCGCCTCGGTGCGCGCCGCACCGTAATAGACTCCGCGCCCCAGAAAGGTGTCGCAACCCGGCGCCTCGAGCTGGCGCCAAGCTACGCCGGTAGCGAGGACGATGCTGCGCGCGCCGACGCGGTCGTCGCCGTCGAGCCGCACGGCGCGCTCCGGCGCGGCGGGATCGGCGTCGATGCCGATCACTTCGCGCGCGACGAGGATTTCGGCGCCGAAGCGCTTCGCCTGCTGCAACGCGCGCGTCCCGAGCTCGTCGCCCGAGACGCCCGTCGGGAAGCCGAGGTAATTCTCGATGCGCGACGAGGTGCCGGCCTGGCCGCCCGGCGCTTCGCGCTCGATCAGGACGGTGCACAAACCCTCCGATGCGCCATACACCGCCGCGGCGAGACCGGCCGGACCCGCACCGATGATCGCGAGGTCGTAGGTCGCGGTCGTCGGCTTCGTCTGCAGGCCGAGCTTCTCGGCGAGCTCGCGCAAGGTCGGCGTGACCAACCGCGTCCCGTCGGAGAGGACGACCACCGGAAACGTGTCGCCCTCGCGCGGCGGCGGTACGGCACCGGCGTTTCGATCAGGCCGGGTCGGATCGAGCCATTTGAATGCGATGTGGTTGCGCGCCAGAAAGTCGCGTACGTGGTGGCACGCGAGGTCGAAGCGATGGCCGATGATCGTCACGGTGGCGGCCGGCGGCTCGCTCGTGACTTCCTGCAGGCGGCCGACGCGCGTGGCCATCGTCGTCAGAAGCTCACTGTTGAGATAACGACAACCGGCGATAAGCTCGCGGAAGTCGGCCGCTTCGAACGCGCAGACTCGCGCCGGGTCCAGCGCGCGCAGACTCGCGACCGCGGACGATCCGAGCAGCAGAGGCACCTCCCCGAAGTAGTCGCCCGCCACGTACGTGGTGACCAGCCGGTCGACGCCGTGGATCGCCTTGCGTACCTCGATGCGGCCTTCGAGCAGCACGAAAAACGAAGCCACTTCGCCTTCGTGGATCAGCCAGTCGCCGGCGTGCAAGCGAATGTCCGCGCCGCGCGCGGCCAGCGTCTCGAGCTCGGATGCGGGCAACGACGCGAACAGCGGCACGTGGCGAAGCAGGTCGACGGTGATCATCTGGAAGCGATGCGTAGCGTAGGCGCGAACAGCGTAGCACAATGGCACGACGCGCCCTCAGCAGCGCAGCCGCTCAGCCGCTGTTGCGCAAGCCCGCGGCCAAGCCGTTGATCGTGAGGTGAATCCCGCGCCGAGTGCGCACGTCGGTCTGGCCGGCACGGAATCGCCGCAGCAATTCGACCTGCAGGTGGTTGAGCGGATCGAGGTAGGGAAAGCGATTGCGGATGCTGCGGGCAAGCGTCGGATTGTCGTCGAGCAGTGTCGTGCGGCCGGAGACCGCGAGGACCCAGCGCACTGTGCGGTCGTGCTCGGCGGCGAGCCGCGCATAGATCGCCTCGCGCACCGCGGCGTCGGGCACGAGGTCGGCATAGCGCGAGGCGATCGCGAGATCGGTCTTGGCGAGCACCATGCTCATGTTGGAGAGCATGCTGCTGAAGAATGGCCAGCGCACGTGCATGTCGCGCAAGCGGCCGAGCCGCGTGTCGCGATCTCCGGGCTTCTGCGCCAGCCACGCCTCCACCGCCGCACCGAAACCGTACCAGCCGGGCAGCGTGAGGCGACATTGGCTCCAGCTGAAAACCCACGGGATCGCGCGGAGATCTTCGATCTTCTGCGACGCCTTGCGCGAAGCCGGGCGGCTGCCGATGTTGAGCTCGGCGATTTCCGCGATCGGCGTCGACGCGCGAAAGTACGGCAGGAACTCGGGCGTGTCGTAGACGAGCGACCGGTACGCCGTGTACGCCAATGCGGCAAGCTCGTCCATCGCGGTGTAATAGTCCGCCATCGCGCCGTCGGTACTCGCCGCGGGGAGCAGGCTTGCCTCCATGGTCGCGGCGACCAACGTTTCCAGATTGCGCCGGCCGAGCTCGGGGTCCGAGTACTTGCTTGCGATGATCTCGCCCTGCTCGGTAATACGAATTGCGCCGTTCACGCTGCCGGCGGGCTGCGCCAATATCGCCTCGTAACTGGGTCCGCCGCCGCGACCGGCGCTGCCGCCACGGCCGTGGAAGAGCCGGAGCTTGACGTCGAAGGCGCGGAAGACCTCCGCGAGCTTGAGCTCGGCGCGATAGAGCGCCCAATTGGCGGTGACGAAGCCGCCGTCTTTGTTGCTGTCCGAATAGCCGAGCATCACCTCCTGCCAGCGACCGCGCGATTCGAGCCAGCGCCGATAGCACGGCAGCCGGAAGACAGAACGCATGGTGTCGGCGCAGCGCTCGAGATCGGCAATGGTCTCGAACAACGGAATGATGTTCAGCATGAGCCGGCTGGGCGTCAGGAGTCCCACTTCCTTGAGCAGGATCGCGACCTCCAGCAGATCGCTGACCGATTGGCACTTGGAGACGACGTAGTTCGGCAGCGCGCTGGGGCCGAAAGTGTCGTGGACCTCCGCCGCCGCGCGCAGGATCGCAAGCTCGGATTCGAGCAGCGCCGTGCGCGCGACGTAAGGCGTGTCGAGAAGGCGCGGGTTGGCGAGGTCGGCCACCAGCAGCGCAACACGCGCGTCCTCGGGGAGCGCGGCGTAATCGGGGTGCACGCCGGCGCGCGCCAGAAGCTCGGCGACGACCGCCTCGTGCACGTCGGAGTTTTGCCGCAGGTCGAGCGTTGCGAGATGGAAGCCGAACACGTCGACGGCGCGCCGCAACTGCCGCAGCCGCCCCTCGGCGAGGCGCTGCGAGCCATGCGACGCGAGCGATGCGGCGATTACGTCAAGGTCGGCGATGAGCTCCATCGGCGCAGCGTATGGCGACATCGCGGCGTGCGGCGGCCGTGGCGGCTCGTACCCTGTCAGCGCCCTGGCGGTCGCCGCGAGGCGCGCATAGACGCCGACCAGCGCCTGCCGATACGGCTCGTCGCCGCGATGCGGATTGGGATCGCGCGCCGCCGCGGCGAGCGCGAGCAGTTCCGGCGTCGGCGTGACCAGCCGCGCGGAGAGCGAAAGCTCGGCGCCGAGCCGATGCACTTCATCCAGATGATGCGCCAGCGCGACCGCCGCCTGCGCGCGGTTCGCATATTGCAGCGTGTCGGCCCCGACGAAGGGATTGCCATCGCGATCGCCGCCGATCCACGAGCCCATGACCAGAAACGCGGGAATGATCGCTTCCTCCCCGAAGTCGCGCGCATAGTGCTCCTCCAGATCGGCGTAAAGCCTCGGGATCTCGTCGAGAAACGTGTACCGATAATAGGCGATACCATTGTCGATCTCGTCCTTCACCTGCAACGGGGTCAGCCGCAGCATCGCGGTCTGCCACAAGGCGAGCACCTGCCGGTAGAGTCCCGTCTGCATCGCAGCCAGCTCGTCCGGTGTCAGCGCGCTGCGGTCGCGCCATTGCAGCAGCCGAACGATCTCCCGCTCGCAGTCGAGGATGCTCTTGCGCTGGACTTCGGTCGGATGCGCGGTCAGGACGGGACTCACCAGCGCATCGGCAAAAAACGCGCGCAGACGAGCGCCGTCGAGCCCGGCCTCGCGCAGACGGTGGAAGGCGTGCGCGATGCTACCTGACTGCGGCGGTGATTCGGCGAACGCGTGCGCGCGCCGCCGGCGATTCTGGTGCACATCTTCGGCGAGATTGGCCAGATGCGAAAAATAACTGAATGCCCGCACGACATCGAGCGTCTGCGCGATCGGCAAGTCGTTGAGCAGCACCGCGAGCTCGTCCTTGATGCCAGCCGTATCGCTCTGGCTCGCGCGGCGCAGGCGGATGGCAGTCTGGCGAATGGACTCGATCCGCGCGAAACCTTCCTCGCTGGTCTGGGCGCGCAACACGTCGCCGAGCAAGCGGCCGAGCAGGCGCGTATCTTCCTTGAGCGGCAGGTCCTTGTCGGTTTGGGCGTCCATCGCTTTCGAGGCACGTGGTGTGGCCGCGCCGATTGTAGCGAGTTTGCGCGGCTCCGACGCAATGCATTATGCTCGCAAGACACTGGAACGGTTTCTGCCGTTCGTGGTGAGCCTGTCGCCAAGCTCAGGACAGACCTGTCGAACCACAACGGCCGCTCGCCTTTCGACAAGCTCGGGGCGAGCGGCATGGATAGCTAAAGCTCCGCATCTGTTTTTCCCGTCACTCTGGTTTCTCGATGACCGATCACGCTCAGCACGGAGCCTGGCAAGCCCTTGTCGATCACCGACGCGCGCTCGCGGGCCGCTCGCTCACGTCGCTCTTCGATGCGGATCCGCAGCGCTTCACACAACTGTCGCTTACCTGGGACGATTGGCTTGCCGACTGGTCGAAGCAACGGCTGACGCCCGAGACGATGCGGTTGCTCGTGGCCTACGCCCGCGAGCGCAATCTGCCGGCGTGGATTGCCGCGATGTTCGCCGGCGAGAAGATCAATCTCTCCGAACAGCGGCCGGTCCTCCACACCGCATTGCGGCAGCAAGGCGACGCTCCGCTCGCAGTCGACGGCGACGACGTGATTCCCGCAATACGCGCGGCGCAAGCCCGCATGCGCATGCTCGCGACGCAGCTGCGCAGCGGCGCGCGGCCCGGCGCAACCGGCCGGCCTATCCGTTACGTGATCAACCTCGGTATCGGCGGCTCGGATCTCGGCCCCCGGCTCGTCTGCGACGCGCTCACTGACTCGCGCGCTGCGCGCGGCGAGGGCATCGACGTCGCGTTCGTGTCCAACGTCGATCCCGAGCACCTTTCGCGCGCACTTGCCGGCGCCGATCCGGCGACGACGTTGTTCGTGGTTGTCTCCAAGTCGTTCACGACGCAGGAAACGCTCAAGAACGCGACCTCGGCGCGCGAATGGCTTGCCGCGCAGCTCGGCGGCGGGGCGGCGCTGGGGACGCATTTCATCGCCGTAACCGCGAATGTCGCGGCCGCACGGGCCTTCGGCGTCGCCGGCACTGACGTGCTGCCGATGTGGGACTGGGTCGGCGGCCGTTACTCGCTCTGGTCCGCAGTGGGGCTCGCGATCGCGATCCGCTGCGGATGGGAGAGCTTCGCCGAGCTTCTGGCCGGCGCCGCGGCGATGGATGCGCACTTCCGCGATACGCCGCTTCCGCGCAATCTGCCGGCGCTACTCGCGCTCGTCGATTTCTGGAACGTCCAGACGCCGGGCATGAGCCAGCGCGTCGTCGTTCCCTACGCGCATGCGCTTTCCCGGCTGCCGGCGTATCTGCAGCAGCTCGTTCTCGAAAGCAACGGCAAATCGGTAATGCGCGACGGCGCGCCCGTCGGTCGCCCGACGGCGCCCGCTCTGTGGGGCGAGCCGGGCACCGACAGCCAGCACGCGTTCTTCCAGTGGTTGCATCAGGGAACGCATGCCGTCCCGGTCGAGTTCATCGTGCCGGTGCGCGCGGCGCATCCGCTATCGGATCAGCAGCCGCTGCTCGTGGCCAACGCGCTGGCGCAGGCGCAGGCCCTGATGATCGGCAGGCCGCTCGCGGCCGTGCGCGCGGAGCTGGCGGCAAAAGGCATGGCGCCGGAGATGATCGACCGAGACGCAGCGCATCGCGTCTGCCCGGGCGATCGCCCGTCGACAACGCTCCTGCTGCCGGAGTTGAATGCGCGCCGCCTCGGCCAACTGCTGGCGCTCTACGAGCACCGCACGTTTGTCGAAGGCGCGCTCTACGGGATCAATTCGTTCGACCAATGGGGCGTGGAGCTCGGCAAGGCATTGGCAGATCCGCTGGTTGCGGCGGTGCGCGATGGCGTCGAGTTCGCCGACGCAGACGCGTCGACGCGCGGCCTGGTCGCGCACGTGAGAACGCTTTCGCGCCGCGCCTGAGGCGAACGAAGCTCGCTACGGTCCGCCCTCCGCAGCCAGCTTCAACGCCTGCGCCAGCTTCCACACCGCCGAAGCATAAAGGCGGCTGCGGTTGTAGCGCGTGAGCACGTACCAGTTGTTGAATACGAGCCAATACGTCGGACCCGTTTCCTCTTCCAGCATCAGCAACCCGACGGGATCGGGTGCGAGATCGCCGGGGAAACCGAACCCGGTCATGCCATCACGCGCCCATGCGGCGAGCGAGCGACGCTCCGCGATGCCGCCTTCGAGCTTGGCCACGATGGCGTCCGGATTCTCCGCTTCGATCCGCACCGGTGTCATGGTGGGTTGTCCCGCTTGCCACCCGTGACGAACGAGAAAGTGCGCCACGCTGCCGATCGCGTCCTCGCTGCCGGCCGCGAGATCGACATGGCCGTCCGCGTCGTAGTCGAGCGCGTAGGCGCGAATGCTTCCGGGCATGAACTGCGGCAGCCCCATCGCGCCGGCGTACGATCCCTTGATAGCGAGCGGCGAGGCGCCTTGTTCTCGCGTGAGGAGCAGGAATTGCTTCAGCTCGCCGCGGAAGAATTCGGCGCGCCGCGGGTAATCGAAGGCGAGGGTTGTCAACGCATCGAACACGCGATAACTCCCCGTATTGCGGCCGTAGTACGTTTCGACGCCGATGATCGCGACGATCACTTCTGGTGGAACGCCGAATTCGTCTCGGGCGCGCGACAGCACGGCGCTGTGTTCGCGCCAGAACGCGACGCCGGCGTCGACCCGTGCCGGATCGAGGAACCTCGGCGCGAATTCGTACCACTTGGGCGGAGACAGGACCGGGCGCGACATCGCCGCCACAACCTTAGGCTGATGGCGCGCCTGCGCGAACAAGCGGCCCAGCGCGTGCGCGTCGAATCCTTCGGCGGCGACCAGCTCGGCGATGAACTCGCGCACTTCGGGTCGCTGCGCGTAGTTGACAGGCGCACCCGCCCGCGGCGCTGCAAGCGCCATGGCGGCGAGCGCGATGAACAGCATCCCCGCGGCAAGCCGTGCGCTCGTCGCACGCCCGCCTCTTTTGCGCTTGATCATCGTCGTCGGATGGTATCATCCGCCCGCTTGCCCTCGAGCTCGCCGTTCGCGCATGCTCTATCCGCTGTTCCGTCCCCTGCTGTTCGCGCTCGACCCGGAGACCGCGCACGAGCTCACGCTCGCGGGTCTCGACGCCGCTGCCTCGCTCGGAGTCGCGCAGCTCGCCGCTGCTCGCGTGCCGGCGTCGCCGGTGGAGGCGATGGGTATCAAGTTTCCCAACCGCGTCGGCCTCGCAGCAGGCCTCGATAAGAACGCGGCGCACATCGACGGGCTTGCCGCGCTCGGCTTCGGATTTATCGAGTGCGGCACGGTGACGCCGCGGCCCCAGCCCGGCAATCCCACGCCGCGGCTGTTCCGGCTGCCCGAAGCACAAGCGTTGATCAACCGCCTCGGCTTCAACAACGACGGCGTCGATCGCTTTCTCGCCAACGTCGCGCGAGCGCGTTTCGGACCCAAGAGCGGCGGCATCCTGGGGCTGAACATCGGCAGGAATTTCGACACGCCCAATGAGCGTGCCGTCGACGATTATCTTTTCTGCCTCCGCGCTGTGTACGCCCAGGCGAGCTACGTCACCATCAACATCTCCTCGCCCAACACCGAGGGCCTGCGCGACCTGCAGGCCGACACCGCGCTCGACGCGCTGCTCGCTTCCCTCAAGGCCGAGCAGGCAAAGCTCGCCGATCGCCACGGCAAGTACACGCCGTTGACGGTGAAATTAGCGCCGGACCTGGGATCCGCCGACATCCGCCGAATCGCCAGGGCGTTGCTCGCACATCGCATCGACGGCGTCATCGCCACCAATACGACCGTCGACCACACCGCGGTCGCGGGGCTCGTGCACGGAGGTGAAGCCGGAGGCGTTTCCGGCCGGCCGCTCAAGGACAAGGCGACCGCGGTCATCCGGATGCTCGCCACGGAGCTCGGCGGCGCCGTGCCGATCATCGGCGTCGGCGGCATCATGTCGGCGGTGGATGCACAGGAGAAGATCGCAGCCGGCGCGACGCTGGTTCAGATCTACACCGGCTTGATCTACAAGGGACCGGAGTTGGTCGCCGAGATCGCGCGCGCGCTTGCGGGGTAGCGGCACGAGCGGGTAGCCCGGGGTGAGCGCAAAGCGCGATCCCCGGGGGCGGCACAACGCGTGATCGCTGAGGTCCCGGGATTCGCTCCGCTCATCCCGGGCTACGCAGGTTGCTCGCCGAATCTTTCTTCGAGCGACGCCATCATGCTGACGAACGCGCGGTCCACCAGCGGCTCCGCCTCCACGAGGCGCGCGCGATCATTGCGGAAACGATCGGCGAGCTCGTCGGCGGTGAGCGACACCGCCTTCTGGCCCTGCCGGTTGGTGAAAAGATACGTGCCGCGCAGCGGACTGACCCATGCCAGCTTGGCGAACGCGAGCTGACCGCCCTCGCCTTCAAACTCGATCCACATCCCGCGCTCGAGCGTCGCCGCGAGCTCGGCGAAATGATCCTGCAGCACCTCGACCATCGGCTCGGCCGGCGGGGGCGGCGGCGGCGCAGGCGCCATCGCCTCGGCGAGCGCGCGCGCTTTCGCTGCCAGCTCGAGGTCGCCCTTCGCGTGCGCTTCCTCGGCGGCTGCGGCGGCGGCCTCGGCCACGGCGGTCGTCGGCATCGGCTCCGACGCCAGGCTTGGCTTCACCGCAGCGGCATGCGCCTCCACGAGGTTGCTCATGAACCGCTCGCGCTCGCCCGCTTCCCAGCCGACGATCTGCAAGCCGCCTTGCAGTCGCTTGAGCAGATTCGGCAGCATCCCCACAAGCTTCTTGCGGTCCTCGGACGAGCGCTTGGGCTGCACGCTCCACACCAGATCGTCGAGCGTCGCCAGCGCCGAGGCCCACGCCTCGGACTCCTCGCCGCCCTGCAGATATAACTGCACGAGCTTGACGATCCAGGTGTCGCGCAGGAAGCCACCGAGGAAATTGGGCACCGTATGCGTCTCGAGCCGCCTTTCGATTTCTGATTGCGACACGACGCGCGCGATTTCCTGCCGGTCGCGTTGATCGATCTCCTCCGCGCTCGTCTGGATCGTCGCCTCGGCGGTTTTCTCCTCCTCGGCGAGAAATGCCTCGAGATCCTTGCGCAGCTCGTCGAACAGATAGATGTCGTCGGCGAACTCGTCGAGCACCCGGTGCACGAGCTGCTCGACCTTCTTGTACAGCGGATCGTCGACGCCCATCGCCGACGACCACCCGATGCCGGCGCGGGCGAGTGCATTGACGAAGAGCCGCGACGGGTGCGATTTCTTGGAAAAGAACGCTCCGTCCAGCATCGCCGCCTTGAGCACGGGAATCTGCAGCCTTCCGACGAGCACCTTCATGCTGTCGGGGAGATCCCTGGTCTCGAAGACGAAATCGAACAGCATCGCCACCAGCTCGATGGTCATCGCTTCGAGCTGATTCGCTTTGGCGCCGATCGGCGACTCCTGCAGGTCGCGCAGGACGTTGTGCATCCCTTGCGGGATACCGGCGAAAGTGACGGGGATGCCGCCGACGTCGAAACCGGTTTCGCCCTGTTGCAGGCGCGACAGCGCGTCGCCGAGCTCGCGCGTCACCAGGATCCGCGGGCCGCCAAACGGTCCGATCGACGGCAACGGCGTGGCGAGGCCATCGCCGGCGCCTACGGGCATCTGGAATCCAAAGGATCGCATGTCGACCGGTCCAGCGCCCATCCCTGCAGTCATTCCTGCGGCCGTGCCGGGCATTCCTTGCGGCACCCGTCCTGCGGCAGGCATCTGGAAGCCCCCCTGCGCCGGCACTCCTTGCGGCCGAAGACGCGTGAGTCCCAGGCCGTGGCTCGCCAGACGCTGGAGCACCGCCATCAGGTCGAGCTCACCTGCCGCCTCTTCCGGCATTACATCCGGTGGGTGTGCATCCTGGGCATCCGCAGGACCGACGGTACGCTCGGCGTGGCCTCCGCCACCGCGCTCGGCGTGGCCTCCGCCAGCGCGATGGATCGATGGCCGCAGGTCCGGCACGACATGCAGATTCTCCAGATGCCGGTTCAGGTCAGCATAGATAGCGTTGATGTCGCCGAGCGAGCTCTGGTTGAGCTCCTTCAGGATCGTGAACTTGATGCGCGGGTCGCCCTTGATGGAGCGCAGCGCCTCGGTAAACGCCTCGACGATCGTCGTCGGCGCCAGAGGATTCCCCGCGGTTTCCAGCTCGGGCTTGCCGAGCAGGTAGCCGACGGCACGGTTCAGGTCCTGCAACTCGTCGTGACAGAGGTTCTCCACCACGCGGACGATGTTGCCGGAGAGGACCGACTCGTCCATGGCTGTCGTATCGACCAGCGTGAGCTTGCGTGCATCGAGCGCCGAGAAATCGGTCTTGGGCTCGTCGCCTTTCATCCGCCGGTCGACGATCACGCGCAGATTGCGTTCGAACTCCGCCATGAGGCTGGCACGCTCGGACATGAGGACTCCGCGCGCGTCGAGGCACAGCGCCTGCTCGTCGCGGACGTCCGATTTTTCCGCCCGCAGCATCAAGAGCTCGCCGACGCGGTCGAGCATCGAGGTGAACGAAAGCAGCAGGCGGTGGATGGCGAGATCGCGGCAATCGCCGAGGATCTTCGCCGTCTCTCGCGGCAGCGGGCGGCGGGTCGCGGTTTCGGTGGTGGTGGTCATCGCGTTCACTTGCCCTGCACTCTCTGAGCCTCCCCCGCGGTGACGGACGCGCCCGGGCGACCCGGAGCGGTTCGGCCCGCCCGGGCTAGGCGCATGCGGCGAGGTATCGAGTTAATCTCAGTTGGCAGACCTTGCCGCCAAGTTACTGTATCACGCGCGGTTTATCGGTGCCAATGCGACAAAAGCCCGTTTAGCCCTTCGAAAGCTCCTTCCACGCCTTTTCGAGACGTTTATACGAGACCGGACTCGGCGTGCGCAGCTCCTGAGCGAACAGCGAAACCTTGAGTTCCTCGATGAGCCAACGGAAGGCATCGAGTGCCGCTTCCTTGCCGCCGCGTGCCCGGAGCGCCTGCTCGCGTTCCCGATAGCGCTCCCAAAGCACGGCGACGGCCTGCGCGTGCTTGGCG
>JALYSM010000140.1 GCA_030854785.1 Pseudomonadota bacterium
CAGGTTCACCGCCACCCAGCTGAAGATAGGCGTCCTCATCGTGAATGACCGTAACGTCGCAGCCGCGTCCGGCAAGAGCAGTCGCCAAGCGTTCCACGCCGATTCCGTCACCCCCGAGATTGTAGGGCGGGAAAAATGTGGTAAGCATGGCGATACGCAGTCTCGGCATATCCCCCCTCGAGGCCGACAGCGATCGCATTTTTCGGCCGATGACAGCTTGGTCTGCGCCAGCTTGCTGCCAATGGTTGCGGGCCAACGCAGTTTGCCACTATCCTCGCCGGAGGGCGTGGCAGCGACGGATTGTACTGTACCGATGCGCAGGACGATGCGAACAAAGGCACGCCGTCCGATCACGTCGCGCATCTGGCGATTTCGCGCCGCCGGATGCTCGAACTCTGTGCAAGACCGCGGCGTGCGACCACGGCTGACCTCGAAGCGCGCGTAACGGCATGCCGGTCAACATCGTCATCGGTTCGGGGCCTACCGGTGTCGCCGCAGCCTCCGCCATCATCGCACGCGGCGGCGAAGTCCTCATGGTCGATGTCGGCGTTGAGCTGGAGCCATCCAGGGTCGCGCTGCGCGCCAGGATGGGGCTGGCGGAGCCGTCGCAATGGCAGCGGATCGATCTCGACGAGTTGACGACTCCGGCGCGCCAATCGCCACAGGGCACGATACGCCCCTACGGCTCCGACTTTCTTTTCCGCATTCCCGCCGCTGCCAGCGAATGGAAAGAGCAGCCAGACTGGCCCGCTGTGCGACCTTCGTTTGCCAAAGGCGGGTGGAGCAACGGCTGGGGCGCGTCGGTGTTGCCCTATCGCGACGACGATCTCGAAGCATGGCCGTTTCGCGCGGCCGAGCTCGCACCCCATTACGACGCGGTGGCGGCGCTTATTTCCCTCGCCGCCCGGCGCGACGATCTGGCGGATTTGTTTCCCGCCTATCGCCTGACGGACGAACGACCGCTGCCGCTGAGCACCCAGGCGCAAAGGTTGCTCGACCGATTGGGCCAGCAGCGGGCCCGACTCGCGGATCTGGGGGTGCACTTTGGGCAATCGCGTCAGGCCGTGGCGGAGGGTTGCCGTCGCTGCGCAATGTGTCTCCATGGATGTCCCTACGGCCTCATCTTCAACGCGGCAGATGTGGTCGACCGTCTATGCGCGTCCGGCGGCTTGACCTACCGCCCCGACTCCTACGCGATCCGCTTCGAGGAGAACACCGATGGCGTGCGCCTTTGGACACGCAACGCCAAGGGCGAGGTGACCGAGCTTCGGTGCGATCGGTTGTTCGCCGCCACCGGCGTGCTGCCTACGGCGCTACTCGTGCTCGACTCGCTCGACCGGCCGGACTGCGCAATTACCGTCAAGGACAGCCTGCACTTTTTTCTTCCGATGCTGCACCGATGGGCTGCCGATCCCGACCCGGCGACTGAACCGCGGCACACGCTGGCGCAACTCTTTCTCGAGCTTGTCGATCCGCGAGTATCTCCGCACACGGTGCATGTGCAGGTCTATACGCACAACGACGGTTTTGCCCTGGACATGCAAAGGCGCTTTGGCAGCGTATTCGCTCCTCTGGCCGGAATCCTCAGCCGTCATCTGATCGTGGCACAGGCGTTTCTGCACTCGGACGCCTCGCCGCAGATCGAGCTCGTGATGCGGCGCAGAGGCAGCAATGCGCGCCTGGAATTCCGCCGCCGCGACAACCCCGATACCGCGGATGCGGTCGCCCGCGCGCGTCGTCGTCTCGCCCGTGTCGCCCGCGTCACCGGTCTCCTGCCGCTGACACCTCTGGCTCGCGTCGGTGCCGTGGGCAGCAGCTTCCACTGCGGAGGCAGTTTCCCGATGCGGGAAAGCCCGAATCACCTGGAGACCGATGTTCTCGGCCGTCCCGCCGGCCTGCGCCGCGTCCACCTCGTCGACGCTTCGGTCTTTCCCAGCATTCCCGCGACGACGATCACTTTCGCAGCGATGGCCAACGCGCACCGCATCGCGACGCGGGCAGAGTACGGGGAATGACCCCCTGCACGCCTAGCGGTCACCAGCGCCAGGCGAACCATCCATGTAGCGCCAGCGGATATAGTCGCGCGTGCGCTCCAAACCCTCTTCAAGCTCGACCGCGGGCGTGAAGTGCAGCTCGCGGCGTGCCTTGGCGATGCCGCAAGTGCCGTGCGAGAGATACAGGCCGGGATCCTCCTCGGCCGGACGGTAGATCAACGGGCCCGCGCGCCGACGCAGCGCGACGACCCGCTTGCGCATCCGTTCCATGCCCTCCTCGCCGATCCGTTCGCGCACGAGCGCCAGCAGGGCGCGCACCGGGCGCCAGCTGGCGATCGTCAGCGGATCCTTCCTTGCAATCCTGAGAAGCGATGGCACCGAGGCTAGAGCGGGGGTTGCCGGCGCATCGCTGTACTCGAGGGTGCGGCCCAGCGCATCGGCATAGCCGCCGATCAGTGCCGCCCAGTCGAAGACGCGAGGGCCTGAGACGATGTAGGCCTCGCCGCGAGCGTTCGTCCGGATCGCTGCGGCGAGCAGCGCGGCGACCACATCGTCCACGTAAACGCCACAGCAATGGCCGAGGCCCTTGCGCGGAATCTGCACGGTCCCAGTGCGAAGTTGCTCGACGAATCGGTCCGTCCAGAGTGTGCTGAACGGACCGTAGACGATCGTGGGCTGGAGGATCGTCGGTAGCAACGCGCCTGCCGCGGCACGTTCGCCAAGATCCGCTTCCATCGCCCGCTTGGCAATCTTGTACTCGCTTCCAGGTGCGTCTTTAGGGGAATGTTCGTCGAGCTGACCCGATGGCCAGTCGTCATAAACCGCAATCGAGCTGACGTGGACGAACCGGCGTACACCGCTGCGGACACAGGCGTCCGCGAGACTCCGGTATACCGCAAGGTTGCGGGTG
The DNA here is from genome assembly GCA_030854785.1 of Pseudomonadota bacterium. Lineage (GTDB taxonomy): Bacteria > Pseudomonadota > Gammaproteobacteria > Burkholderiales > Casimicrobiaceae > PALSA-1003. The sequence goes on from JALYSM010000140.1 coordinate 2,905, forward strand.
CCGGAGCGCGTGACGTCGTAGGCGAGGTTGAATACCGCGTCCTGACCGTGAACCAGTTCGTCGACTTCTTCGGCGCTGCCGAGATCGACACGACGGAGCCGGACGTCGAGTCGCGCGATCCGGGCAGCCCGTTTCAGGTTGCGGACCGCGACCGTGACGTTGGCGCCTTGCTCGACAAGCATTTCTACCAGCCGGGCACCGATGAACCCGGTCCCGCCCGCGACCAGAACGGCGTGTCCTGCGAGCGCAAAGGCTCCGGGCGGGAGACTCGGCGAGCGCGGGCCAGGACGTTCCCACCCGTGGAGTACGCGTTCCCGCACGGCGTAGAGGCCGATAAGCGCCTCCATTGCGTTCCCGCCCACGAGGGCGTCTGGCGCAGGTCCGTGGACCGCCGTCGTCTCGAGCCACTGCTCGATGCGAAGCCGATGCAGATGCTCGGCGGAGCGGCCGGTCCGGGGCCCGTCGTCGATTCGAGTCTCGACATCGTTCAGCAAGGCGCGCGGCTCCGCGCGGACCGTCAACGCTTCGAGATCGAGTTCGACCCGCCCTTTGCTCCCGGTCAGCACCACCGAATTGCGCAACACTCTCAGACGGCTGAGCTCAATGACGCCGGAGGCGCCATCGGCGGTCGAGATGCGAGCAACGGCTTCGGCTTCCACGCCGCCGTTGCTGTCGTCCTGCAGGCCGACCGGCGTCAGCGGTCCCAGCCACCAGGCAAGCAGGTCGAGCAGATCGACGCCGGGGCTCGTGAGGACGCCCCCGCCCGCAATGGTCCTGTCCCAGTACTCTGGCGAGTGCGCCGCCGCCGGCGGGGGCGCGCCAAAGCGGGCGTCGATGCTGAGGACCGACCCAAGGCCGCCCGCCTCGAGAAGCGCCCGCACTCTTCGCGCACCCTGCGCGAACCTCAGGTGCGAGCCTGCGAAAGAACCCGAGCCTGCAGCGATCGCTGCCGGAAACGCTCCGATGCGTGCCGCCGCCGCCTGCGCCTCCGGTGCGCAGAGAACAGGCTTGATCGCGATCGCGAGCTCGTGCAAGGCGATGGCGCTGCCGGCGGCGATTCCCGTCACAATCGCCGCGTCGAAGCGATCGAGAACTGCCGCCGGCGTTGCTGCGACGACCGCGTCCTTGGCCAGGCGCCTGGCGGCCGCGATATCGGCATCGACAAAAACCGTCGGCCGCAAACGAAGCTGCCGCAACGCCTGAACGTACGGAACCGCCGCGGCGCCACAGCCGATCAACGCAATGCGAGCCTTTCGCATGTCCGGAATCCGATCAATTACGGCCTTCGGGCGGAAGCGTCTCACCAAGCATCTCCGCATAAGTGCATTCAAAAATGCGGTGCACATGGGAGGGTGAGAATCGCTGTTCGCCGCCCCGTGCCAGCGCGCTCGCGGCAAGACAAGCACGGAGCGCGTCGTCCTCGCAGATCGCCAAAACCTGCTGCGTCAAGGCATCGACATCGCCGATGGCGACCACCTTGCCGACCGCATCGTCGACCAGCTCGCGAACACCACCGGCGTCGGTCGCGACCACGGGCAAGCCCGCGCGAAAGGCCTCGACGATGGTGATCGGCAGGCCTTCCCACCGGGAAGGAAGCAGGAACAGGTCGGCCGCCGCCAGGAATTCATGCGGCCGATCGCTGTAGCCGGCAAGGGTCACATATCTTCCAACCCCCGCCTCCGCCACCCAGCGACGGACATCCTCCCGCAGCGGACCATAACCAACAATCGCGAACCGTATTGAATCGTCACGCGCAATAGTCCGTTTAGCGACCTCGATCAGAACATCGGGCGCCTTTTGATGCGCAAGCCTCGCCACGGTCACGACCAAGCGTCGGCCTCCTTCGCCAAGCAACTGGCGACGCAGGCGCTGGACTACCGCTTCATCTATCGACGGCCTCGCTTCCACACCCAGGCCGATCACCCGGAGTTTTGACGGGGGCACGCCGCCGATGTAGCGCAGGTCGGCAGCGCTACGGTGGCTGGGCGTGATGACGCAACGTGCGGCAAGGCAGGCGATCCGGCCGAATGCGGCAACGCGATCAGGTTCCGAGCCGTGGTAGGTCACCAGCGTCGGTGTCGACAGGCCGATCGTCGCTATGCCGGCGACCAGCGCCGGCGCGCTCTCGTGAGCGTGTATCAACTCGATGCGTTCGCGCCGGAGGATGGCGCGCAGACGCAACGCGGCTTTGACGGCATTGCGCAGGCGGCGGGGCACGGTGCCTCCTTCCTTGGCGACGCCGACGAGGTCCAGCGGAAAGAAGGCGGCGTCGAGGCTCTCGTTCAGCCACGGTCCGGGTGTGCCGGCGAGAACGACGTGGTGCCCGACCTCGCGCAACGACGCGGTGAGACCGAGGACATGACGCTGAATGCCGCCTGGGCGAAATGCAGTGACCAGTTGCAGCAGGCGCATCGGACGTGCCCGGTCCTCGTACCGACAAGCATGCATCAGACCCGGGAGGCACGCAGGCGGCGTCGTTTTCAGGCGGGCGCCAGTTTCAGACCTTCGAGATTTCCAGGGAGCGCTGCAGTGAGGCAGCGTGGCGCTGTCCGAGGAGCGACCTGAGCTTCGAGGAGATCGTAGAAGCAGTCCTCGCATTCATGTTGCAGATCGAATTGATGAACAGGATCAGGAACGGCGGGGTCGGCACATTCGGCAAAGCGAGATTTTGCCAGCTGAGCGTTGTGTGCCTGGCGACGCGACGAGCAAGTTCCTTCATGGGGTTATCTTCAAGCGGGCGCACCTATCGGTGCCGCACATTCTGCAACATGCCGTCCATAATGATAGCATCCGCCGCGAGGCAATCAGCGTCTCTGTTCGATCGTCGAAGGGTCGGGAAGCCAAGCGCGCCATGCCGAAGATTTCCGTCGTGATCGCATCGAAAGTCGGCGCCCCGTTTATCGATCAATGTCTTGGGCGTATATTCTCGCGGCGCCGCTGGTTCCGTTTCTTCTCCTGGCGCGAATCGGTTTGACCGTGTTCAGAATACGCTGTCGAGTGGCGCAATTCCTCCGTGCTTCGCGCCTCCTGGGACCTGCGCTCGTCGTCATGCTCGCAGGCGAATGGGTGAGCTGCGTGCTCGGGCCCGGGGATGCGCTCTCCGAGGCACTGCTCAGCTGCAGCTGGAGGTTTGGAGAATGCGCAGGGTACATCGCCGCGAGCGTCGGCAAACGTTAGCGGCCGTTCCGATGCGTTGCCTGCCGCTGCAGTAGGAAGACCCTCGCGTGTCCGACCATGCCGTCCACGTAGGTGTCGATGCCACGAGCTGGTCGAATGACCGGGGGTTCGGCCGCTTCACCCGCAGCATCGTTGCGGCTCTGGCGGCGCGCGACGCGGGATTCCGCTACACGCTCCTGTTCGATCGACCGCCCACCGATAATCTCCCTGCAGGCGCGACGGTTCTGTGCGCCACGACCGGGCGGACGCTCAACGAATCGGCCGTCGGCAAATCGTCGCGATCCGCGCAGTATTTCTGGACGATGGGGCAGCTCGCCCGCGAGCAGAAGTTCGACGTCTTCTTTTTTCCGACGCTCTATTCCTACTTCCCGCTCTTCGCCAGAGTACCGTGCGTCGTTTGCTATCACGATACGACGGCGGAGCGTCTGCCGCAGCTGCTGTTTCCGACCTGGCGCAATCACCTTTTCTGGCGGGTCAAGACCACGCTGGCGCGCTGGCAAACGACGCGGGCCATGACGGTCTCGCAAAGCTCCGCCGCCGACCTCGAAAACATTCTCCGCTTCCCCAAGAACCGCATCGATGTCGTGACCGAAGCCGCCGATGCCGTCTTCCAAAGCATCGACGATCCCGCGGTTTCGGCCGCGGCTCGGGCGCTCCACGGCATTCCCCCCGATGGGGCGCTGCTCGTCCACGTCGGCGGCATGAATCCGCACAAGAATATTCTGGGTCTCCTCAAGGCGATGCCGACGATCATCGCGCAACATCGCCTTGTCCAGCTCGCGATCGTGGGCGATACGTCGGGAAAAGGCTTCTGGGACAACGTCGGAGAACTCAAGAGGTTCGTCGCGGACCATCCACCTCTCGCCGGGCACGTCCATTTCACGGGCTATCTCGGCGACACGGCGCTAGTGGAGCTTCTCAACGGCGCGTATGCCCTCGTGTTCCCTTCGCTTTGGGAGGGGTTCGGCCTTCCGGCCGTCGAGGCGATGTCCTGCGGCGTGCCCGTGGTGGCAAGCCGGCGCGGCAGTCTCCCCGAGGTCGTGGGCGACGCGGGCTTGTTTTTCGAACCGGAAGATCCTCTGGCGATCGCTGCGTGCGTTCTCTCACTGCTCCGCGATCCCGCTCGCAGGGCACGGCTCGCCGAGAATGCGCGCAGCCGCGCGCGAGATTTCAGCTGGGAGCACGCGGCCGAGCTTGCCGAGCGCTCGTTCCGACGCTCGATCGCGGACGGCTAGACGTTCAGGAGTTTGATTCCGGCGTTTTTCACCGCGCGCAGGGCGCGGCGCGCGAGAAAATACGATCGACGCCCAAGCACGAATGCGCGCCAGTGCCGCGGCTTGCGAAAATAGTGCATTTCGATCCGCGGCACATCGAAGAGATCGCACGCCGGCCGCGCGTATTCGAATCGCGTTCCGAACGCGACATCGTAGGTCCGAGCCAGATCCACCCGCACCGCGGAGTTCACGTGACCGTAAGGCGTGGCAAAGCCGCGAGTGCGGCGGCCGATCCGTTCTGCCAGATCCTGAGCGCAGCGCTCGATCTCCTCGCGGCGCCGATCGGGGGCGAGGCGCGTGAGATCGGCGTGGGTGATGCCATGGCCCCCGAACTCGACACCTGCGCGAGCGAGCTCGCTCAACGTCGACCAGGTCATCAGCGGGCGCGGAGATGCATTGGCGCCGGGCCAATCCTCGCGTTTTCCGAGCTTGCCCGTCGGCACGAAGACCATGCACGAAAAGCTGCGCTCGCGCAGAATGGGGAACGCCACCGTCGCAAAATCGGCAAAGCCGTCGTCGAAGGTGATCAACACGCGCTTCGTTCCGCCGTTCGCGCGTCCCTCGTGCCAGGCCAGAAAGTCCTGACACGTCATGGAGGCGAAGCCTGCCTCCGCCAGGACATCCATCTGCATGCGAAAAGTCGCAGCGTCGATGCTGGTCGGTCCCGGCTCCGCGGAGATCGAATGAAAGGTGAGAACGGCCAAGGCGTTCTCACCGGGAGTGGGAGGCATCAATCCTCGACGACGTGGGTTTCGAACACCTTCCGGTACTGCCGCCATTTGCCGTCGTCGAACCTGCCGTCGCGCTGCAGGCAATCGACCGCCGCGTGCGCCATCGCGAGCGCGTGGTGCGTATTGTCGTGGGCGAACAGACCCTGCCGGCCGAAAGTCAGCAAGCCTTGCATCCGTGCAACCCAGTGATCCATGATCTTGAAGTTCGGTTCGAAGCTGCGGTCGTACACGGGGTAGGCATAGGACAGCCGCCGCGTCAGCGTGCGCCGCAGCCCGGCCTCGATTGGAAGCCCGACGTCCTTGAGCCAGCCGCGCAGGCGCGCGCCGAGCTCGTCATCGGAGAGTGACCACCAGGCGTCGCCCGGATCGCTCGGCAGCTCCGCGCAGAGGACGGTGATACCCGCGGGCTCGATCGAAGCCGAATAATTCTTCGGTTCGGACAATCTCGCGATCGGCACCGCAAGCTCGGGGAAGTAGTGAGCGTCGTATTCGGTGAAGCGATCCTGCTCGAGAACGAGGTAGATGAGGATCAAGCCGCGATAGCGAATGCGCTTGGCAGCCTCGAGCACCTCGTCGGGGGCGGCGGGCTCCATGAGCCGGACCAGCGTCGTGATTGGAAGCGTCGACCATACCGTGTCGCTTTCCCGACGATGCAGCACACCGTTCTTCTCCCATCGTACAGCGTGTACCTTTCCGTCATGGTGTTCGATCGCACTCACCGAGGCTTCCATCTCGAAAGCCGCTCCCGCCTGTTCGGCCCTCGCGCGCAACGCTTCACTGATCTCGCCGTAGCCGCGCCTGGGATAGAAGAAGCCGCCGGTGCGTTTGCCCTTGAAGCCGGGGACTTGGCGCAGGATCTTGAGCAGTATTTTGCCGAAGGAATTTCCCGACACGCGCCGCCGCGCCAGCGTGACCGCGAGTTCCTCCGGCGGCAGCGCCCAGAGCTTGCGCACATACGGAAAATAGAAGTGCTCGCTGATCGTCGGCCCGAGGCCATAGCGCAGAACGCTGGCGAAAGTTTCTTCGCCCGCCTCTTTGCGCCGCAAGGGCTTGCACACGGCGTCCAACAAGAGCGCGGCGGCGAAGCTCTTGGGCAGTTTGGCGATGAGGTCGAAGGGCTTGAGCGGAAAATGGATCCAACGTCGCTTGAGCAGGATGCGGCCGTGCCGCGGACGCCAAAGCAGATCCTCTCCCACGGCGTCCTGGATCATCGCCATCACATGTGGCTCGCTCGCCGGGTGCAGACGGTGGCTGCCATAATCGCAACGAACACCCTCTAGGTCGAAGCTTCCGGAGTTGCCGCCGACACCGCCTTGCCGTTCCAGCGCGACAACGTCGGCCTTCCCGCTCCTTGCGAGAAGAAAGGCAGCGCCTACTCCGGCGGGCCCGGCACCGAGAATCGTTACCTTGGGGACGCCATTCGCCGCGGGCGACCGCCTTGTATCGGTTGGCGCGGCCACGGTGCTCATGACGAACGCTCGACTGCGGTTTTCGCCGCCGACCGGCCGGCCGCCTTCCCCGCGTCGGGATTCCAGACAAATTGGGCCAGCACACCGATCAGTCCGCTGGCGTAGAGAACCGTTTGCCAGATCAATCCGATGGCGATCACCTGCGCCGGGTCCGCACCGAACGGCCTCAACAGGCTAGCCATGACCGCCTCGCGTATGCCCAGGCCTCCCAAGCTGATCGGAGCAATGGCGACGATCTTGGCGGTCGACCAGGCAAAGAACCACGCGGCGGCCGGAGCCTCGACCTCTACCGCTACGGCAAAAGCGATATTGATCGCGACGAAGGTGGCCTGGACGGCCATCGATATGGCCAGACACAATGCCAGACGACCGGGTTGGCGCACCAGATAGACCGTCGCGGACGCTACGTGCACGGCCAGCCGACGGACCCTGCCTACCGGATTCGCGCGCTTCACGGCGCGATCGAGAATGAGCGCGGCGGGAAACAAGGCGACGAGCACGACCACTCCCGCCAGCAGTACCCAAAGGAGTTGCCGTTGAGCACCCTGCTCCGGCCGCGAGGCGAGAAACGCCGCGACCACCGCAATGAGCAGCAATCCGAGGAGGTCGAGCAGGCGATCGGCAACGGACCCGACAACAAGTTGCGACGCGTCTTTGGCCGAGGGGAAGACGAGCGCCGCGCGCACTACATCGCCTCCACCTAAGCCCGGCAGGCAGAGATTCGCCGCGAGACCCGCCAGATGGGCCTGGAACGCCTGCGGAAAGGACACTCCCTCGCCGATCAGCAATCGCCATTTGACCGTCGCCGCTGCGTGACCCATCAGGAACAGGGCCAACGCCGCAAGCCAGAGCGCGGGCGAGAGCCGTCGCGCCTCGCCCCACACCTGCTCGATCGGAACGATGCGAAAGATGACGACCAGAACCAGCCCGGAGACCGCCAGGCGCAGAAACCACGTCAGAGGAAATTTCCTGGGACGCGTCGCCGGCGACGGTGTTTTCGACGTCACGAGCGAACCGCCCCGTTTTGTTTGCCTGGTTTCCGCCGCGGCAGACGAACCCGAGCGATCGTATCCGCCCATAGCCCAAGGGACCAGACGACGATCGCTCCCAGAATGGCGAAGACCGCGCCCGCCGACGGGCTTGTCAGCGAATGGTCATAGATCGCCTTGGCTACGCCGGCAATGAACAGAAATGCCCCGAGGGGAAGAAAAATGCGCAGCGGCTGGAACAGTACGGTAAGTCGAAGTACGAGGAATATGAACTTGAAGAAATGGCGCGCCTTGATCTTGGAGTGCCCGATGCGCTGGCCGTAGTTGATCGGATGATAAACAACCGTCAGACTGGAGGCGAGCATGCACAGGGTGATCGTCGTCGTGAACGAATAACCGTCCGGCAACAGCGGGAGAAAGCGCTCGAGCGCCGGCCGGCGGAACACCCGCAGGCCCGAATTCACGTCGTTGATCCTGCGTCGAGCCAGGACGCTCGCCAGCATTTTCAGCATCCATTTGGCCGGACGTCGAACGAGCGGCACGTTCTTCATTCCCGGGCCGCGGTCGCCAACGACCATATCCGAGGACGCCGCCATCCGGACCATAGCGGGCAGTGCATCGGGAGGATACGTGCCGTCGGCATCGAGAATGGCGACCAGATCGGAATCGCTGGCCGCGATTCCCGCCTTCAAGGCGTGCCCATAGCCCGTATTGTCGGCAAAGCTGACAACGCGCGCCCCGCTCCCTTGCGCTTCCGCCATGGTATTGTCGCTCGAGCCATCATTGACCACGATGATGTCATGTGACACTCGCGCGCCATCGAGGACGGACCGAATGTCTTCCACGGTGGCTCGGACGGCATCCTGCTCATTATAGGCGGGGATGATCACCGCAATGGTCGGACGCCGAGACGCCGTCGAACCGCGGTCTTGTCCGTTGCGCGCGCCATGGTTCTCGATGCCCGCGGTCATCGCGCCGTTACCTTTCGCTGCCTCTTTCGCCTGCCGTGGCATTTGACTCGGCACCTCCATGCGACCGATCGCGCGACCGCGATCGAGGCGGGGGCCATTGTAACGGCATGCCAGCCGCCTATGACTCCGCGCTCGTCGACGTTCGGCGACGCGATTGAAAGAGAGGCGGATTGAAGCTGTTCAAGAACTATGCGGTTCTCGCCGGGGGTCAGATCGCCGGGAGGCTTCTGGGCTTTCTAGCCTTTGCCTGGCTTGCGCGCATCCTGAATCCGGAAGCCTATGGTGCGGTCGAGTATGTAATCGGATTGTCGGTGCTCATCGCGACATTGATCGATGGCGGTCCCAACACCGTCGCCGTGCGACACTCGGCACAGGATCCGGGCGAATTGCCCAGGCTCGCGCACCAGATCCTGATGTTGCGGTTGATGCTCACCGCGGTCGGGATACCTGTCGTGGCGCTGGTAGCGTTATCCACGATGAAGTCCGCCGTGCCGGCCGGCCTCATCGCGCTGTTCGCCTTGAGCCTTCTGCCTGCACCCTGGCGACAGGAGTGGTTGTTTCAAGCGACCAATCACATGAGCAGCGTGGCGTCTGCGCAGGTCATACGCGCGGGCGTTTTCGCGGCGATGGTCTGGGCGCTCGTGCGCGCGCCGCGCGACCTGATCGCAGTCGGTTGGGCCGAGATCGCGGCCGTCACCGCTCTGACCGCCTACTGTGTCTACATTCAGCACACGCGTATTACTCCGCTTCGCCTGAGTGGTTCGATGCGCGGCTTTTCCAAGCTGGTGCAGGAAAGCATCGCGGCGGGCTCGAGCAACATCGTGTGGGCGATGAGCTGGTATGCACCGCTTTTCATGATCGGCATTCTGATCGGCGGTGTTCAGACCGCCTGGTTTGCGGCGGCGGCGCGCGTGGTCGGATCGCTTCTGATCTTCAGCTACGTCTACCACTACGGGCTTTACCCTGCGGTCGCCCGTGCGACGGTAAGCGAGGACGGCGAGCTCGCGGACCTGCTCGCGGGATCGGGCCGGGTAGCTGCCTGGGGAGGCATATTCGCGGCGCTAGCGCTGACGCTGCTGGCCGAGCCCCTCATGGTCATTGCGATGGGCCCGAAGCTGGCACCTGCGGCCCCGATGCTGCAGGTGCTGGCCTGGGTGCTCCCGGTGTCGCTATGCACGGGCCACGCCTACTGGACCTTGGCGGCGGCGGGCGCTCAGACTTGGAGGGCGGGGGCTCAGCTGGCAGCACTAGGCGCCGTCGTCGGCATTGGATTGCTGTTCGGACCTTTCGCAGAGGGCCTCGGCTTCTCGTTCGCGGCGCTGGCAGGCGCCGTCACGCTGTGGGCGGTCGCCCACGTCTTTGCGGCGCGCCGCGGCCTTCACCCGCCGCCCTTTAGTCTCGTGCTGAAGCCGGCGTTGCTTGCCGCTGCAATCTTCCTCGCCGCGCAAGTCCTGAAAGCGGGGCCGTGGCTTTCACTGGCCGGACTGGCGTTATACGCCGTCGCGGCGCCGCTACTCGACCGCAGGCTGCTGCGCGATTTATCCAACCTCGGTCGCATCACGCTGGGCTCCGACGTCGCTCTGCGCGGTTGAGCTCTTCACGACCTCGCGAATGCGCAGCCGGTCCCGGATCGCGTCATCTTCGTCCGATCGCCTTGAACGCCACGCGGCCTCCTTGGACGAAAATCGCGCAACGCTTAGCTGGCGCGTCGGCCGCCTGCGTCGACTCGCCACGCGCGATCCCCACGCTGCGCGTGGGGGCCCTCGCCACGGGCTCGCGCCGCTATTTCCCAGGATCCTTGACGTCGGGAAACTTGTCGAATTCGATGTTATAGAGGATGCCGTCGATCTTCTCGACGCGGCGGATATACACCGTCTGCACGATGTCGCGCGTTTCGGGATCGATCGTGATCGGACCGCGAGGGCTCATGAGCTTTATACCCTTCAGCGCGCCGAGGAATGCTTCGGGCTCGGTCGATCCGCCCGTCTTCTTGAGCGCCTCGGCGATCGCGGCCATGCCGTCGTAACCCGCGCAGGCCATGAAGTTGGGACGCAGCTTTGTGCCGTTGACTTCGACGTACGCCTTGAGAAAGGTCTTGTTCTCGGGCGAATCGTGCGCGGCGGAGTAGTGGAAGCTGGTGATGAGCCCCAGCGTCGGATCTCCCATCGCCTGCAACACGCCGTCGTCGGTCAGATCGCCGGTCGCGATGATTCGAATGCCGGCCTGCTTGAGTCCGCGCTCCTCGTAACCTTTGATGAACGCGATGGTCTGGCTGCCCGGCGGAAGAAAGACGAAGACCGCTTCGGGGCGGGTGTCCTTGACGCGTTGCAGGAACGGCGCGAAGTCGGGATTGGCGAGCGGCGTCCGGACGCTGTCGACGATCTCGCCGCCGGCGGCCTTGAAGGCCTTGATGAACGTTACCTCCGCGTCGACGCCGGGACCGAAATCCGACACGAGCGTGAACGCCCGCTTGATGCCGTTTTTGGCCGCCCACTGCGCGATCGGTTGCGTGTCCTGCGGCAGCGTGTGCGAGACGCGCACGATATACGGCGAGCGCGTCGTAATGACGGATGTCGCCGCGTTCATGATCACCATCGGCTTTTTCGCCTCCGCGGAAACCGGCGCCACCGCGAGCGCGTTGGGAGTCAGGCCGAAGCCGGCCAGGATATCCACCTGGTCGCGCGTGATCAATTCCTGCGCAAGGCGCTTGGCGACGTCCGGAGCTGCGCCGGTCGTGTCCCGGATCACGAGCTCGATCTTCTTCCCGGCATAGACCTCGCCGTTCAGTTTGAGGTAAGTCTTCATCCCGCCGACGATCTGTGCGCCGTAGTCGGCGAACGGGCCGGAGAATTCGGCCACGACGCCGATCTTGACCGTCGCTTGCGCGAGCGCGGCACCTGCGGCGAGGAACAGCATCGCGGTGAGCACGTATCGAGCGTGGCGCAGCATGCTTTTCATCGCGGATTCCCCTCGAGTCGACCGTTCGCCCTGAGTCCGTCGCAGCTGTCCTGAGCTCGTCGCAAGGGGCTCATCACGAACCGACACCTGCAGCAACTACGCAGGCGTCTCCTCGCGCCACAATCCCAACGCCTTCTGCACCGGACGGTCGGAATAGCTGAACAGCACCGCATCTTCGTCGGCGCGGTGCGAGACCTTGCACCATGACGGCACGACGAAAATGTCGTGCGGTTCCCAGGCGAACACGCTGTCGCCGACGCGGCTTTCGCCGCGACCTTCTACGACGCAGTATACGGTCCCGTCGGTGGATCGATACGGCAGTCCATTGAAGCCGGCCGGCAAGAGCTGGATGAAAGCGCCGATCGTGGGCATCGGATAACCGCCAGTAGCCGGATTCGAATATTGCATTTTCAGCCCGTGACTGGCGTGGGGCGGGCCGTGACTACGAAGCTGCTCCAGCGCCTCCCGGCAGCGCGCATAAGGGTAGGTGAAAATCGGCGTGCTGCCCGAGCTCGCGGCGTACTCGAGGGGCAACATGTTGGCGCCGAACCGCGCCAGCGCGTCACCCTCGGGCTTCGCGACGGGCTGCAGCTCCTGCGGATGGCGCTCGGCGAACCCCGCATCGAAGAACGCCACCATCGGGATGTCGAGGCCGTCGAGCCAGATCACCGGCGCATCGCTCGGATTGCCGTGGTCGTGAAACGTCCACGACGGTGTGATGATGAAGTCGCCGGGATGCATCGTGGTGCGCTCGCCGTCGACCGCCGTGTACGCGCCCTCGCCTTCCACCACAAAACGCAGCGCAGATTGCGTGTGCCGGTGGCTGGGCGCCACCTCGCCTGGAAGGATCAACTGGAGGCCCGCGTACAGGCTGTGGGTGATCGACGAGGCGCCGCGCAAGCCCGGGTTCTCCAGGATCAGCACGCGGCGTTCGGCTTCGCGCGCGCTGATCAGGCGACCGGCCTCCATCAGATACGGGCGCACCTGCCGGTAGCGCCAGAGCGCGGGGATGCAGGCTGGCGCGGGATGCGGCGGCACCAGGTTGCCCAGAACTTCCCACAGCGGCGTGAGGCTGTCCTTGTCGATGCGCTCGTAGAACGCCTTGCGTTCGTCGGTGAGCTCGGTTTTCGCGAAGAGCATGGCCTGAGTCCTCCAGACGCGGATTTTCTCACCTACCGAAAGCGCTGCACATAGTCGGGAGCCGAGAAAATCCAGTCCAGCGCGTCGTAGTACCGCTCGGCCGGACGGCCGCAATAGACGTCGTTGCGCACCAGCCGGGACACGCCGTCGGCGTGATAGAGCAAGCCCAGCATCCGCGACGATATTTGCACCCGCGACGCGCGCACGAGGCGCAGCGCCTGGTAGCGCTGGAACGAGGCCGCAAAATCCCCGTCGGCGGCATCGGCGGCGGCGGCAAGCGCGATCGCGTCTTCCATCGCCATCGCGGCGCCCTGCGCGAAATATTGGAGCATGAGGTGCGCGGCGTCGCCGAGCAGCGTCACCGGACCGCGGCTCCAGTTCTCGACCGGCTCGCGGAAACGCAGCATCCACCGCCGGAATGCTTTCGGAACGCGCAGGAGCGCGAGCGGCGTGTCGCAGTTCCTGGCGAAAAGCGGCAGCACCTCTTCGGGAGGAGCTTCCTCGTTGTGGCCCGTCCCGGCGCGCCCGCGCACGACGGTCGCGACCAGGTTGAAGAGTTTCCAGCCGCGCAATGGGTAGTGCACGATATGCGTGTTCGGCCCGGCCCAGAGCGTGGCCGCCGCCCACTGCAGATCCTTCGGCATGTCGTCGATCGGGAGCACGGCGCGGTAGCACATGTGACCGGACACCGGAGGCTCGCCGTCGCCGACGATCCGCTCGCGCACCGCCGAGCGCCACCCATCGGCGCCGACCAGCGCGGCGGCCGCGATGCGCTCGCCGCCTGCGAGCTCGACGCTCACGCCTTGGTGCGCGAGATCGAATCCGACCACCTTGCTGTGCGTGCGCAGCTCGAGCCTGTCCGCGCGCGCCTTGCACGCTTCGAGCAGAGAGCGGTGGATGTCGGCGCGGTGCGTCACCGCGTAAGGATTGCCGTAGCGCTTGCGGAAGCGCGCATCGAGCGGAATGTCGATCACCGTTTCGCCGCTGAGGCCGTCCATCATGAGCAGCCGCTCGATGAACACGGCCTCCCGCTTGACATCCTCACCCACGCCGAGCGCGTCGAGCGCGGACCACGCGTTGGGCGCAAGCTGAATGCCGGCGCCGATCTCGCCGAATTCCTGCGCCTGCTCGAGCACCAGGGCGTGGAAACCCTTGATCGCGAGCGCCAGCGCGCAGGCAAGCCCGCCGATGCCACCGCCGGCGATGACGACCGGTTCGGCGTTGCGTGCGCTAGCCATCCTCACTCGCGAAGCGATTCTTCAACGGTGTTCTCTTGTCGCCAGAGGGTTTTCGCCCGGCGAGATCCCGTCTCTCGATTATAGAGCGGCAGCGGACGTCAGCTTCCAGCAAGCTTTAAGCAAGGGTCGCGCAAGCTTGCCAGTGTATTTTGGGATGCTCGAATCCGGACCTGACGACGTGCGGGCACCGGTGGTTATCTGCATGGGCACCGCGCATCGTGAACAGCGAAATTCTTTCCGACGCTGAAGGTCGCTTCGGATCGCTCGTCCGCAGGCTGCTTGGACTTTCGCCGCGGCGAGCAGCTGACGCCGCGCTCTTCGTTCTCGTTTGCGCATGGCCGTGGGTCGGACTCTTCGGCCGCGAGCCGTGGAAATCCGACGAGGCATACACCTTTGGCTTGATATGGAGCCTGATCCAAGGCAAAGGCTGGCTCGTTCCGATGCTCGCTGGCGAGCCGTTCATGGAAAAGCCGCCGTTGTTTTACTGGGTCGCCGCCCTGTGCGCCGAACTGTTCGGCGGCATCGTTCCTTTTCACGAGGCGGCACGCGTCGCTATCGCCGTGTTTCTCTACCTGACGCTCGGATTTCTCGCCGCGACCGCTAATGCCCTCTACGGCCGCCAAAGAGGTGCAATCGCCGTCGTGTTGTTCATCGGCAGCGCTGGCTTGTTCGACAAGGTTCACATCCTGATCGCCGACGTCTCGCTCCTGGCAGGCCTTTCCATCGCCTTCTTCGGTTTGGCCACGAGCCAGCGCCGTCCGATTGCCGGCGGCATCGCGTTGGGAATTGGCACCGGCATGGCATTCATGAGCAAAGGGCTCATCGGTCTCGGCATTCCCGGAGCGACCGCGGCGGCCCTCGCCTTTGTCCCAGCGTGGCGAAGCCGTCCGCGCCTTCAGTGTTTTGCGGTCGCCGCCGCACTGCTCGTGCCGATGATGGTCGCGTGGCCTGCGGCCCTGTATCGCGCGTCGCCGGAGCTGTTTGGCGAGTGGCTATGGATGAACAACCTCGGTCGGTTCTTCGGCTTCGTGACTCGCGGCGAAGGCCATGGGCTCTGGTTTTACCCTGTTACGCTGCTCTGGCTCAGTTTTCCGCTCTGGCCGTTCGCGATCGCTGCGGGGCGGGCGGCCTGGGTTGGGAAGGAACATTCGCGCGCGCTTCTGCTACCCACCGTAGCGTTCCTGGTGACCATGACTGCGTTGATGTTCGCGGCGCAGTCGCGCGCGATATATGCGATACCTGCGCTGCTGCAGCTTTCACTGTTGGCCGTCGCCGGGCTGGACCACGCGCCCAACTGGTTTGTCGGTGGATTGCAGCGCACGTCTCTGCTGCTTTTTCCCGCGGCCGTGGCGGCGCTGTGGCTGGCTTGGCTCGCGGTCGTGTTGGAAATTCCGTGGGGGCTGAGTGTGCTCGGTCAACGCCAGCCCGGATTCTCGATGCCGAGCCAGCCTGCGGCAATGACCATTGCAGCGGTTGGAACCGCACTATGGTGGCTGGCCGTGCGCCGACGCCGGATCTCCGCCGAGAACGCTGTCCGCGCGTGGACCGCCGGGCTGACGGCGTTCTGGGTGCTGGTCTTCACGCTCTGGCTGCCGTACCTCGACTACGGCATGAGATACCGATCGGTCGCAACCGCGCTGCAGCAGGCGTTGCCGCGTGACGAATCCTGCATCGCCAGCCTCGCGCTGGGCGAATCGCAGCGGGCGATGTTCGACTACTACGCCGGGCTTGTTACCCGCCGTCTGGAAGCCGATCCCGATGCGAAGAGCTGCCGATGGCTGTTGCTGCAGGAAACCGGGCACCCACCGGCGCTGCCCGCGTATGCGGGTTGGAGCGAGGTTTGGCGCGGGACGCGCCCCGGTGACGACCGGGAAACATTTCACTTGTACCGCGGGACCGACTGATGCACGCCTCTCTTCGTGCCAGGTCGTCGGGCGCCGCGCAGTCTCCGGTTCGGGGAGATTTACCGCACGGGGATGTGCCGCGGGGATGGCCGCGCTCGCGTCCCAGGCTGCTGCTCGTCAAGATCTCTTCGCTCGGCGACGTCGTTGCCAATCTGCCGGTGGTTACCGATATCCTCCGCCGATGGCCTGACGCTCAAATCGATTGGGTCGTCGAGGAAGCTTTCATCGACATACCGCGTCTGCATCCCGGGATTGCGACCGTCATCCCTGTTGCCCAGCGTCGCTGGCGGGAAATGCGCGTGTCTGCAGGAACGTTGGCCCAACGATGCGCCTTTTTCACGCGCTTGCGCGCAACCCGTTACGACTTCGTGCTCGACACGCAAGGTCTTTTCAAGAGCGCCATCATCGCGGCAGGTGCCCAGGGACCTTCTTCCGGCTACGACTGGGGAAGTGCGCGCGAGCCGCTGGCAACCGTCTTCTACAATCGCAGGTTATCGGTGCCCAAAGGACTTCACGCGATCGAACGCAACCGCCGCCTCGCCGCCGCCGCGCTCGGTTACACGCTGGATGGGCCAGCCGAATATTCGCTCAGCCTGCCCTCCGCGCCGACGATCGTGCCGGCATCGCCCTATTGCGTGCTCGTACACGGCAGCAGCCGCGAGGACAAGTTGTGGCCGGAAGAGCATTGGATTGCCGTTGGACAGGCGCTTGCAACGCGTGGTCTGAAAATCGTGCTTCCGTGGGGAAGCGGCAACGAGCATGTCCGCAGCACACGTATGGCGGCCGCGATCCCCGGCGCATGTGTTCCGGAACGATTGGGGCTCTCCGAAATCGCCGGCTTGCTCTGTGCGGCGCGCCTGGTCGTCGGTGTCGACACCGGACTGACGCACCTTGCCGCAGCCTCGCGCGTTCCTGTCGTCGGCCTCTACTTGGGTTCCGACCCGCGACTTACCGGCGTTTGCGGCGAAACATGGCACAGCAATCTCGGGGCGCGCGGCGCTCAACTCAGCGTGGCGACAGTTCTGACCGCGATAGAGCCTCTTCTCCACCGCTGGCAGGAGTTCGCGCGTATCTGCGCACTGTATGCGCGCAGCTAAAGCATCGAACCCGCACCGGTCTCGCGTTGCGCGCCCCGCTCACGCCGGCAGCCGGTAATCCTTGAACCGCTCGCGCAGCGTCATCTTCGAGAGCTTGCCCGTCGCCGTGTGCGGCAGCTCGTCGACGAACACGACGTCGTCGGGCAGCCACCACTTGGCGATCTTGCCGCTGTAGAACTCCAGCAGCGCCTCCTTGGTGACATACGCGCCCGGCCGCTTGACGACCACCAGCAGCGGCCTCTCGTCCCACTTGGGATGGCGGACGCCGATTACCGCCGCTTCGATCACGCCCGGATGGCCGACGGCGATGTTCTCGAGCTCGATCGAGCTGATCCACTCGCCGCCGGACTTGATCACATCCTTGGACCGATCGGTGACCTGCAGATAGCCGTCCGCGTCGATCGTCCCGACGTCGCCCGTCGGAAACCAGCCGTCCGCCGTCAGCGGGTCGCCTCCCGCGTCCTTGAAGTAGCGCCGGAGAATCCAGGGACCGCGCACGAGCAGATTGCCCGCGGCCTTGCCGTCGCGCGGCAATTCCCTGCCCTCTGCGTCGACGATTTTCATCTCGACGCCATAGAGCGGCCGGCCCTGCTTGAGCGAGAGCTGGAACCGCGCCTCGCCCGCAAGATCGCGGTGCTTGCCCTTGGGGACATTGAGCGTACCGACGGGACTCATCTCCGTCATGCCCCAGCCGTGCAGCACGCGCACGCCGAACTCGTCGCGCAGTGTCCTGATCATCGCCGGCGGGCACGCCGCACCGCCGATGGTCGTCGATTTCAGCGTCGAAAATCCGAGCTTGTTCTGCTGCATGTAATTGATGAGGCTCAGCCACACCGTCGGCACCGCCGAAGTGCTATCGACGGCCTCGGCTTCGATCAGCTCGAAGAGGTTTGCGCCGTCGAGCCCGGCGCCCGGGAAGACGAGCTTGGCGCCGACCAGCGGCGCGGCATACGGAATCCCCCAGGCATTGACGTGAAACATCGGCACGATCGCGAGCACCGCGCTCGACGCCGACAGATTCTTGGTGTCCGGAAGCGAGATCGCGTAGGCGTGAAGAATGGTCGACCGATGGCTGAAGAGCACGCCCTTCGGCTTGCCTGTCGTGCCCGATGTGTAGCAGAGCGTCGCCGCGGTGTTTTCGTCGAACTCCGGCCATTCGAAGTCGTCGGTCTCGGCCGCGAGCAGGTCCTCGTAGCAGAGCAGGCCCGGGATCCCTGCCTGCGGCCGGTGGTCGCGGTCGGTCATCGCGACCCAGTGCTTCACGCCCTGGCACGCGTGGGCGAGCTTCTCGACCAGCGCCGTAAACGTGAGATCGAAGAACACTATGCTGTCCTCGGCGTCGCCGATGATGTAGCCTAGCTGGTCGTGGAACAGCCGCGGATTGATCGTGTGGGTGACCGCACCCATGCCCGAGATCGCGTAGTACAGCTCGAAATGGCGGTAACCGTTCCAGGCGAGCGTTCCGACCCTGTCTCCGGGCGCGATGCCGAGTCGCGACAGCGCGCGGGCGAGCCGGCGCGCGCGCGCGTGCGCGTCGCGATACGTATAGCGGTGGATCGGCCCTTCGACGGTCCGCGACACGATCTCGGTATCGCCGTGATAGCGGTCCGCGTGCCGGATGAGCGACGAAATCATCAGCGGCACGTCCATCATCAGACCTTGCATGGGTCTCCTCCTCGACGGCTGTTAGGGAACCTTTTGCGCCGGTTGTGCAGCGGCCTGATTGTAGCGCGCTTGAAATGGTGCATCGGCCCCGGTAGCATCGACATTCCAGTCGACCGGCGGGCCGCAGGGGCGTGGATTGTTCTGCGCCTCAACCCTCGCGAGGACTTCGCCGGCGAACGAAGGAGGAGCCATGCGTGCAAGTACGGGTGCAGCACCCAGCCTGTTGCTGGTCGCGGCGCTGTTGACCGCGCCGGCGGCGGCGGACATCAGGATCGCCTTCATCGACCCCCTCTCGGGAGGGGCCGCGACCACCGGCATTCTGGCGCAGAAAACGCACCAGTTCTACATCGACGCCATCAACGCTGCCGGTGGGCTGAACGGCGAGAAAATCGAGCTGCTCTCTTTCGACAATAAGGTCAATCCGCAGGAATCGCTGATTCAGCTCAAGAAAGCTCTCGACGACGGCGCGCGCTTCGTCGTGCAGGGCAATGGCAGCTCGATCGCCCATGCGATCACCGAGGCGGTGCTCAAGCACAACGAGCGGAACCCGGGCAAGGAAGTCCTCTTTCTCAATTACGCCGCGGTCGATCCGGCGCTGACCAACGAGAAATGCAATTTCTGGCATTTCCGCTTCGACGCCGATGCGGACATGAAGATGGCGGCGATGACCGACGTAATTACGAAGGACAGCAAGATAAAGCGCGTCTATCTGATCAACCAGGATTACTCGTTCGGCAAAGCCGTGGCCGCAGCGGCGACCCGGATGCTGGCGGATAAGCGGCCCGATATCAAGATCGTCGGCGACGAGTTGCATCCGCTGCAAAAAGTGCAGGACTTCTCGCCCTACGTGGCGAAGATCAAGGCCTCCGGCGCCGACACCGTGATTACCGGCAACTGGAGCAACGATATGGTGCTGCTGGTCAAAGCCGGCAAGGATGCGGGGCTCAAGGTCGGCTGGCAGACGTTCTATGGCGGCAGCCCAGGTACCGTGACCGCCATTGGCGAAGCCGGCGTGGATACCCTGAAGCAGGTCACCGAATGGCACAAGAACGCCATGCCCGAGCTCGATGCGACGGTCGCCGCATTCGCGAAGCGCTACCCGGGGAAAGAAAACGAATACACCTACTGGCGCGCGAAGACCATGTGGGAAATGTTTGCAGCGGCGGCGAAAAAGGCGCGATCGAACGATCCGATCAAAATCGCGCAAGCGCTGGAAGGGATGAAGATGCAGACCGCCATGGGCGAAGTCGAAATGCGCAGCGACAACCATCAGTTGTTGCAGCCGCTGTACGTTTCGACCCTCGAGAAGAATCAGAAGTACGACGTCGAAGATACCGGTCTCGGCTGGAAAAGCGACGCGAAGGTGGATGGAAAGGCCACGGCGTTGCCGACGACCTGCAAGATGGAGCGACCGAAGTAGGCCCGCAACGAGACGGCGCCAGAGCGCCGGTTGCGCTTCCCGCCCAGGACCGCCTCCCAAAGCGCCGCCGTTGAATACGCGACAGTAAGTCCGAGAGCTCCCAGCGCATGCTCGAGCTTGCGACCGTTTCGCTTCTGAACGGCGTGGTCTATGGCCTGCTGCTGTTCATGCTCACGAGCGGACTCACGCTGATTTTCAGCATGATGGGCGTGCTCAATTTCGCCCACGCAAGCGTGTTCATGCTCGGCGCGTATCTGTCGTACCAGTTCGCAAGATGGGTGGGGTTCTGGCCGGCGCTGGTGATCGCGCCGCTGTTGTGCGGCCTGATTGGCGCGGCGATCGAGCGTTACGGTTTGCGCCACGTCCACAAGAGCGGGCATGTCGCCGAGATTCTTTTCACCTTCGGGCTCGCCTATCTGATCGAGGAGCTGGTCACGATGGTCTGGGGCCGCAACGCGGTTGCGAACAGCGTGCCGGCCGTCATCGACTTCCCGCTATTCTCGCTGTTTGGCAGCACCTTCCCAGCCTACAAGGGGCTGATGATGGCGATATCGGTCGCCATGTTCGTCTTCCTTTATCTCGCCCTCAAGCACACGCGGCTCGGTCTCGTCATCCAGGCGGCGTTGACGCATCCACAGATGGCGAGCTCACTCGGGCACAACGTCCCGGGGATATTCGTGCTGGTGTTCGCCATAGGCAGCGCGCTGGCGGGATTGGCCGGCGTAATCGGGGGATTCATGTTGCTCACGCAACCGACGCTGGCGCACGCGGTCGGGCCCATTGTTTTTGTCGTCGTGGTCGTCGGTGGTCTGGGATCGCTCGCGGGCGCATTGGTCGCCTCCATGCTCATCGGCATCGTGCAGACGTTCGCCGTCGCCGTGGATTATTCGTTGCTGGACGCACTGCGCGCGTCGGGATTCACCGTTGCCCGCGGCGCGCCGCTCTACGAGTTCTACTCGATCAAAGTCGCAACGGCAGCACCCATCGTTCCGTACCTGCTGCTGGTGTTGATGCTCATCGTGCGGCCGCGGGGCTTGATGGGCAAGCGCGACGTATGAGCGAGGGCCGTGCGGTCGCTGCGCCTTCGACGACGTCGTCCGCTGCTGCGATGAATTGGGCGAACCGGCACAGGCACTGGTTGGCGGCCGCGGCTGTGCTACTGGTTCTACCCCATGTTCCGGGTTTGAATACCGACTTCGGCCGCTCGCTGCTGAGTCAAATGGGCATCGCGGCGGTGTTCGCGCTGTCGTTCAACGTGTTGCTCGGACAGACGGGCCTTCTTTCTTTCGGACATGCCGTTTACTTCGGCCTCGGCGGTTACGCGGCGATCCATTTCATGCGGGCGATCAACCATGGACTGCCGCTTCCCGTTCCGCTGGTCCCGCTCGCAGGCGCTGCCGCGGGCCTGCTGTTCGGTCTTCTATTCGGCTCCGTAACGACGCGCAGGGCGGGGACGATCTTCGCGTTGATCACGCTAGGCATCGGAGAGCTGGTCTATGCCGCGACGTTCATGCTGCCGGCGTATTTCGGAGGCGAGGAGGGCATCACCGCCAGCCGGACGCGAGGCCCGGATATTTTCGGGATCAATTTCGGCTCGCAGGTGCAGGTCTACTACGTCATTGCGGTGTGGGCGCTGATCGCTGCCCTGCTGATGTACGCGTTCATTCGCACGCCGGTGGGCCGCATGTGCAACGCGGTCCGCGACAACCCGGAGCGCGCGGAGTTCGTCGGTTACAACACGCAGCGCGTGCGCTTGTTTGCGTTCTCCGTCGCCGGGCTGTTTGCGGGGCTCGCGGGAGGTCTGCATGCGATCAACTACGAAATCGTGGCGGCGGACTCCGTAAGCGCGCTTCGCTCCGGCACCGTACTGTTGATGGCCTATATCGGCGGCGTGGGCCATTTTGCCGGACCCGTCATCGGTGCCGTCATCCTGACCTGGCTGCAGGTCAGCTTGAGCGGCTACACCTCAGCGTGGCTACTCTATCTCGGCTTGTTCTTCGTCATGACCATCGTGTTCGCCCCGACCGGTCTCGCGGGCTTGATCATGATGCATGGCCCGATCGTGCACACGAAGGCGTTCCGGCGGGTGTTGCGCGCTTACGCGATCGCGCTCGTGCCTGCCGCCATCATGACGATGGGCGCAGTGCTGCTTATCGAGATGAGCTACCGCGTGTCGACGCAACCGGAGTTGGGAACGCGAATGCGGATTTTCTGGATCACGGTGGACGCGGCCACGCCGTGGCCATGGATAGCAGCCATTGCGTCTCTCTTCGTTGGTTTCTACGTGTTGCGCAAGATCTGGCCTTTCGTGGCGGCCGCGTGGGATCGCGCCGCCGACGAAGCCGGAGTGGTCGATACCGCGCAAGGCCGATGAACATGAAACCCGACGGCGCCGCGCACGAACGAATGCCGCCCGCTCTGGAACTGATCGACATCCGGAAGAACTTCGGTGCGACGCCGGTCATCCGTGGCGTCTCGCTCGACGTGCGCGAGGGCGAACGCCATGCCATCATCGGTCCCAACGGGGCGGGGAAGTCGACCTTGTTCAACCTGATCAGCGGCCGCTTCGCGCCCACCAGCGGCTCGATTCTGCTCTGTGGCGAAGAGATCGCCGCGCACGCGCCGCATGAGATCAACCGCCGCGGACTCGCCCGCAGCTTCCAGGTGACGAACATCTTCCCGCGGCTTTCCGTCTACGAGAATATCCGCTGCAGCGTTCTCTGGTCGCTCGGCTACAAGTACTGTTTCTGGCGCGGCGTCGACAGGCTGCGCGACGCTGGCGAGCGAACGGACACGATTCTCGAGCAGATCCGGTTGACCGCGCGTCGCGACGCACCTGCGGGTGTGCTCACGTATGCAGAGCAACGTGCGCTGGAGATCGGCATTACCATCGCCGGCGACGCGAGAGTCATCCTGCTCGATGAGCCGACGGCGGGCATGAGCCGCGCCGAGGCCGATAATGCGGTGGCGCTGATCCGTGTCGTTTCGCAAGGCAGGACGCTCGTGATGGTCGAGCACGACATGGGCGTGGTCTTCGATCTCGCGGATCGGATCTCGGTGCTCGTCTACGGCGAGATCATCGCCACCGACGTACCCTCGCGCATCCGGCGGAACGAATCGGTGCAGAGCGCGTATCTCGGGAGCGCGGTGGATGCTTGACGTCGAAGATCTGCACGCCTATTACGGCAAGAGCCACATTCTGCAGGGCGTCTCGTTCCGCGTCGGCCAGGGCGAGATCATCAGTCTGCTGGGCAGAAACGGCGCCGGCCGCTCGACGACGGTGCGAACCATCATGGGCCTGGTGCCCCCGGCCGGATCGATCCGCTTCAAGGGAGCGCGCGTCGACGGCCTCAAGGCGCACGAGATCGCCCGCCGCGGGCTGGGCTACGTTCCCGAGGGCCGCGAGATCTTTCCCGGCCTTACCGTGCGCGAGAACCTGCTTCTCGGCATGAAGTCGGGACGTCAGAGCGGCCGCTGGACGCTGGACGAGATGTTGGCGATGTTTCCGCTGCTGCGCGAGCGCGCCGATGCACCGGGCGAGGTACTGTCCGGCGGCGAGCAGCAACTGCTCACGATCTGCCGCACGTTGATGGGTGATCCCGATCTCATCATGGTCGACGAGCCGACCGAGGGACTCGCGCCGATGCTCCTCGCGCTGGTGCGCGAGCTCCTCGTGGCGATCGCGCAGCGCGGCACCGCGATTCTGTTGATCGAGCAGAAGCTCACCATAGCCTTGGCGATTTCGCACCGCGTCTACGTCATGGGCCACGGTCGCATCGTGTACGAAGGATCACCGCCGGCGTTGCGCGCCAACGATCAGGTGCGGCGGGATTGGCTGGAAGTGTGAGCAGCGCTTGCCAAGAGCGCAAGGAGATGGCGATGAGCGTAAAGCAACTTTTTGATCTCGGCGGCAGGACGGCGCTCGTCACCGGCGGCTCGCGCGGCCTGGGGCTTCAGATCGCCGAAACGCTGGGCGAGCTTGGTGCGCGGGTCGCGCTCGTCGCCCGCAAAGCCGACGAGCTCGAAGAAGCTCGGGTGCATCTGAAGTCGCGCCTTGGCATCGAAGCCGTGCCTCTCGCCTGCGACCTGTCGACTCCGGCCGCGATCCCGCCGATGGTCGATTGTGCCGTCGCGGCACTGGGTCCGATCGATATTCTGGTCAACAACGCGGGCACGACTTGGGGCGCGGCGACACTCGAGCATCCGCTCGAGGCGTGGAACAAGGTCGTGGCGCTCAACCTGACAGCGATGTTCGTGATCACGCAGGAGGTCGGCCGGCGCTGCATGGTGCCGCGCCGGCGCGGCAAGATCATCAACATCGCCTCGATCCTCGGTCTGGTGGGCGGCGGCGAACCGGGCCGCGCCCCCACGCTCGCCTACAACACGACCAAGGGCGGCGTAGTCAGCTTCACGCGCTCGCTCGCCGTCGAATGGGGCGAGCACGACATCAACGTGAACGCGATCGCGCCCGGCTTCTTTCCGACCAAGATGACCAAGGGTGTCATGGAGACGGCCGGCGCCGAGATCATCGACAGGGCTCCATTGAAGCGCGTCGGCGGCCCGGAGGATCTGAAGGGACTGGTCGCGCTCTTCGCTTCCGACGCAGGCGCGTTCATCACCGGCCAAATCGTCGCCGTCGACGGCGGCGTCACCGCGGTCTAGCGCGCATGTCTCGGTCCGGGCTCACAACCGGTGACTGCGTTCGCCCTCGCGAAAGCCGATGAGCTCGGGGTCGATGCCGCGCCGCAACGCCAGCACCTTGAACAGCTCGCCCATTTCCGCCGGCGAGGTCAGCTTCTCGACCGCGTTCGCTGCGCGCAGATACGCGGCCGACTGCGGATCTCCGCAGCGCGCCAGCGCATCGAGCACGCCGCAATTGACGAGGAAATGTGCCTGCGTCGCGAAGCCGGCGACGCTCATGCCGCCGGCGACGCCGGCGCGCGCCATCGAGGTAAAATCGACGTGCGTGGTCATGTCGATCAACCCGGGGCACCAGAACGGATCGGGAAGCGTGCGGTGGCGGTAATGCGCCATCAAGGTGCCGCCGTCGCGCTGCGGGTGGTAGTACTCCGCCGCGGGAAAGCCGTAATCGACCAGGAGCAGCAGGCCTCGTCGGCAACGTTCGGCGATGCTCGTCACCAATGCCTCGGCCATCGGGTTCAGCTCCGACACGTAATCTCCACCTTCCGGAAATCGCCTACTCGCCATGTCGCGCAGCATGCCTGAGGCGAGCCGGCGATCGGCGAACGCGAGATGCGCGCTCGCGTCGAGGCTCACCCCGCGCTCGAACCATTCGCCGCCGCGCCGGACGACCAGATGCGCCGGCACGGCATCGAGCACTTCGTTGGCGATGACCGCACCGCTCCAGCGCTCCGGCAGCGCGTCGATCCACCGGATGCGCGACAGCAATGCGCCGACCTGCGCGGACAGAAGCTCGAGCTGCCGTTCGCGCAGATCGGGGCTCACTTCGAGCAGGAGATAGCGCTCCGGTATCGCGTTGCGCTCCGCAAGTCCGGCCAACACATCGGCCGCGAGGCGGCCGCTGCCCGGACCAATCTCCAGAATCTCGCCGTCAGGAATCTGCTCGAGCACCTGCGCGAGCTGGACGGCCACCGTGCGACCGAACAACGGCGTCAGCTCCGGCGCGGTAACGAAATCGCCGCCGGCGCCGAACTTGTGCGCACCGGCGGCGTAATAGCCGAGGCCGGGCGCGTAGAGCGCCGCATTCATGTATTCGGCAAACGAAATCCAGCCTTCTGCGTCCGCGATCGCGTGCACCAGGTGCGCGACGACGCGAGCGCTGTGCGCACATTCCGCAGCGGACGGCGTAGGCAAGCCGTTAAGGGATGGAGCGGGTGGAGCCGGCGACATCGATGTGCTAGATTGGCAGGTCGAACAGAGTGTAGACGGAGCCCCGCGTGCAGGGCAAAGTCGTGTTGGTCACGGGAGGAGCCAAGCGCGTCGGGGCCGCCATCTGCCGCCGGCTGCACGCGGCCGGTGCAAATCTGATGCTGCACTATCGCGCCTCCGCGGGCGAAGCGCGGCTGCTGCAAGCCGAGCTCAATCACCAGCGCAAGGAGTCGGTCGCGCTGATCCAGGCCGATTTGCTCGATCTCGGCAAGCTACCGTCGCTGATCGATCAGACGGTGCAATCCTTCGGTCGCCTCGACGCGCTGGTCAATAATGCGGCGACCTTCTATCAAACGCCGATCGGCGAGATCTCCGCCGAGGACTGGGAGAACCTCATCGGCGCCAATCTCCGCGCCCCCTTGTTCATCGCACAGGCGGCAGCACCGGCGCTCAAGAAGACGCAGGGGTCGATCGTCAACATCACCGACATTCACGCCGAGCGTCCGCTCAAGAACTACGTTCTCTACAGCGTCGCCAAGGCGGGGCTGGTAGGCCTCACTCGCTCGCTGGCGCGCGAACTCGCGCCCGAAGTGCGCGTCAACGCGGTCGCACCCGGGCCGATTCTGTGGCCCGACGACGAGGCGTTCGACGAGCTGTCACGCCAGCGGATCATCTCGCACACGCCTTTGCGGCGCGAGGGCACTCCGGAGGACATCGCGAAGGCCGTGCATTTTCTGCTCGTGGAAGCGACCTACGTGACCGGCGAGACGATCAATGTGGACGGAGGGCGGCACATAGCGCTGTGAGCAGCGAGAGACCCGCGAGCGCGTAGCCCGGGATGAGCCGAAGCGAATCCCGGGAGTGCCGCTCGGATGAGGCGCCGTCCCGGGTTTCGCCTGCGGCTCAACCCAGGCTACGAACTTCAGCGCTGCGAGCTACTATCCCTCTCCCTCCGACGCGGAGGGATGCACCGAGCACCGCCGCCGCGCGACCAGCGCCGCGAGTCGTTCGAGATACGGATCGACGATGCCGTGCGTCACCAGCGCGCGTAGCCCGGGATCAGCCGAAGCGAATCCCGGGAGTGCCGCTCGGATGAGGCGCCGTCCCGGGTTTCGCGCCGCGCTCAACCCAGGCTACGAACTCAACCCAGCCTACCAGTTATTAACCCTCTCCCTCCGACGCGGAGGGATGCACCGAGCACCGCCGCCGCGCGACCAGCGCCGCGAGTCGTTCGAGATACGGATCGACGATGCCGTGCGTCACCAGCGCAACGCGACAGCGCTCGAGATAATCCGAGCATGAGCCGAAAACGCCGGCGGCGCTGGCCAGAACCTCCGCCTGCTCTCCGAGCGTGAGCTTACCCGTGTACTGTCGGTGCGCGCGATCGACAATGAAGGCGAGCGCGACGACCGGCTTGCCGTTGCAGCGGACCGTCACCCAGAGGGGAAGATACGCGCCGAGAACCATCTCCCTCCGCCAGAGAAGCATAAGCTCGTTCTTCGCGCTACGCGCCGGCAGTCGATACACGACGCCGTGGCAGGAACCCCCGTGATCCAGACCGAGCACCAGTCCCGGCTGGTTCGACGTGCCGCGTGTGGCGAGCGACCACAGACAGAATTTCCGATGCCGACCCGCGAGCGTCGCCAGGCGAGCCTCTTCGAACGGAAACAGCGGATTCCACAGTAGCGATCCGTAAGCGAAGACCCACCAATCCGAGCCTGCGGGCTTTTCTTTCAATGTCGCGGCGAGCGAGGCGGCAAGCTGCTCGTCGGTGAGCGGGTGCCGCGGATCGACCTCCGCCATATACACCGCGCGCATGCGCCCCTCCTCGAGATCGCGGCGCGAGAGGGTCATGTGTCGGGCTCGCGCATCTCTTTCTGCAATGCGACCTTGGCCTGCCGCCGCTTCGCCGCCGTCGACTTGCCGTGCGCTCCGCCTTTGCCGAGTAGAGGCGAGCGCGCGACCGGATTGCGCGGCCTGGGCGGCGCATGCTTCTTGGCCCGCTTCAAGCCTTTACAGCGCGCGCAGCGCGCTCCATTCGTTCCCCTCTCCCAGCGGGAGAGGGGATAGGGGTGAGGGAGAACCTGCCCATGTAGCTTCAGATCACAGAAGACCCTTGAACGGCAAGCGCGCTTCGCACCAGCGCGCGACAGCCAGCAGGCGATCGTCGCCACCGGCGGTCGCGGCGAGCTGCAGGCCGAGCGGCAGTCCGTTGCCCGCGACGGCGATCGGGATGGTGACGGCAGGAAATCCGAGCAATGACCACAGCGTGCAACACGACGGGTCGCCGGTTTGGGTGAGATCGGCAGGAGCGGAGGCCGGCGCGGGGGGCGCGACGATCGCGTCGAACGGCGCCAGCCACTCGGTTCCGGCAGCGATGAGCGCGTCGCGCCGCGCGAGCGCAGCCTGATAGGCAACGTCGCTGAATTCACGTCCCTCGTCGAGGGCGGCGTTGAGGTTCGCCGACATGTGCGCGCGCTCGTGCGCCTGCAGCTCGTGCATCCGCTGCGCCGCCTCGTAGAGCATGATCATGCGGTGCACGCGCTGTGCATCGTGCCAGGCTTCGGCGAGCTCCACTTTCGTGACGACGGCGCCGGAGTCGCGCAATGTCGTCAGCGCAGCATGCATGGCACGCTCCTGCTCGGTGCTGGTCGCGACCCAGGGAAAATCGGCGAGGAGCGCGAGCCGAGGGGGTCGTGCGATCGGTTGCGTCTCGCTCGGGAGGCCGCCGGGATCGGCGAGGCACGAAGCGAGGAGCGCACAGTCGGCGACGGTGCGCGCGAACACGCCGAGCGTGTCGAGCGTCGTGCTGAACACATTGACGCCCTTAAACGAAAGTGCGTCCACGGTCGGCTTGAAGCCGACGACGCCGCAATACGCCGCAGGGCGGATCACCGAGCCGTTGGTCTGCGTGCCGATCGCCGCCGGCACGTGTCCGAGCGCTACGGCAGCCGCGGAGCCGGACGACGAGCCTCCGGGAGTGTGCCCCGCGCGCCAGGGATTCCTCGTCTTGCCCGGATGGAAGAACGCAAATTCGGTCGTCACCGTCTTGCCCAGCACGAATCCGCCTGCGCGTCGCAGGCGCGCAACGCTGTCGGCGTCATACGCGGGACGCGCGCCGGCATAGATGGGCGACCCCAGTTGCGTCGGCTGGTCCACCGTGGCGACGATGTCCTTGACGCCGATGCCGATGCCCGCCAGCGGGCCGAGGGGAGCGCCCGCGGCGCGCTCGGCATCGATCGCTCGCGCGGCGGCGAGCGCGCCGTCTGGATCGAGATACGCCCACGCCAGAACGTTGGCATCGGTCGCGGCGATGCGGTCGAGCAAGGCGCGCGTGTACGCCTCGCTCGTCAACGCTCCGGCGCGAATCGAATTCGCCACCGCGCTCAGCGTCAGGGCGTAAACAGGCGTCGTCACGGCTAGCAACCCGCTCGTCCTAACCTTCGCTCTGAACGGGTAGCGACACAAGCGCTGCATTCGGCGCACGACGGCTTTTCTGCGGCAGGAACATGGCTTGCAAGTCGTTCAGAAAACGCCTGCCCAGCGGCGTGGGCCCGATGCGCTCATGATCGCGCACGACAAGCCCGCGCCGCTCGGCGGCGTCGAGCTCCTTGTCGACGATGGCGAGCGGGAATCCCGTCCGTTCGGCGAACAATGAGACCGGAACGCCGTCGGTCAATCGCATCGCGTTGAGCATGAACTCGAAGCCGATCTCGGCGCGCGTCACCTCGCGCTCTTCGAGCAACGGCTCGCCGCGCGCCATCTGCTCGAGGTACTGCTGCGGCTGCTTGTAACGGACTTGGCGCAGGACGCGCTCTGGAAGCGAGAGCTTGGAATGTGCGCCGGCGCCGATGCCGAGGTAATCGCCGAACTGCCAGTAGTTGAGATTATGCCGGCACTCGCGATTGACCTTGGCGAACGCCGAGGTCTCGTAATGCCGATATCCCGCTCCGGTCAAGGCGTCTTCGATCCCGTCGCCGATCTCGGCCGCGGCGTCGTCGTCGGGCAATGGCGGGGGATAGCGATGAAAAAGCGTGTTCGGCTCGATCGTCAGTTGATAGAAGGAAAGATGCGGCGGTGAGAATTCGAGCGCGGCCGTGACGTCCGCGCGTGCACTTTCGGCCGTCTGTCCGGGCAGCGCATACATGAGATCCAGATTGACGTTGCCGAAGATGTCAACCGCCGCGGCCGCGGCGGTGCGCGCTTCGTGATCGTCGTGCACGCGCCCGAGTGCGGAGAGATGCACGGGATTGAAGCTCTGCACACCCAGCGACAGGCGATTGACCCCGGCGGCCTTGAAGCCGGCGAACCTCGCCTGCTCGAACGTGCCGGGATTCGCCTCCAGTGTGACTTCCGCGTCGGGAGCGAGCGGAACGCGCGCGCGGACGGCGGCGAGAATGCGGTCGATCGCCTCGGGCGAGAACAGGCTCGGCGTGCCGCCGCCGAAAAAGACCGACACGACGCGCCGGCCCCAGATCGAAGGCAGCGCGAATTCGAGATCGGCGACGAGCGCGTCGACGTATTGCGCTTCGGGAATCGCACCACGCCGCTCGTGCGAGTTGAAGTCGCAGTACGGGCACTTCCTGATGCACCACGGTATGTGAATGTACAGCGCGAGCGGCAGCTCGGCGCCGGTGAGTCCGCTCTCGGCGTCGAGGAAATGCGGATCGTAACCGAATCCCGCTGCACCGCGCGGCGTGTCGATGATCGTGCCGTCCCATCGCCCTTCGGCGAGGATCGGCT
>JALYSM010000181.1 GCA_030854785.1 Pseudomonadota bacterium
CCCACCAGCGATCGAGCACGGTGGCGTACACACTGCGGAAGTCGATCGCGAAGCGCGCGCCGCTAAAGCTCGATACTGCCGCGGCCAAGCTCGATCACGCGCCCGGACACGAAAATGCCTCCTTCGGCATCGACCGTGAGACCGAGGCGGCAGGGCCGCCCGACGGCCTCGCCCTGAGCGACGACGAGTGTTCGCGGACGCGACGCGCCCGTCGCGACCAGCCAGCCGCCGAGATTGGCGCAGGCCGAGCCGGTTCCCGGATCTTCGATGATCGCGCCGTGCTTGGGAAAGAAAAATCGCGCCAGCACGCCGTCGGGCGCAACTTCCGCCCACACATACGCCGTCGCGCGCGAGCCGCCGCCGGGCAGCGTGACGCCGCCGTGCCGGGCAAGCAGATCCGCGTTCGGCCGGCAGCGGCGCACCGCATCGACGCTTGCAAGCGGCACGACGAGCTGCTCGCTGCCGGTGTCGACGAAGAGTGGGTCACTGCCGAGGTCGGAGGCAACGAGGCCGAGCATCGCGGCGAGCTCGTCGCGCGATGCAGCGACCGCGCGCGTGCGCGGCGCATTGGCTTGCAGCGTCCATTCATCGCCCTGCGCCCGCACGGGAATGACCCCGGCGGGCATTTCCAGCGTTACCGCGTCCCCGCCCTTGAGCGCGCGCACGACGTGCGCGGTGCCGAGCGTCGGGTGACCGGCGAAGGGCATCTCGAAGGTCGGCGTGAAAATCCGCACGCGCGCGGTCGCCTTGGTCGACGGCAGGATGAACGTCGTTTCCGAGAGGTTGAACTGCAACGCGAGCGCCTGCATGGTCGCGTCGTCGAGGCCGCGCCCATCGTCGAACACCGCCAGGGCGTTGCCGGCGAGGCGCTCCTCGGCGAAGACGTTGATGATCCGAAACGCGTAGCTTGTCACGTTCACGACGCGACGGTGTCGGTGGCATCGAGCATCGCCCGTACTTCGCCCGCGAGCGTCGCAAACGCAGCCGCGGACACATCCCGCGCCTCGATCATCAGCGACTCGCGCGAGGACGGGAAATTGCGCGCAAGCGAGCGCGTGTACATCGGATCGTAATGCGTCTCGAGCAGCTCTGCCACCAGTTGATCCCAATCCGCGCCTGCTGCCATCGCGCCCCAGCGCGCCATCATCGCCTTGCCGTGCAGCTCGACGAGCGGCTCGAGGCATGCGCCGAGAGATGCCGGTGCGGCGAGAAAATGCGCGTATTCCTCCTTGAGCAGCGCCACCCGCTGCTCGAGCGGAGTGACGACCGTAAGAGCGCGGCCGACGCGCATTTGCGCGAGCAGTGCGTCGGGCATTTGTACGCTGCCAATGCGCCTGCTTTCGGATTCGACGAATACCGGCCGTGAGCCGTCAAGCCGTCCCAGCGCGTCGAACAATTGGCTTTCGAACCATTTCTGCGACGGCTGCGGATCGCCGGGAAGGTCGCCCAGGAGCGATCCGCGATGCCGCGCGATGCCTTCGAGGTCGAGCGTCTGCGCGCCGGAGCGCGCCAGCGCCGCGAGCAGGCGGCTTTTGCCCGAGCCCGTCAGGCCGCAGATGACGACGAAGCGCAAACGCGCTGGCAGCCGGGCGAGCTCGGCGCGAACGTGGCGGCGGTACGCGCGATATCCACCCTCGAGCTGCACGGCTCGCCAGCCGACTTCGTTGAGAACCTGGGTCAATGCGCGGCTGCGCTGTCCTCCGCGCCAGCAATAGACGAGCGGCCGCCATTCGCGCGCGCGCTCTGCAAAGGCCGTCTCCAGCATCGCGGCGATGTTGCGCGCAACCAGTGCCGCGCCACGCTTGCGGGCTTCGAAAGGGGACGCGGTGTAGAGCGTGCCGATCCGCGCCCGCTCGGCATCGTCGAGCACCGGGTGGTTCGACGCCGCTGCGACGTGATCCGCGGCGAACTCCGCGGGGCTGCGTACGTCGATGCGCTCGGGATAAGCGGCGAGTGCATCGACGCCGACGCGAAGCGTGCCGGGATGCGGCGCATTCATTTTGCTGTCCCCGGCGTGCCGAGGAGAGGCCGCAATTCGCGCCAGACATTGTCGAGCAGCTTCGGCTGCGCTGCGGCGACCGGATGGATCCGGTCCGTCTGGAACATCGCGCTGTCCTCGCCGAAGCCGTCGAACAGGAATGGCACGAGCGCGATCCTGCGCGCCTTGGCGACATCGGCATACGTCGCATCGAAACGCTGCACGTACGCCGGGCCGTAATTGGGCGGCAGCCGCATGCCGACGAGCAGCACGCGCGATCCCGCTTTCTGCGCCATCGCGGCCATCGCATCGAGATTGCCGCGCAGCGCCTCGAGACTGCCGCCGCGAAGGCCGTCGTTGCCGCCGAGCTCGATGATGGTGATCGAGGGATGGTGCTGCGCGAGGAGCGCTGCGAGCCGCGCGCGACCTCCGGCAGTCGTGTCGCCGCTGCTGCTCGCATTGACGACGCGGTGGGGAAAGCGTTCGGTCTCGAGCCGCTGCTGGAGCAAGGTCGTCCAGCCCGCGCCCGCCGGCAATCCGTAACCTGCCGAGATGCTGTCGCCGACGATGAGGATCACCGGTGCCGCGCCTTGCGCGAACGCGGCGGCGCAGAGCAGCGCCACCGCAAGCGCTCCCAACCAGCGCAGGACGGAGCGGAACGAAGACGACGAGTTCGTGATCACACCGCATTGTAGAGGCGCGTTTCGCGACGCGCAAAGACGCATGGCGGAGTACAATGCGCCGCCCGCTTCTCGTGCGCGCCGAATCTCGCCATTGCCGCTCCCGCGCGTGAAGCTTGCGTTGACCACGCGACGGCCCCACCTGTAGTCGAGGCGAACCGCCGAAGTCGTTCCTTCATCATGACCGAGCCTGTCATCCGTGCACAAAACCTCTCCAAGATCGTTCAGAGCGGAGACGCGCCGCTGACGATCCTGGACGGCGTGAGTTTCGAGGTCGGGGCCGGCGCTACGGTCGCCATCGTCGGCGCTTCCGGCTCGGGCAAAACGACGCTGCTTGGATTGCTGGCTGGCCTCGACCGTCCGACCGCGGGCGAAGTATGGCTTGGCGACACCGCGTTGAACGGCTTGTCGGAGGACGCGCGCGCTCACCTGCGGCGGCGTTGGCTGGGCTTCGTGTTCCAGTCGTTCCAGCTCCTGCCCGCACTGACCGCGCTGGAGAACGTCATGCTGCCGTTGGAGCTCGCCGGCGCTGGAGATGCCGCTGCACGCGCACGCGAGTGGCTCGCGCGCGTCGGACTTTCGGCGCGGCTGTCGCACTATCCGAAGCAGCTTTCAGGCGGTGAACAGCAGCGCGTCGCAATCGCGCGCGCGTTCTGCGGCGAGCCGCAGGTGCTGATGGCCGACGAGCCGACGGGCAATCTCGACGGCGCAACCGGTGCCGAAGTCGCCGACGTGATGTTCCGCTTGAATCGCGAGCGTGGCACGACGCTCCTCCTTGTCACACATGAGACGAGCCTCGCCTCGCGCTGTGCCCGGCGGCTTTCGCTCGCGGGGGGCAAGCTCGTCAGCGACGAAGCGACGCGCGAGCCGCAATGAATACGGTGCGCCTCGCGCTGCGGATGTTGCGCCGCGACTGGCGCGCCGGCGAGCTTTCCGTCCTGATCGCCGCGCTGGTACTTGCCGCCGCGAGCGCAGGCACGGTCGGCTTTTTCGCCGATCGCGTCAAGGGCGCGCTTTCAACGCAGGCAAATCTCCTGCTCGGCGCCGATCTGATGCTCTCAGCCGATCGTGCGCTGCCGTCCGACTTTGCACGCGAAGCGCAGGCGCGCGGACTGGCGACGGTGCCGGTGGTCCGTTTCAACAGCATGGTCCAGAGTCCCGGCAGCGACGCGCTGCTCGCGGACGTCAAGGCCGTCGGCACGGGCTATCCGCTGCGCGGCGCGGTTTTGCTCGTCGCTGCAGGCTCCGCCGAGGGCTTACCCGCGCAGCGCGTGCCGGGACGCGGCGAAGCGTGGATCGATACGCGCCTCGCGGCGCGGCTCGCGCTCACCGAGGGCGCGCGTCTTACGGTCGGTGAGACGACGCTGACCGTCACCGGCATCGTGCAGCAGGATCCCGAGGTCACCGGAGGCCTGCTGGCGCTGGGGCCGAGGCTCCTGATGAACATCGACGATGTGCCGGCGACCAAGCTGTTGCAGCCGGGCAACCGCGCCTCGTATCGTCTCCTCGTCGCCGGGCGCCCGATCGATGCGTATCGCGACTGGGCGCTGGCGCGACTGGAGCGCGGGCAGCGGCTGGAGTCGGTCCGCGACCTGCGACCCGAGATCCGGCAAACACTCGAGCGCGCCGACAAGTTTCTCGGTCTCGCGGCGCTCGTCGCCGTCATCCTGGCCGCGGTGGCGGTGGCGCTGGCGGCGTCGCGCTATCTGCGCCGCCATCTCGACGCTGCGGCGATGATGCGCTGCTTCGGCGCGCCGCAGCGACAGACGCTGGCGCTGTTCGTCATCCAGTTCCTTGCACTGGGCATAGGCGCGAGCGCCGTCGGCACGCTCGTCGCGCTCGGCGGGCAACAGCTTCTTGTCGTGTTGCTCGGTGCCGTGGTCCGTGCCAATCTGCCTCCTCCTGGATGGTCGCCCGCGGTCTCTTCGGTTGTGATGGGGCTCGTGTTGCTGTTCGGGTTCGCGCTGCCGCCGCTCATCGCGCTGTCGCGCGTGCCTCCCTTGCGCGTGCTCCGCCGCGATATCGGACTGCCGCGGGCCGGTGGCATCATTGCGTACGCTGTCGGTGCGGTCACGATCGCCGCGCTCGTTCTCTGGCAGGCGCAAGACCTGAAGACGGGCGCGATCATGATCGGCGGCATTGCGGCGCTGCTGGTCGCCGCGGCGGGCGCGGCGTGGTTGCTGATCGTCTTGCTGCGCCTGCTGCCGCAGCGCGGATACACGTGGCGCTACGGGCTCGCCAACCTGCGCCGCCGCCCGCTCGCCTCGAGTCTGCAGATCGGCGCGCTGGCGCTGGGCGTCATGGCGTTGTTGCTGTTGACTCTCGTGCGCGGCGACCTGATGCGCAACTGGCGCGCGAGCCTCCCGCCGGATGCGCCGAACGCATTCTTGATCAATGTGCTGCCCGACCAGGTCGAAGGCGTCGGTGCCGTGCTCAAGCGCGAGCTCAACGTCGACGCCGCGCTGCGGCCCATGGTGCGCGGGCGCCTGGTGGCAGTCAACGATGTGCCCTTCGACACGACGCAGTTGGCCGACCAGCGCGCGCGCCGGCTGGGCGAGCGCGAATTCAATCTGTCGTGGACCGATGCGTTGCCGCGCGGCAACCGCGTCGTCGCGGGTCAATGGTGGAAACCGGGCGAAACCGGCGCCGCAGCCGGTGCCTCGCTCGAGGACGGCATCGCTGACACACTGGGGATCAAGGTCGGCGACACGCTGACCTACGACATCGTTGGTACGCGAGTCAGCGCGAAGGTCACGAGCCTGCGCAAGGTGGACTGGGACAGCTTTCGCGTCAACTTCTTCGCTTTGTTCGCGCCAGGCGTCCTCGAGCCGCTGCCCAAGACCTACGTCGCGGGCGTGCGTGCGGCCACCGGCAACGCGGCGTGGCTCACGACACTCGTGCGCGAGTATCCCAACGTGCTGGTCATCGACGTCGGCGAGATTCTGCGCCAGGTGCAATCGATCATGGATCAGGTTGCCCGTGCGGTCGAGTTCGTATTCCTGTTCACGCTGGCCGGCGGCGTGCTGGTGCTCGAAGCGGCGATCGCGGCAACGCAAGACGAGCGCCGCTACGACGTGGCGGTGCTGCGCACGCTCGGAGCAAGCGAACGACAGCTCTCCGCGGCACACATCGCCGAGTTCCTCGCGTTGGGCGCGCTGGCGGGCTTGCTCGCGGCGGCGGGCGCGACCGCGATCGGCTACGTGCTCGCCGACCGCGTATTCCAGATCCCGTTCGGATGGAACCCGACACTGTGGCTCATCGGCGTTGTCGGAGCGGCCGCTTGCATTGCAGTCGCCGGCTGGCTCGGGACGCGCAGCACGCTGCGGCAGCCGCCGCTCGCCGCGCTGCGGGAATCGACCTAGGAGCCTGTCGGGCTGACAGGCTCCTAGCCTATACTGCTTCCGCCTTTTCACGCGCATCGACCATGGCGCACGAACCCCTCGAGCCCGGCATCGTCACCGATTTTCGCGACCGGCTTACGTATGCCGGCTATCTCCGCCTCGACCGGCTGCTTTCGGCGCAGCAGCCGCTATCCGGGACCGCGGAAGAGCTGCCGCGTCACGACGAGATGCTCTTCATCATCCAGCATCAGACCTCCGAGCTGTGGATGAAGCTGATGATCCACGAGCTCAAGGCGGCCATCCGCTACGTGCAGGCCGATCAGCTCGCCGCGAGCTTCAAGATCCTCGCCCGGGTCAAGCTCATCCAGAAGCAACTCTTCGAGCAGTGGGCGGTGCTGGAGACGCTCACGCCCTCGGAGTACGAGACATTTCGCCCGGTGCTGGGACAGTCGTCGGGCTTCCAGTCGCCGCAGTACCGCGCGATCGAATTTCTGCTCGGCAACAAGAGCGCCACGTCGCTCGAGGTTTTCCGCCACGATGCCGCGACGTTTGCCGAGCTCGACGCGCTATTGCGCGCACCGTCGCTCTACGACGAGTTCCTGCGCCATCTCGCGCGGCGCGGCCTGCCCGTGCCGCGGGCGTCCATCGATCGCGATTTCACGCAAGCCTACCGGCGCAATCCTGAGCTCGTGCCGGTCCTCAAGACGATCTACGACGATCCGCAGCACTGGTGGGAGGCCTACGACATGTGCGAGAAGCTCCTCGACGTCGAGGAGGGCTTTCAGCTCTGGCGCTTCCGCCACCTGAAGACGGTCGAACGGATCATCGGCCACAAGACCGGCACAGGAGGCTCGTCGGGCGTGCCGTTCCTGAAAAAGGCGCTCGAGCACACTTTTTTTCCCGAGTTGATCGACGTGCGCACGGCGATCGGCGCGCAATGAATGCAGAGGCCGACGCACGCGGCAGCACTGTCGCGATGATCGAGCGCGCCGTCGCTGGGCTCGGCGACGGCCCGCTGACGGAGGCCACAATCCAGATGCACGTGGCGCCGCTGTTTTCGCGCGTGCTCGCGCGGCGCGCGATCGCGATCGACCTCGCCAATCATTCGCTGGGACGCCCTCTCGACGCGACCGCTGTGGACATCGCCGAAGCCGTCGCGTTGTGGCAACAGCGCCTGGGCGACGCCTGGGACGCGTGGCTTGGGGAGATGCGCGCCCATCGCACGCGATTCGCGCGACTGCTCGGCGCGCCACGCGACGATTGCGTCGTGCCCAAGACGAGCGCGGGACAGGGGCTGCGCGCGGTCCTCAACAGCTACGATACCGTGCCGCGTGTAGTTGCAACGCGCGGCGAGTTCGACTCGGTCGACGTCATCTTGCGGCAATACGCGCTGCGCGGGCGCATCGCGTTGTCGCTGGTCGAGCCACGTGCGGACGGGTTGTTCGCTGCGGACGATCTCCTGGCGGCGGCGCGTGCCCGCGCCGATCTCGTCGTCGTGTCGCATGTCGTCTTCAACACCGGCCAGGTTCTTCTTGAGTTGCCCGCGCTCATCGCTGCGGCGCACGCCGGCGGCGCGCGCGTGCTGCTCGACGTTTACCACTCGCTGGGCGTGTGTTCCGTCGACATCGAGGCGCTCGACGCCGACTTCGCGATCGGCGGCAGCTACAAGTACCTGCGTGGAGGTCCCGGCGCGTGTTTCCTCTATCTTCATCCGCGCCATCTCGACGGATCGCTGACGACGCTGGACACCGGCTGGTTCGCCAAGCGGGAGCCTTTTGCCTATCAGCGTCCCGATCCGCCGCAGCTCGCGGCCGGCGGTGACGCTTTTCTCGAGTCGACGCCGGCGATCCTGCCCTGGTACCAGGCACGCGCCGGCCAGGTTTTCACGCTGGCTATCGGCGTCGACCGGCTCCGCGCGTATTCGCTTTCGCAGCAGCAGCGGCTGATTGCGCTGCTCCGAGAACGCGGTGTGGACGCGGAAGGCGGCACCGCGGAGCGCGGTGCGTTCGTTATCATCCGGGACCCGCACGCCGTCGAGCTCGCGCTGGTGCTGCAGGAGCGCGGCGTCCATGGCGATGCCCGCGGCATCTATCTCCGTCTCTGCCCGGATGTACTGACCACCGACGCGGAGCTCGTCGCGGCAGCGGAGATCCACGCCGCGGTACGGAGAGACCGCAACATCTGACCCTGGGCTCCTACCCTTTATGGGTGATGTAGCTCACCAGCAAGACCAGCGTCGCGACGAGAACCGCGGCCCCCAGCACGCCGGCGACGATTACGTGCAGCGGCTTGATGCTGACCATATCGCGTTCGCCGGCCGCCTTCTTGCGGATGCCCAAGAAGCTCGAGAAGACAGCGCCCAAAACTTGCAGGAACCCGGCCTGGCGCGGGCTGTCGCCGCCGCCGGGAGGCGGTGCGTGAGGATCGCTCGGCGTCATCACCAAGCCTCTTTGCCGTAACGTTCCCACGATAGCACGGTGGATCCGTTTTCCCGTCGGCATCCGACTGGGAACCGCGCGCGTATATGGCGGTGCAGCTAAGGAACCTCTGAACAAGTCCCGCGTGGCCGCGACGGCGGCTTTCCGGGATGAGATGCACGAAGCGACGCGAAGCCCATGGCAGGCCCCCATGGGCGAGCGGCGCGACGGCAGATCGCCCGCGCAGTTGGCAACTGAGCCCTGTCCCTCCGGGTTTCGGCGTAAAGCCTCATCTGCGTTGTTGCACGGCTTGCGAATAGTACGAACTATTCGCTGCGCCCGCCGTTGGCAAATGAGGCCGCGCATCTGAGGCCATTGCGCCAGAAACGCGGCTCATGTGGGACTTGTTCAGAGGTTCCCTGAGTGGCTGATGAACCGCAAGGAGAGGAGAACCCGATGAACACAATGCTTCGGAAACTCGCGTTTCCGCTCGTCCTGATCGCCGGACTGCTCGTCGGCGGCTGCCAGGACATGAGCATGAAGTCGATGATGCAGAAGAGCCTCTATGACCGCCTCGGCGGCAAGGACGCCGTTACCGCCGTCGTCGACGACTTCGTCGGCAATGTCGCGGCCGACAAGCGCATCAACGGTTTCTTCGCCAAGGCCGATGTCCCGCGCCTGAAGCGCAATCTGGTCGATCAGATCTGTCAGGGAACCGGTGGTCCTTGCGTCTATACGGGCAAGGACATGAAGACCGCGCACAAAGGTATGGGCATCACCGACGCGGACTTCAATGCCTTGGTCGAGGACCTGGTCAAGACGCTGAACAAATTCAACGTTCCCGCCAAGGAACAGGGCGAGCTCCTCGGCGTCCTCGGGCCCATGAAGCCGCAGATCGTAGGTCAATAACGAGACGATTTCGTCTTGTGCCGCCCTGGACCGGCATGCCACCGGTCCAGGGCGTTTCCACGTCCGGCGCAAGACGATCGGGTCCGCCATGCTCCGCGCGCCTTGAAATCGGCCCGGCGTTCCCCACTTAGATGTAAATCGGACATTTCGCGAGGATTCCATGCGCCTGGAGAAGTTGACGACCAAATTCCAGCAGGCGCTGGCTGACGCGCAGAGCCTTGCGCTGGGCAACGATAACGGCTTCATCGAGCCGCAGCACCTGCTAGCCGCCCTGCTGCAGCAGGAGGACGGCGGCAGCGCGTCGCTACTGGCGCGGGCGGGCGTCAATGTCGCCGCCCTCAAGACGTCGCTCAACAAGGCGATCGACCGTCTGCCGAAGGTCGAGGGCCAGGGCGGCGAGATCACGATCTCGCGCGATCTCAACAATCTTCTCAACCTCACCGACAAGGAAGCGACCAAGCGCGGCGACCAGTTCATCGCCAGCGAGCTCTTCCTGCTCGCACTTGCCGACGATAAGGGCGAGACGGGCCGTCTCGTCAAGGAATATGGATTGACGCGCAAGGCGCTGGAAAAGGCGATCGAGGCCGTCCGCGGCGGCGCCGCCGTCGATTCGCAGGAAGCCGAAGGCCAGCGCGAGGCGCTGAAAAAGTACACCATCGACCTGACCGAGCGCGCGCGGCAGGGCAAGCTCGATCCGGTCATCGGGCGCGACGACGAGATCCGGCGCACCATCCAGATCCTGCAGCGACGCACCAAGAACAACCCGGTGCTGATCGGCGAGCCCGGTGTGGGCAAGACCGCGATCGTCGAGGGACTCGCGCAGCGCATCGTCAACGGCGAAGTGCCGGAAACGCTCAAGAACAAGCGCGTGCTGTCGCTCGACATGGCGATGCTTCTCGCGGGTGCCAAGTATCGCGGCGAGTTCGAGGAGCGGTTGAAGGCCGTGCTCAAGGATATCGCCGCCGACGAGGGCCGGACGATCGTCTTCATAGACGAGCTGCACACCATGGTCGGCGCCGGAAAGGCGGAAGGCGCGATCGATGCCGGCAACATGCTCAAGCCCGCGCTCGCCCGCGGCGAATTGCATTGCGTCGGCGCGACCACGCTCGACGAATACCGCAAATACATCGAGAAGGACGCCGCGCTCGAGCGGCGCTTCCAGAAGGTGCTGGTCGACGAGCCGTCGGTCGAGTCGACGATCGCCATCCTGCGCGGTTTGCAGGAGCGCTACGAGATCCACCACGGTGTCGAGATCACCGATCCGGCGATCGTCGCCGCCGCCGAGCTGTCGCACCGCTACATCACGGACCGCTTCCTCCCCGACAAGGCGATCGACCTGATCGATGAAGCCGCGGCGCGGATCAAGATGGAAATCGACTCCAAGCCGGAGTCGATGGACCGCCTCGAACGCCGGATGATCCAGCTCAAGATCGAGCGCGAGGCGGTCAAGAAGGAAAAGGACGAGGCGTCGAAGAAGCGTCTCGCCATGATCGAGGACGAGATCAAGCGCCTCGAACGCGAATACGCCGATCTCGACGAGATCTGGCAAGCCGAAAAGGCGCAGCTGCAGGGCACGCAGCACATCAAGGAAGCGATCGACAAGATCAAGCTCCAGATGGAAGAGGCGCGCCGCAAAGGCGACTGGCAGAAGATGTCGGAGTTGCAGTACGGCAAACTGCCGCAGCTCGAGGCGCAGCTCAAGAAGGCGGACACGAAGCTCGCGAAGGACCAGGCGAAGAAGCCGCAGCTGCTGCGCACGCAGGTCGGCGCGGAAGAGATCGCGGAGGTCGTATCACGCGCGACCGGCATACCTGTTTCGAAGATGATGCAGGGCGAGCGCGAAAAGCTATTGCAGATGGAGGACGCCCTGCACAAGCGCGTCGTCGGCCAGGACGAGGCCGTCCGCCTTGTGTCGGATGCGATCCGCCGTTCGCGTGCGGGCCTGGGCGACCCGAACCGGCCCTACGGCTCGTTCCTTTTCCTGGGGCCCACCGGCGTGGGCAAGACCGAGCTGTGCAAGGCGCTCGCGGAATTTCTGTTCGATTCCGATCAGTTCCTCATCCGCATCGACATGTCCGAGTTCATGGAGAAGCACTCGGTCGCCCGGCTGATCGGCGCCCCGCCGGGCTATGTCGGCTATGAGGAAGGCGGTTATCTGACCGAGGCGGTACGGCGCAAGCCTTATAGCGTGATCCTGCTCGATGAAGTGGAGAAGGCGCATCCCGATGTGTTCAACGTGCTCCTGCAGGTCTTGGACGACGGCCGCATGACCGACGGACAGGGACGCACGGTCGACTTCAAGAACACTGTCATCGTAATGACGTCGAATCTCGGCTCGCAGATGATCCAGCAGATGTCCGGCGAGGATTACGGCATGATCAAGCTCGCCGTCATGGCGGAGGTGAAGACGACCTTCCGGCCGGAATTCGTCAATCGCATCGACGAGATCGTCGTATTCCACGCGCTTTCCGAGAAGGACATCGAGGCGATCGCCAAGATCCAATTGAAGGCGCTCGAAGCCCGTCTGGCAAAGCTCGAGATCAGGATCGACGTCACGCCGGCGGCACTGGCGGAGGTCGCGAAGGTCGGCTTCGATCCGGTCTTCGGTGCGCGGCCGCTCAAGCGCGCGATCCAGCAGGAGATCGAGAATCCGCTGGCGAAAGAAATCCTCTCCGGCAAGTTCGCGGCCGGAGACACGATAAAGGTAGCACTCAGCGGCCGCGAAATCACGTTTGCCAAGAAATAACGCGGTTGCCGTAGCGCGGGATGAGCCGTAGGCGAATCCCGGGGAACGAGTCTCCAACGTGCCACCGCCCCGGGGTTCGCGCACGCGCTCACCCCGGGCTACGCGAAATCAGAAGTACGGTACCGCGCGTCGTGCAAAGCGTCCCGCCCAACCGTTGAACGTGCGCGCGACCGCGCGCCCGATGGCTGCGACGACGCGATCGCGCGGCGTCACCGGGACGAGGAGGCGCAGCTTACTGTCCGTTTCGGCAGCGATGATGGTCCGCCCGGAGCGGTCGATCTGAAAGCGCATGCCCTTGGCCAGGACGATGTCCCGGGTATCGCGCTCGAGCGTCACCCACAGACAGCCGCGATCGACCGCAATGATCGTGCCCTGCGCGTTGTCGAGGACCAGCGTTTTGCGCCGGTTGAGGACCACGCGGCGTGGACGGCGGGTGATGGAAGCGATCTCGGACATGGTATTCTCCTGTTGAATGCGTATAATGCATGCAAGGCCGGCATGGTAGAGCACTACGAGGTACGCCGTCTGCTGAGTGAAGTATCGCGGCCTGCAGGATTCGTTTCAAACGAATTCGCGGCATCCTTAGCATGAGACAATGGAATGCTTAAAGCCGAACAGGCAACGGCGAAACGCCAGTCCCGCCTGCCTTCGCTCGATCTGCTCAAGGGCTTCGAGGCGGCGGCGCGGCACCTGAGCTTCACGCGCGCGGCCGAAGAGCTTTTCCTGACGCAATCCGCACTGTCGCGACAGATGCAGACCCTCGAGGAACAGCTCGGCATGCCGCTGTTCGAACGCCGCCATCGCCAGCTGTTGCTGACCGAAGCCGGGCAAATGCTGCAGGCGACGGCCAGGGCCGTGCTCGACGAGTTGACCCAGGCCGTGGCCGCGATACGCCGCGATGAAGCGGCGCAGCCGCTCACCGTGTCGACCAATCAGCCGTTCGCGTCGCTCTGGCTGATTCCGCGCCTGTCGCGGTTCCGCGAACGCCATCCCGGCATCGACGTGTACATCTCCGCCGACAACCGCATCGTCGATCTCGAGCGCGAGCGCATCGACCTCGCCGTGCGCTATTGCAGTGACACGATGGCGCCGCCGGGTTCGCCGCGACTCTTCGGTGAACGGCTGGTCCCTGTGTGCAGCCCCGGCCTTGCCGCGGACCGCTCGCGGCCGCTGAGGCAGCCCGAAGACCTCGCTCGTCACATCCTGCTGCACATCGACGACGAGCGCGGGCGATTCACCTGGCTCAACTGGTCGGTGTGGCTCGCGGCGATCGGGATCCATCAACTGACGCCCGTCGGGTCACTGCGCTTCAATCATTTCGACCAGGTCATCCAGGCGGCGGTCGATGGCCAAGGCGTCGCGCTGGGACGGGTGCCGCTGATCGATCATCTCTTGCGGCAGAGAAAACTCGTCGCTCCGTTCCACAACCGGTACATGACGACGCGTGCCTATTACATCGTGCGTGCGGAACACGCAACTGCACGCCCGGAGGCGCAGGCATTCGTCGACTGGCTGCAGCAGGAAGCGCGGGAGGACGCCGCGGCCGCGGAGGTTGCGCCGGGGACGGACAGCAAGCGGCGGCAGGTCCGGAAGGCGCGATGACCGAGCGCCCTCATCACAACTCGACGAGCGACTCGCCGTCGGCGTGGGTCGTGCGCTTCGCTCCGCTTGTCGCAAGCGGTGCGCGCGTGCTCGACCTCGCGTCGGGCCACGGCCGGCACGCGCTATTGTTCGCTGCGCGCGGTGCGCGCGTCGTCGCCGTCGATCGCGATCCTGCCGCCCTCGCAGCGCTTGCCGCCGCACCCGGCATCGAGGCTCGCCTCGTCGATCTGGAGGCGGGAGATTGGCCTTTCCCAGGCGAAATCTTCGACGCGATCGTGGCCGTGCACTACCTTCACCGCCCGTTGCTGCCACGGCTGCTGCATTCGCTCGCTGCCGACGGCGTTGTGCTCTACGAAACCTTCGCCGCGGGCAACGCCGCATTCGGCAGACCATCGAACCCTGATTTTCTGCTGACGCCAGGCGAGCTGCTGGAGTT
>JALYSM010000178.1 GCA_030854785.1 Pseudomonadota bacterium
CTAGTTTTACTGTGTTAATAAAAGTTCAGTCCGCCGACCGCAGCACGGGCATTGGCCGAGTGCGCCGATCAGCGCGGCGGCGAGTTCCAGACGTAGCGTGGCGATCGAGTCGGTCACGTGGCGCTGCCTGCGCAGGGGAGCCGC
The DNA here is from genome assembly GCA_030854785.1 of Pseudomonadota bacterium. Classification (GTDB taxonomy): domain Bacteria; phylum Pseudomonadota; class Gammaproteobacteria; order Burkholderiales; family Casimicrobiaceae; genus PALSA-1003. The sequence goes on from JALYSM010000178.1 coordinate 145, forward strand.
GGGGCCGGAAGCCGTCGGGTAGGGCAGGCACTTCGCCGAGTATCGGATGAGGCAGAGTTTTTTTTGGAGCCGCGATGCGTTGCGTGAGTAGGAAGGCGTAGGCGGCAATGCACAGGGTGGCGTGATGGTGAAAGCCGCGCCAGCTGCGGCCCTCGAAATGGCCCAGGCCAAGCTCCTGTTTGAGCTCCTGATAGTCGCGTTCGATACGCCAGCGCAGCTTGGCAAGACGCACCAGCTCCTTGAGCGGGGTGTCGAGCGGCAAGGTGCTCAAGAAGTACTTGGTCGGTTCGGCTTCGCCTTGCGGCCATTCGATGAGCAGCCATTGCTCGGGATGGCGCTCGGCGCGCCAATAATCTCGATGCGCGCAGCGGACTCGCAGCGCGGCAAAGCGCGACGACAAGGCTTGATTCGTTCCTTCCCGCCAGGTGAGCGTGCGAAAACGCTGATGTGGCAATTGCAGGGCCAGCGCTTTGGCCTGCAGCGGTTGGTGCTGAGCATCCCGCCGCAACAGCTTGGTCTTGCGGCCACGGCCCGACCACGGCTTCGGCGGCAGCGGGCCCTGCCCTTGCGGCCACACGCTGACGGCGCCGGTGATGCCGACCACGTACTTGAATCCCAAGGCGCCGAGCCGCTCGCGAAACTTGGTGTCCACCCCGTAGCCGGCATCGGCCACCACAAGATCAGGCAGCTGCGCCACGCCACGCAGTTGTTCCAACAGGTGCAGCGCGAGCACCGGCTTGGTAGCGAATTTCACCGTTGCCGGCACCTTGCCTTGCTGCCGACGCGGCGCATCCTCCGCCCAGCTCTGCGGCAGGTACAGTCGATACGCCACCGGCAGACTGTAGGCTTCGTTGGCCAGCGACACGCTCACCGCCACTTGGCAGTTGTCCTGCTTGCCCAATTGCCCGCAATACTGCCGTGCCACACCCACCGAGTGACTGCCCTGCTTGGGAAAGCCGGTGTCATCAATGAGCAGCGCCTCCGGCGCCCCGGCGCGCCGGACCACCCGCTCCAGCACGTAGCCGCGCACCGCCGCCAGCACCGCGTCGTCCGACCACGCCGCATCGGCCACGAAATGATGCAACCGTTGATGCTCCGAGCGCACGCGCTCCGGGGCCAGATGCGCGGCCATCGGCTCCACACTCTTGCGCTGTACCGGCAACAGCAGCCCGGTGCAGTAGCCGCGAAACGGCTCCACGCGGTCGGCGTGCCCCAACTGTTGCGCCATCAACGACACGTACTCCTCAAAACGGTCTGTGGCACTTCCCATCTCCCCACCTCCTTGACAAAGCGGTTGAAGATGGGCACATAATAGCTTGTTATTTCTAACACAGTAAAACTAGGCAGCGAGCGGTTCGACCGCGGCCTCCGCGATACTCTGCTCGCGCAGTCCGCGCAACAAGGCGGCAAACCCGCCTTCGATCGTGCTTTCCCAGCGGGCGCTGGTCGCGACGTGCGGCGGCCCCGCGAAGCGGACGTCGCCTTTGCGTTCGAGCAGCGAAGAAACCAACGCCGCGTCTTCGCCCAGTGGCAGCGCGGCAAAACCTCCGGCGGTCCGGTACGCCGCCGCGGATATTTCGAGATTCGCGCCATGGATATGACGGCTTTCTCCGCTGTAGTCCCTGAGATAGCGCTCGCGGGCGCCGGAGGGATACCCGGACCAATCCTCGACCCATACCTGTCCGCAGGCCGCGTCGGCGTAAAGATCGAGCTGCGCGCTCAGCCAGTTCGGGGGCACGGTCGTGTCCGCATCGGTAAAGGCGATCCAGCGGGCGCCGTTTGTCCATTGCCAACGAAGCACCCAGCGCCCTGGCGGCGCCCACGCAGCGTGCATACAGCGATACGATTTGCGCCTTGTGCTGTACCGCGATCGCCGCGGACCGGTCGGCGCAGGCGTCGAGCACGACGATGACTTCTACGGGCTCGGAGTCGAGAAGAGGATCCATCGCTGCGCGTTGCACTGCGTCTAGGCAGTTACCGAGAAGCTTTTCCTCGTCGTGAACCGGGACGACTACGCCGATCATAGGTTTTTTCCCGAGCAAAGCTCCGGTCGAGTATCCCCTTTGCAGCCACTGAGACAATCAGACCGACGCTGATCTTGTTGTAGGACGAAAAGGAATCTGCGTGCGGACTCGCGGCTCGCGTGGTGGACAACCCGCGGCCTGCGTACAAGGGGCGTTGCTTACCGAAAGGTCGGCGCCATCAACCGCCGGTGGTTTCGCCGCCCATAACCTGCAGCACCGTGCCGGTGATGTACGAAGAGTCGGCGTTCGAAGCCAGAAATACGTACGCCGGCGCGAGCTCCTCGGGTTGCGCTGGACGCCCCATCGGCTTCGATGCTCCGAATCGGGCCACCTTTTCGGGCGGAGTGCCTGCATCCGAGGCATTGAGCGGCGTCCACACGGGCCGGGAGCGACTGCATTGACACGGATGCCGCGCTCGATGAGCTCCTGTGCCAGCGTCTTGGTAAACGCATTGATCGCGCCCTTGGTCGCGGAATAGTCGGGCAATTCCTTCGATCCCTTGATGCCGGTAACAGAACTCGTGGCGATGATCGCAGCGCCGGGTTTCATGTGCTTGAGAGCCGCGCGCGCAAGCCGGAAATACGCGTAGACATTGGTGCTGAACGTCCGCTCGAGCTCGGCGTCGGTGAGCTCGTCCAGGGATTGCTTGCGGCTCTGGTGCGCGGCGTTCGATACCAGGATGTCCAACCCGCCGAGCTCGCGCACGGTTGCCTCGACGGCGTAAAGGCAGAACGTCGGGTCGGTCAAGTCGCCGCGAAGCAGCACGCACTGCGCACCGGTCGATTCGACGATGCGCTTGGTCTCGTCGGCATCGGACTGCTCCTCGGGAAGGTAGGTGATTGCGACACGCGCACCCTCGCGTGCGTACAGCAACGCGACCGCGCGGCCGATGCCGGAATCGCCACCGGTAATGAGGGCGGACCTTCCCTCGAGCTTACCGGCCGCCTTGTAGGCTTCGGCCTGATAGCGCGGGCGCGGCTTGAGCTTCGACTCGAGCCCTGGCGCCACCTGGTGCTGCCTGGGGAACGGCGGCTTGGGTTCCGCCATCGGGCCGGCCTTGCGCGCGGCACGCGCGGTCTTGGTCTTCATGTCCGGGTCCTTCCGCGCTCAGGCGCGCTTGCGCTTCGCCGGCGCTTTGGCCTCGGAATTGCGGCCGGCGACCACGCGCAACGGCCCACGCCGCGTCGCGCGAGTCTTGGCGGTGGCGGGTGACGCTTCGGCCTTCTTCGAAGCTCCGCCACCCTGCTTGAGGCTCTGCCGCAGCAGCGCGGCAAGATCGATGACCTGCGCGGAACGAGGCTCGGCCTCTCCGGCGCGTTCGGGTTTGGTGATCTCTTTCGTCTGTCCGGCCTTGATCTTTTCCTTGATCCGCCGCATCAGATCGTCGTGATACGTGTTGTGAAATTCCGAAGGCTTCCAGTGTTCGGTCATGTCATCGACCAGCCGCTTGGCGAGCTCGACCTCCTTGGGCGTGACCCGCGCGCCCTTCAGCCCTTCGGCCGGCAGCGACAATCCTTCAGTGCCGCGCAGCTCGTCGGGATAGCGCAGCGTGATCAGCATGAGCAGGCGCTCGCTTGGGACGACCAGCGCCAGGTGCTGCGTCGTGCGGATGACGACTTCGGCGATCGCGACGCGGCCGGTCGAGCGCAGCGTTTCCCGCAGCAGCGCATAGACCTTCTCGCCGCGCGCCGCCGGAACGAGGTAATAGGGCGTCTCGTAGAACTGTGGTGGAATTTCCCCGGCGGGGACGAAAGTCTCGATCTCGATCGTTTGTGATGCCTTGACGTTTGCGCGCCGGAAGTCCTCATCGGACAGCACGACATACTGATCCTTTTCGTGCTCGTAACCCTTGACGACGTCGCTCCACTCGACTTCCTTGCCGGTCTTCTTGCTGTACCGCTTGTAGCCGACGGGCGAGAAGTCGCGCTTGTCGAGCATCGAGAACTTGAACTCGCGCCGTTCCTCGGCGGGGTAGAGCTCCACCGGAATGTGCACGAGGCCGAAGGTGATAGCGCCTTTCCAGATCGCGCGGGGCATGGGTCAGGCCTCGGTGCGCGCCGGCACCACCAGCGCAATGCATTCGATGCAGATGTCCAAGGTCGCCGGAACGGTCACCAGAGCGCCGCAATCGGCACACGGCGCGAGCGGCGGCTCCGCGGTGAGCTCGCAGCCAGCAAAGCGGCAGCTTGCCGCATCGCACCAATGACAGTCGAATGGGCAAACCACCATCGCCGACACCATGAAAAGTCTGCGCTGAATTGTGTGGAGCGCTGCGCGCCGGAGGAATCGGCGCCTGTCCTATTCTGCTGTCGGACTCCTTGATGCCGTCGTAGGAGGACGGCTGATAGAGCCTCCGCCGTATGGCTGCTCGAGCGGCAGGATCGTCGCTCGCGGCAGCTGTTTAACGAGGACGCGGTAAATATCGAGATCGAAGGCGCAGCGCGGCGGCGCCTCGAGGATTTCATGCAGCTCGGACTCGTCGCGCGCCGTCCCCAGCCAGCACCAGTCACGGAACACATGAAGTTCGATCCGCCCGCCGGCGAGCGAGGTTTCGCGCACGCCGATCGTCCCCGTGTAGGGCCAGGGCTTGAGCGCGTGCCGCGCCAGAGCGTCGCGCAAGCGCGCGTGATGCTCGGACGGCTGCTCGGCGCCGACGCAGGCCCCGGCGCATTTGCGCACCTGGCGGGCAAAACAAGGGCCCTTGCGGCGCTCCAAGCCGAGCGCGGTCCAGCACAAGGCCGACTTGGCGGCGATCGCGCGCAGTGCTTCACGCGCCTGGCGCCTCGATGCGAACGGTCCGTACAGATCGTCGAGAGCACGCGGATCGATGGCGTCCGAGCGGACGTAATCGGGAGCTTCGGGTTCGGCGGCGATCGAGAGCGCCACCATGTCGGCGCGTCGTCGCAGCCGGTGGTTGTACGCGGGCAGCAGCGTCTTCACCAGTCGCGATTCGCGCAGCAGGGCGCCCAATTCACCCGCGGTTTCCTCGATTTCGATGCGCGTAATCTCGGCGGACAACCGCATATCATTCGCGCTGCGATAATCGGCGGAGAAGTGCGCGACGATGCGAGCACGCAGGTTGATGCTCTTGCCCACGTAGAGCGGCAGAGCGTTGAGTCCATAGAAGCGATACACGCCCGGCGCTTCGGGTATCGCGTCGAGCGCGTCGGCAGGCAGCTGGGAAGGGAGGCTTGGCGCCTTGAGAATGCGGCCGACCTCGGAATCGATTTCGGCCGCCGGCTTGTCACGATACAGCGCCTGCACGAACTCCCAGAGGATGCGTGCGTCCCCCAAGGCGCGGTGGCGGTCGCTCACGGCGAGTGAATGACGCGCGATCACGGCATCGAGATTGTGCCGCCCCGCGTGCGGATAGAGCCGTCGCGACAGCTTGACGGTGCAAAGGACCTTTGCCGTAAACGAGCGCCCGAGGCGACCGAACTCGTGCTTGAGAAAGCCGTAATCGAAGCGCGCGTTGTGGGCGACGAAGACAGAACCGCCGATCTGTCCGGCAACGTCGTCCGCGATTTGGCTAAACGTCGGCGCCTTGGCGACCATGGCGTTGGTGATGCCCGTCAGCGCCTGGATTGCCGGTGGAATGCTGCATTCCGGGTTGACCAGTGTGCTCCACTCGCTGACCCGCGCTCCGCCATCGATGCGGACGATCCCGACCTCGGTCACGCGATCGGCCGGCGCTGCCGTGCCGGTCGTTTCGAGATCGACGAACGCGATGGCGGGAGCGAACATGGTCGACGAGCTTGACAAAGCGAACGATCGTTCGCTAGTCTAGCACCCTATGTCGAACGATCGTTCCTATCTCAGCGCGCTGCAGGATTATTACGCGCGCCACCATGTGCTGCCTTCGTATGCTTCGATCGGCGGCTTGCTCGGGCTGCGCTCCAAGTCATCGGTCGCGGCGCTGGTGGCCCGGCTCAAGCTCGCCGGCTTCGTGGAATCGACGCCGGACCGGCGCCTGGCGCCGACGCGGCGCTTTTTCGCGCGGCCCCTTGCCGACTCTCCGGTCCATGCAGGGCTGCCTAGCCCGATCGACGACGCACCCACCGATGCGCTGACGCTAGACGATTACCTGATCGAGCGCCCCTCGCAGACCGTTCTGGTGCGGGTCAAGGGCGATTCGATGCAGGACGCAGGAATTCTCGATGGCGATCTCGTCGTCGTCGAGAAGCGCAGCGCGGCGCGACGCGGCGACATCGTCGTCGCCATTGTCGACAATCAATTTACGCTCAAGCGCCTCGATCTCGATCGCGGCCACTTCATCTTGCGCCCCGAAAACAAGGCCTATCCGGTGCTTCGACCCGAAGGCTCGCTCGAAATCTTCGGGGTAATGGTCGGACTGGTGCGCAAGACGCCCTGACCGCTCGCGGCCGGTTCGTAGCTCGGGTTGAGCTGCGTGGCGGCGATACCCGGGACATGCAACGTCGGAGCGCTGTCCCGGGATTCGCAAAGGCTCATCCCGGGCTACCAATGCTGGGTTGAGCCGCGTAGCGGCGATTCCCGGGAACGTGCAACATCGAAGCGCCGCCCCGGGAATCCCCCGGATCGGGTCCGGGGTCATCCCGGGCTACTGCGGGCGACTTCGACGAGACAATCGTAGAAGGTCGCGGCGCGTCCCAGATCCGTCAGCGCCTGGCCGGTGACCATGTTGGCGTTGGTGCCGTCGGGCGAGAGCTTGCGCCACCAGATCGACAGCGCAACGACGACGCCGGGCCGGGCCCGATCCGTAATGCGCGCCGCCAGGACGAGCGCGCCGCGCTCGTTGAACACGCGCACCTTGTCCCCGCTCGCGATGCCGCGCGCCAGCGCATCGTCGGGATGGATCTCCAGGTGCGGCGTCTTTTCGCTTTCCAGAAACGTCGGCAGGTTGGCGAAGGACGAGTTGAGCGCATTGCGCGCAGGGGGCGAGATCATCGCCAGCGGAAACCGTGCGCCGAGCGCCGGATTGCTGGCGACGGACTCGCGCGGCGGAGTGTATGTCGGCAGCGGATCGACGCCCTGACGCCGCAGCGTTTCGGAATAGAACTCGCACTTGCCCGAGGGCGTGGGAAAGTTGCCTTCCGCGAACGGGGCGAACTGCGCCGGCACGTTGAGCCGTTGCCACCCCTCTCGCTTGAGCGTCTCCCAATCGAGTCCTTGCGCGCGCGGATGCGCAACGACGAAGGCATGGCGGGCGATGTCCTCGTCGCTTTCGCGGAAGCACGGTTCCTCGAACCCCATCCGTTCGGCCAGAAGCCGGAAGACCTCGGTGTTCGGCTTGGATTCGCCTACGGGTGCGATCGCCGGGTTGTTGGCGAGCACGTACAGGTGCCCGTATGAAGAGTGCACGTCGACGTGCTCGAGCTGCGTTGTCGCCGGGAGGACGATGTCCGCGTAGTCGGCGGTATCGGTCAGGAACACGTCGTGGACCACGCAGAACAGGTCCACGCGGGAAAATCCGGAGACGACCTTCACCGACTCGGGCGCGACCGCGACCGGATTCGAGTTGTATACGTAGATCGCGCGGATCGGCGGATCTTTCGTTTCGAGCAACGCGTCGCCGATCGTCGACATGTTGATCATGCGCGGATTGTTCCAGATGAGGTCGGGCCGCTCGAGCGCCGCGCTGTCGACGGGGTAGGTGCCGCTCGAAGAGAGCAGGGCACCGCCCGCCGGATCTCGCCAGGCGCCGACCAGAGCAGGCAGGCACGCCGCGGTCCGCATCGCCATGCCACCGCCGGCGTGCCGCTGCATGCCGTAATTAAGGCGGATCGCCGCGGGCTTGATCGTGCCGTAGTCCCGCGCCAGTGCGACGACGTCGTCGGCTGCAAGACCGGTGATCTGCGCGACGCGCTGCGGCGGATAGTCGCGCACGCGCTCCTTCAGTTGATCGAAGCCCAGCGTGTAGCGCGCGATGTAGTCGTGATCGAGCAGGTCCTCCGCGACGAGCACGTTCATCACGCCCAGCGCCAGCGCGGCATCGGTGCCCGGCAGCGGCGCGAGGTGCACGTGACACTTTTCCGCGGTCTGGCTGCGGTAAGGATCGATCGCGATCAGTTTCGCGCCACGGCGCTTCGCCTCTTGCACGCGGCTCCACAGGTGCAGGTTCGAGACGATCGGGTTGGAGCCCCAGATCAGGATGAGTTTGGCGTTTTCGAATTGTTCGAGATCGGTCCCGATCGTCGCCCCGATGGTTGCGACATACCCGGCTTTGCCGGCGCTCGAGCAGATCGTGCGATCGAGCAGCGATGCACCGAGCTTGTGGAAGAAGCGCCGATCCATCGAGCAGTACTGCAGCAGGCCCATCGTTCCGGCGTAGCTGTAGGGGAGAATCGCCTGGGGACCGTCGGGAGAAGCGGCGATCTCCTTGAAGCGCGCGGCGATCGTGGCCAGCGCTTCGTCCCAGCCGATGCGCTCGAAGTGGCCGGCGCCCTTCGCGCCTTTGCGCCGCAGCGGATGCAGCACCCGCTCGGCGGAATAAGTGCGATCGAGATAGCGCGCGACCTTCGTGCACAGCGTGCCGCGCGTGGTCGGATGATCGGGCGCGCCTTCGACCTTGATCGCGCGGCCGTCCTCCACCGTGGTCAGGAGAGCGCACGTATCCGGACAATCGTGCGGACATGCGCCTCGAACGACGATGCGCTGTGCTGGCGAGCGAAGGGGAGGATCGAGTGGCATCGCTTCATTTTAACCCTCGCCACTGCTCGCGGGTCGTTGCGGTATGCTGGCAGGCCGGTGTCGCCTGCCCCTTTCCGAGATGACCCGATCGATCCCGCGTGTTTCTTTGCCTTCCGGTGCGACGATGCCCGCGCTGGGAATGGGCACCTGGCGCATGGGCGAAAGGAAGCGCGAGCGCGCGAGCGAAGTTGCCGCTTTGCGTTTGGGAATCGACCTCGGCATGGCCCTTATCGATACCGCCGAGATGTACGCCGAGGGAGAAGCCGAGGAGGTCGTCGGCGAGGCCATCGCCGGCCGGCGCGACGAGGCGTTTCTGGTAAGCAAGGTATATCCGTATAACGCGAGCCGGCGCGGCGTCGTCGCGGCGTGCAAGCGCAGTCTCAAGCGTTTGTCCACCGATCGCCTCGACTTGTATCTGCTGCACTGGCGTGGCGACGTCCCGCTGGCGGAAACGATCGCAGGGTTCGAAAGCTTGCGCGACGCCGGCAGCATTCGCGCTTGGGGCGTATCCAACTTCGATCGCTCCGACATGGATGAGCTGCTGGGCATTCCTGACGGCGGGCATTGCGCCGCGAATCAGGTGCTCTATAACCTCGGGTGCCGCGGCACCGAGTGGGACCTCTTGCCGCTGTGCCGCCGTCACAGCATCGCCGTCATGGCGTACTCGCCCTTCGACGAGGGCAGGCTTCTCAGGAACAGCGGCTTGCGTGCGCTCGCCAAGCGCGCAGGTTTCACGCCGGCGCAACTCGCGTTGGCTTGGCTGCTCGCGCAGGAGAATGTGGCCGCCATCCCGAAGGCCAGCGACCCGGCGCATGTACACGACAATTTGAGCGCGTTGGACGTAACGCTGCCGCAGGCTCTGCATGCGGAAATCGACCGCCTCTTTCCGCCGCCGTCGGGCCCGAGCACGCTCAAGATGATCTAAGGGAATCCTGGTACGGCGCCGTTCGGAACTGCCGCAGCGCGGCAGCGAAAGTCACTCCGGGGGCAGGTCGGGAAACCCCGGCCACACCGCCCAGGAATGCCGGGTCCGCGCCGCGCAGCTATCCAAAAAATCATGGGGTTGCTCGCGGCCGCGAAAGGCCTTTCGCAGCCATGGCATAGATGTTGCTGATTCCACTGCAAGGGCGACTCGCCCAAGGCACTTACCCGGATCAGGAGACTACCGTGCTCTATACGCACTACGACTACCTCGAATTGCCCCCTGGCGCGTCGTCGACGCGAATCGAAGCCGCCTACCACACGCTTAAGAAACGGCTGAACGGCGATCCCGACGAAACGTTCGTGCGCTTGCTTCAAGAGTCGTACGCGGTGTTGTCCGATCCGTACCGGCGTAGCGTCTACGACGCAGCGCTGCAGCGGGCGTCCGACGAAGCAGATGCGGAACTCAAGTCGTGTCTGGACCAGCGAGCCGCCTTTTGGCCGCGTCATGTTCAGGAAGTACCGGCGCCGCTGATGGCGGCGGTAAGTGCATGGGCCGCCTGACACCGGCGTTGCGGCAGGCCCGCGCCGACCCGAGGAACTGCAACCGACTTACAATCGCTCCGCGCGCGGCAGCGCGCTCGGCGATGCACGACGTATCGATCAGTGCGCGCTACGCAGGGCGCTCATGCTACCTGCGGCCGTTGTTCGATCGGCCACGGCAATGGGCCGCGCAACGGACGCCGCGCTCGACGCCGACAATTCACAAATAAGGCGGCACCGAACGCGCGACGCGCGCTCAGTCTTGAGGTTCGACTGTTCGTCCGAGCGCGTGCTGGCAACGACCGTGGCAAACTTCCCGCCGAGGTAAGCGACATGGTGGGCGCGCAGGAAAGACAAGCGCCGGCCGCTCAGGAGGTCGTCGTGACGGCGGACAACAACGTGGAAAAATGCTTGAGCTGCGCGTTCTACGACCGCAGGCGAGCGCGGCCGACCGATGGCAAGGCACCGATGCAGGGCCAGTGCCGCCGGCACTCGCCGCATTTAAACCCTGCCACGGCCAGGGCGTATGTCGTCGAAGGCGTTTGGCCTCTCGTGCGCGACGATGACTGGTGCGGCGAATGGAAGGTTCTGATGCGCATGGGTGAATCTCCTGAACCCGTAGCGCTTACGACTGACGACACACCAAACGCTCCAGCGCACGGTCCAACTCCGCATGCAACCGCGAGCGCGGCGGTAACGGCGGCCGCCGGCGATGACTGAACCGCCTGCGGCAATGGCCGCCTCAAACCTCCTCCAACGCTAGTATCGAAACGCCTGCGCAGGGCGGCTCGGCTACCATTGAGCCTGTGAATCCCGCTCTGCATTCGGCGCTGGCCGAAGGCGCCGCCATCGTTACACCCAATCGTCGTCTCGCCCGCTTTCTGCATCGGGAATTCGACGTTGCGCAGCGCTCGGCCGGTCGCACCGCGTGGCCGACGCCGACGATCCTTCCCTATCCGAGCTGGTTGGCATCATTGTGGGACGAGGCGATCCTGGCCGACGCCGTAACGGACGCGGCGCTGCTGTTGACTCCGGCGCAGGCCGCGATCTTGTGGCGGCGGATTGTCGATACCGATGGCGTATCGCTGCTCTATCCGCACGGTGCCGCCATGCTTGCGGCCGAAGCCTGGACGCTCGTGCACGAGTGGGGAGCGGGCGGCGAGAGCTGGCGCGCGTGGCGCGGCGCACTCGACGCAACCGACGATGCATCGATATTCGTCCGTTGGGCGGAGCAGTTCCTCGCAGCGCTGCGGCGCATCGATGCGCGAGATTTGGCACAGGTCCCGGAGGTTCTGGCGCCCATCGTCGGCCGCGCCCATCGTCGAGGTTGCGCAGTGGTCATGGCGGGCTTCATCGAGCTCACGCCGCAGCAGGAACGGTTGTGCGCCGCGCTCGTCGCCGCAGGCACCGAGATACGCAGGCTCGATACGCTGCCGGCGCCGCAGCGGCACCCGTGCCGCACAATCGCGACGACTCCACGCGACGAGCTCGTCGCAGCGCTCGGTTGGGCGCGTGCCCACGTGGTGCGGCAACCCGCGGCGCGCATCGGCATTGTCGTCGAGGACCTTGCACACCGCCGTAACGAGGTCCTCACCCTGGCGGAAGACATCCTTTGCCCGGGCACGATCCTGCCCGGAGCCGCAACGTCGGCGCTGCCCTTCGAGATTTCCCTCGGAGTGCAGCTCGCATCGGTGCCCGTGGTCGCGACGGCTTTGGATCTGATCGCGCTCGCGGGGTCGGGACTCGCGCCCGGTGCTGCCGCGGTCCTGCTGCGTTCGCCCTATCTCCCCGCCGCCGACCAGGCGTGGTCGCTGCGCGCCGGCATCGAGCGCGACTGGCTCCACGATGGCTGCCGCGAAGTGACGCTGGGCGAGGCGATTGCGGCGCTGGCAACGCGCTCTCCCGAACTGGCTCTGCAATGGCGTGCCGGACGCGAAGCGTTCCGCCGCGCATTGCCGGCGAGTCCCCGCGAGTGGGCGGATGCGTGGCGTGCGTGGCTCGTCAACGCGGGCTGGCCTGGCTCGCGCCCGCTCGATAGCGGCGAATATCAGGCGCGAGAAACGTGGGAGCACGTGCTCGGGCAGTTTGCAAGTCTGGGCGCGGTCATGCCGAAGCTCGAGGCGGGGCGCGCGATCGAAGCGCTGCGAACGCTGCTGCAAGGCACCGTATTTCAGCCCGAAGGCAGCGCGGCGCCAATCGAAATCCTGGGCGTGCTCGAAGGGACGGGGCTCACGTTCGACGCGCTCTGGGTCGCCGGGCTCACGGCCGATCGTTGGCCTCCGGCACCGGTCCCGAATCCGCTCCTGCCTATCGCGTGGCAGCGGGAACGCGATGTGCCACGCGCCAGCGCGAAGCGTGAGCTCAAATATGCCGAGATGCTGACCTCGCGTTTTGCGGTGGCCGCAACCGAGGTCGTTTTCAGCTCGGCGGCGAGCGCCGATGACCATGAGCTGTCGCCGTCGCCATTGATCCTGGAATACCCTGAGGTGTCCCTGCCGCCCGGTGCGCAACCGTGGTGGCGCGCGGTCGCCGAAAGTGCCACGCTGGAAACGATCGCCGACGATCGGGCGCCGCCGCTCGCGGCGGGGAGCAGCATACGCGGCGGCTCGCGCATCGTCGCGATACAGAGCGATTGCCCGTTCCAGGCCGCCGCCCGCCACCGCCTCGGCGCCGAACCGTGGCCGCGACCGTTGACGGGATTGTCACGGCTGGAGCGCGGGTTGCTGGTGCATGCGGCCCTGGCCGCTTTCTGGAGTGCGGTCGCGCATCGCGCGGCGATGTTGGATCTCGATGCCGCGATGCTCGCAGCGCGGATCGACGCTGCCGTGCAGAGCGGGCTCGAGGCGCTGCCGCAAACGCGCTGGCGCCACGTCCCACCGCTCGTGCGCGAGAGCGAAGCGCGACGGCTCGCGGCGGTGCTCGCCGCGTGGCTGGCGATCGAACGCAACCGCCCGCCCTTTGTCGTACAAGACATCGAAGCGCTGCAAATACTGCGACTCGGCGGGCTCGAGTTCCGGTTGCGGGTCGATCGAGTCGACGCGCTCGCCGACGGCGGGCTAGCGGTCCTCGATTACAAGACCGGACGGGTCGACAAACCGGGGCGGTGGTTCGATGCCCGACCGCGCGCGGCGCAGCTCGGCATGTATACCCTCGCGCAACGCGCTGTGGCGCCCGAGCTTCCTGTGCGCGCCGCGGCCTATGTTCAGTTATGCCCTGGCGCCGTGTACGCGGTGGGCGTCACCGCTGACGAAGGCGCCTGGCCCGGGCTCTCCGCCGTGGGTTCCGTCGGCCCGCGCGGCGACTGGACCACGCTCGAGACGTGGTGGCACGCGCGCCTCGGAGCACTCGCCGCAGAGATCGCGGCGGGCCACGCGTCGGTCACGCCTCGCGCTTCGCCCTCGCCCTGCAGGAGCTGCGGCTTGCAGGCGTTATGCCGGATCGAGTCGGTGCGCAGGACACAAGACGGCGATGCGGGCGATGAGTGACACCCGCGCCGCAGGCGACAACGATGCGCGCGCGCTGGCGCTGGAGGTAACGCGCTCGTTTATCGTCCAGGCGCCCGCGGGTTCGGGCAAGACCGAGCTCCTGCTCCAGCGCTATCTTGCGCTGCTCGCGCGCGTCGAGCAGCCCGAAGCGATTGTCGCCATGACCTTCACGCGCAAGGCTGCGGGCGAAATTCGCCAGCGCATTCTCGCCGCGTTGCGCGACGCGACCGCAACATCACCGGCCGAACCGCATCGCGCTCTGACCCGGCGTCTCGCGACGGCGGCGCTGGAACGTGACGCGGCGCTCGGCTGGAATCTGCTTGCGCATCCGGCGCGCTTGCAGGTGCATACGATCGACGCGTTGTGCGTGGCGCTGATGCGGCAGGCGCCGCTGACGGTGAAGCTGGGCGCATTGCCGCGCCTGGTTGAGCGCGCCGAGCCGATGTATGTCGAAGCTGCCCGGGCCGAGCTCGACGCCGCGCCCGCTGACGACGCCGTGTGGCGGCGGTTGCTCGAGCGCCTGGACAACGACGCGGATCGGGTCGTCGCGCTGATTGCAAGCCTGCTCGGCAGGCGTGAGCAATGGTTGCCCCGCCTCGTGACGGCGGACGCGACCACGCTGCGAGCCGCGCTGGAAGACGCATTGACTGCGGAAATCCAGGCCGAGCTCGCCGCGCTGGAGGCGCTCCTCCCGCGCGCTGCATTGGCACCACTGACGGAGCTCCTCCGCTACGCCGCGGGGAATCTCATCGCCGGGGATGCCGCGCACCCGCTGGCGGCAAGCGCCGGGCGTGGCGAGCTTCCGCGCTTGCATCCCGATGGGCTCGCTCACTGGCGGGCGATCGCCGATTGGCTGCTGACGCGGAGAGGGACATTTCCGCGGAGCTTGACTGCGAAGCGGGGCTTCCCGCCCAGGGTCAACGCGCGCGGTGGCGACGACGCCGAACGCGACGCGTGCAAGCGGGCGATGCAAGACCTGTTGAGCAGTCTCGCCGCGGTGCCGGGGCTTGCCGCCGCGCTGCACGCCGTGCGCAAGCTGCCACCGCCGCGCTACGACGACGCTGCCTGGTCGTACATCGAGGCGCTGCTCGCAGTGCTGCCGCGCGTTGCGGCGCGGCTCGAGCTCGTGTTCGCGCAAGCGAGCGCGATCGATTTCAGCGAAGCGACACTGATCGCCGTGCGCGCGCTGATGACGGACGATGTGCCCTCCGATCTGTTGCTCTCGCTCGACGCGCGCATCGAGCACCTGCTCGTGGACGAGTTTCAGGACACTTCGCTCGCGCAGTGCGAGTTGATAGAGAGCCTCACCGCCGGCTGGACGCACGGGGACGGCCGGACGCTCTTTCTCGTCGGCGATCCGTTGCAGTCGATCTACCGGTTCCGCGACGCTGACGTCAGCCTGTTTCTCGAAGCGCAGCGACGGCGCCGCATCGGCGGGGTAGCGCTCGAGCCGCTGACACTGGCGCACAACTTCCGTTCGCATTGTGGCTTGGTGCAATGGGTGAACCGCATTTTCCCGCAAGTGCTCTCCCCGCGCGACGAGCCCGGGCGCGGTGCGGTCGCATTCAAGCCTGCGGTTGCCATGCGCGAATCGGGGCCGGAGCCGGCCGTAACAATCGATCTTTCCGTCGACGATGCGGAAGAAGCGGCGACCGTCGTGTCGCGAGTCCGGGCGGCGCTGGCGACCGACGCGAAGGACATCGCGGTACTGGTACGCAAGCGTGCCGATTTGTCCGAGCTGCTGCCGGCGTTGCGCGCGGCCGGCGTCGCGTTCGCGGCGGTGGACCTCGATCGGCTGTCCGAGCGCCAGGCGCTGCTCGATCTGGCGTCGCTGGCCCATGCGCTGGTGCAGCCCGGGGATCGCGCGGCCTGGCTGGCGACGCTGCGCGCCCCGTGGTGCGGATTGACCTTGCCGGACATGTTCGCGATCGTCGAAGTTTGCGGGAGCGCACCGCTGAGCGAGGCCGCTGGCGGCGGACGAACCGCGGAGGCGCTGGCGCGGCTCTCGCCGGACGGTCGCCTGCGATTGGAGCGGTTTGCCAGCGTCATTGCACCGGCGCTGCGCGACCGCGGGCGGCTGCCGCTGGCGACGATGGTGCGTGGCGCGTGGCTCGCGCTGGGCGGGCCTGCCTGCGTCACCGAGGCGATCGATCTTCCGGCCGCCGAACGCGTGTTTGCGCTGCTCGACGACCATGCGGTGGGGGCCGACGTACCCGACTGGCCGGCGTTCGCCGCAGCGCTCGATGTGCTTTACGCGGAAGAAGAGATCGATTCTGCGACCCGGGTGCGCATCATGACCTTGCACCGCGCCAAGGGCCTCGAATTCGATGTCGTCATCATGCCCGGCATGGCGCGCGGCCCGAAGCGCAGCGAATCGCAGCTGCTCCTCTGGCGTCAACGCCCCGCCGGGTTGCTGCTCGCGCCGATCAGGGCACGAACCATGGACAACAGCGATGACGATCCGGTCTATGCGTACCTGCGTTCGCTCGCTGCCGCAGAGGACGACGCGGAACTCGGGCGGTTGCTCTATGTCGGCTGTACGCGAGCGAGGAGGAACCTGCACCTGACCGCAACTCTCGCCGTCGACCGGGATGTCGAGGGCAATGCGCGCTGGAAGGCCCCTGCTCGCGGCTCTTCGCTCGCGGCGATTTGGCCCGCTCTGCAGAGCGAAGCGCCGGTGGTTCGCGTGGGCGCGCCCGCAGATCCGCGACAGCTTGCGGAAACGGGTGTGCCCCTTACGCGTCTGCCGCAGGCCTGGCGCCTGCCGCCTCCTCCCGTGCTGGAGCTGCCGGCAGCGCCTGACGTGCGTCTCGAGAGTGAGCCCGTCGAGTTCGATTGGGTGCGCGAAACGGCGCGGCAGATCGGGACGGTCGCCCACCGGCTCCTGCGGCAGATCGCCGAGGACGGGGTCGAGCGATGGACGCCCGCGCGCGTGGAGGCGCAGCGCCCGCGAGTCGCGCAAGCGCTTTCCGCGCTCGGATTCACCGGCGCCGAGGCCACCGCCGCCGTGGAGCAGGTGCTGGCGAGTATCCGGACGACGCTGGCCGATCCGCGAGGCCGTTGGCTCTTCGACCCGGAGCATGCCGACGCGCACAGCGAGTTCGCGCTGACCGAATGGCGCGATGGTGCCTTTGTTCACCGCGTACTCGACCGTACCTTCGTCGATGCCGACGGCACACGTTGGATCGTCGACTTCAAGCTGTCGCAGCACGAGGGCACTGGTGTAGACGCGTTTCTCGACAACGAGCGCGAGCGCTACCAAGCACAACTCGGCGCGTACGCCGGGGCGATGCGCTCGCTTGACGGGCGGCCAATCCGTCTGGGTTTGTACTTCCCGCTCCTCGCCGGATGGCGGGAATGGCCGGGACCGGCGCCAGCATAGCGCGCGCCGCAAACGCTGCTGGACCGCAGGGCGATCGAGCCGGTAAAATCGAAGTTTTTCAATGCCTTCCGGCTGCTGCCGCGGCACCCCAAAGAGCCTCCAGGCGTGCAGGTCTACCGCGGAATTCCGATCGCTTCGAATCACGGCGCAGATCACGTCGCTCTGACCATCGGCAACTTCGACGGTGTTCATCGCGGGCACCAGGCGATGCTCAACCGCCTCGTGGAAGCCGCCCAGGATCTCGGGCTGCCGCCCGCGGTTCTCACCTTTGATCCGCATCCGCGCGAGTTTTTTGCTCGCGAGACCGCGCCACCGCGACTGTCGACGCTGCGCGGCAAGCTCGAGCTCTTCGCGAAGCTCGGCATCGCCCGAGCGTACATCGCGCGCTTCGATGCCCGCTTGGCGAAGCTGACCGCAGAACAGTTCATCGACGATGCGCTCGTGCGCGCACTGGGGACGCGCTGGGTGCTCGTCGGCGAGGATTTCCGTTTCGGTCGCGGCCGGTCGGGCGATCTCGCGGTGCTGCGCGCTTCGGCGCGAACCTTCAGCGTCGAAGCGATGCCAACCGTGACGGTGGACGCCGAACGCGTGTCCAGCAGCGCCATCCGCGCTGCGCTCGCCAGCGGCGAGCTCGAGCGCGCGGCGAGCATGCTTGGCCGGCCCTACGCCATCATCGGGCGGGTTGCGCACGGCGACAAGCTCGGTCGCAACCTGGGATTTCCCACGGCGAACGTGCCCTTGCGGCACAAGCCGGCGTTATCAGGCATCTTCGCCGTGCGCGTGCACGGGCTCGACGATGTGCCGCGGCTGGGAGTCGCGAGCCTCGGCGTGCGCCCCACGGTCAAGGCCGGCGCGCGACCATTGCTCGAGGTGTTCGTGCTGGACTTCGATGCCGCCATTTACGGCCGGCGCATCCGCGTTGAGTTCCTGCAGAAATTGCGCGACGAGGAGCGCTACGCCGATCTCGACGCGCTCAAGCGACAGATTCACAGCGACGTCGTTCAGGCGCGCGATTACTTTGCAACCCAGAAATAACCGCAAGCGACGATGCCCGACGATCCGAAGACCGACTACAAGTCGACGCTGAATCTCCCCGACACGCCTTTTCCGATGCGCGGCGACCTCGCCCGGCGGGAACCCGGCTGGGTCAAGGATTGGCAGGAGCGCAAGGTGTACGAAGCGATCCGCGCCGCCAGTCGCGGCCGGCCGCGGTTCGTGCTGCACGACGGCCCGCCGTATGCGAACGGTGCGATCCATATCGGCACTGCGGTCAACAAGATCCTCAAGGACATCGTCGTCAAGAGCAAACAGCTCGCCGGCTTCGATGCGCCTTACGTGCCGGGCTGGGATTGCCACGGCATGCCCATCGAGGTGCAAATCGAGAAGACGTACGGCAAGGACCTGTCGATCGCCGACACGCAGCGCCTTTGCCGTGCCTATGCGACCGAGCAGATCGCGCTGCAAAAGGAAGATTTCCAGCGCCTCGGCGTGCTGGGCGACTGGGATCGTGCGTACGCGACGATGGGTTACCGCAACGAGGCCGACGAAATCCGCATTCTCGGCAGGCTTCTGGAAAAAGGCTATCTCTACCGCGGACTGAAGCCGGTGAACTGGTGCTTCGACTGCCACAGCGCGCTCGCCGAAGCCGAGGTCGAATACGAGGATCGCGAAGATATCGCGATCGACGTTGCGTTCCCCTTGACGGACTCCTCCCAGCGCGCGAAGCTCGCGCGCGCTTTCGGGCTCGATGCCATCCCTGAAGGCCCGGTCGCCGCCGTAATCTGGACCACCACGCCGTGGACGATTCCGGCGAATCAGGCGCTCAATGTGCATCCTGGCTTGAGCTACGCGCTCGTGTTCACCGAGCGCGGCCATCTGCTGCTCGCCGCGGACCTCGTGGGGCGCTGCCTCGAGCGGTTCGGGCTCGACGGACGTGTGCTCGCAACCGCCAAGGGGATGGCGCTCGAGCACCTGTCGTTCCGACATCCGTTTTACGACCGGGAAGCACCCGTTCTCCTGGGCGAATACGTCACGCTGGAGCAGGGCACCGGCATCGTCCACTCGTCGCCCGCCTACGGCGTCGACGACTTCAATTCCTGTCGTCGCTACGGCATGTCGGACGACGCGATCCTCAATCCCGTGCAGGGCGACGGTCGCTTCGTCAAGAGCCTCCCCTTTTTTGGCGGCATGAACATCTGGGAGGCGAAGCCCCAAATCGTCGCCAAGCTCTCCGAGGTCGGCGCGCTGCTGCACGCCGAGCCGTGGACGCACAGCTACATGCACTGCTGGCGGCACAAGACGCCGATCATCTATCGCGCGACGACGCAGTGGTTCGCCGGCATGGACGACGTTCCGGGCTGGCGCGGCGTGAAACCGGCCGAGACGCTGCGGACGACCGCGCTCCGCGGCGTCGAGGCGACGAAGTTTTATCCTGGTTGGGGCAAGGCGCGGTTGTACGGAATGATCGCGAACCGACCCGATTGGACGTTGTCGCGACAACGGCAGTGGGGCGTCCCGTTGCCGTTCTTCGTCGACAAAGAGACCGACGAGCTGCACCCCGACACGCCGGCGCTGCTCGAGCTCGCGGCGTCGAAAGTCGAGCGCGGAGGCATCGAGGCCTGGTTCGATGCGACGCACGAGGACTTCGGCGTCGACGCCGTCAAGTACCGGAAGCTGACCGACACGCTCGACGTCTGGTTCGACTCCGGGTCGACGCACGAGACCGTGCTCCGGCGCGATCCGCAGCTCGGGTTCCCGGCCGATCTCTACCTCGAAGGTTCGGACCAGCATCGCGGCTGGTTTCACTCGTCGCTACTGACGTCGAGCATGCTGAACGGCCGCCCGCCCTACGACGCGCTGTTGACGCACGGGTTTGTCGTCGACGGCTCGGGGCTCAAGATGTCCAAGTCCCGAGGCAACGTCATCGCGCCGCAGAAGGTGTCGAGCACCCACGGCGCGGAGATACTGCGACTGTGGGTTGCCGCAACCGATTATTCCGGCGAGCTCTCGATTTCGGACGAGATCCTCAAGCGCGTCGTCGAGAGTTACCGTCGCGTCCGCAATACGCTGCGGTTCCTGCTGGCGAATACGGCAGACTTCGATGCGTCGAAGGATGCGGTTGCGTCGCGTGAACTCTTCGAGCTCGATCGGCACGCGTTGGCCGTCGCGCATTCCTACTTCGCCGAGTTTGCCGCGGCTTACGCGAGATTCGAGTTCCATCCGGTCGTGCAGCAGCTGCAGACCTTCTGCTCCGAGGAGCTGGGCGGGTTCTACCTCGACATCCTCAAGGACCGCCTGTACACCGCGGCGCACGGGAGTCGCGCCCGGCGCTCCGCGCAGACAGCGCTGGCGCTGATCCGCGACGAAATGCTCAAGTTCATGGCTCCGATACTGAGCTTCACCGCAGAGGAGGCGTGGCGCATCGTCCGGCCGCAGGACGCGACCGTATTCGTCCACACCTGGCGCAACGAAGTCGCCGACCTCGGCCTCGCGCCGGAGTTTGCGGCGAAGTGGGACATCATCCGCTCGTACCGGTCAGAGGTGCTAAAGAAACTCGAAGAAGCGCGCGAGGCCGGCGAGATCGGATCGTCGCTCCAGGCGGAGGCCGACATCACGGCGCCGCCCGGGCAGTACGAGGCGCTGGCGAGCCTGGGCGACGATCTTCGTTTCGTGTTGATCACTTCTGCCGCGCGGGTCACGCCGGGCGCCGAGCGAATGATACGCGTCACCCGAAGCGCGCATTCCAAATGCGGGCGCTGCTGGCATTACCGCGCGGATGTCGGGATCGACGCGACGCATCCGGGACTTTGCGGCCGCTGCGTCGCCAACCTGTTCGGCGGCGGCGAGCCGCGCGTCTTCGCGTGACGCGCGTGCGACACTCGCATGGCTGACGAGCGCCATTGGTGGGCATGGCTCGTATTGAGTCTGGCTATCGTCGTCGCCGATCAGCTCTCGAAGCTCACGATGCTCGCGCTCTTCCAGCCGGGAGAGGAGCGCGTCGTTACCGGATTCTTCAGCCTGGTGCTCGCCTTCAACAGCGGTGCCGCGTTCAGCTTTCTGCGCGATGTCGAGGGCTGGCCGCGGTACCTCTTCTCCGCGGTCGCGATTGCCGCCGGCTGCCTCATCGTCTGGCTGCTGCGGCGCGGCGGCGACCGTCGGTATTGCGCCGGCCTGGCGTTGATCCTCGGCGGCGCCGCGGGCAATCTGTGGGATCGCCTCACGCTCGGCTACGTCGTCGACTTCCTCCTGTTTCATTGGGATCGCTGGTACTATCCAGCGTTCAACGTCGCCGACAGCGCGATCACCGTCGGCGCCGCTCTGCTCATTCTCGACAGCTTCGGGCAGCGGCGCGAGCGACCCGACACCGCGAACTAAGACCTCTGAACAAGTCCCACATGGACGTCGTTCTCGCCAATCCCCGCGGCTTTTGCGCCGGCGTCGACCGGGCGATCTCCATTGTCGAGCAGGCGCTGCAGCAATTCGGTGCGCCGATTTACGTACGTCACGAAGTCGTGCACAACAAGTTCGTCGTCGATGGGCTCGAACGCCTCGGCGCGGTCTTCGTCGACGAGCTGTCGCAGGTCCCTCCGGGCAGCATCGTAATTTTCAGCGCGCACGGCGTTTCACGCGCGGTGCGCACCGAAGCCGAGGCGCGCGGTCTCAGGGTATTTGACGCGACCTGCCCCTTGGTGACGAAAGTGCACTTCGAAGTCAGCAAGATGCGCGAGCACGGCCGCGAGGTCGTCATGATCGGCCACGCGGGCCACCCCGAGGTCGAGGGCACGATGGGCCAATCCGACGGAGGCATCTATCTGGTCGAGTCGACCGAGGACGTCGCGCGCCTGCAGGTCCGCGATCCGGCAAACCTCGCCTACGTGACACAAACGACGCTGTCGATCGACGACGCCGCTCTGGTCGTCGCGGCGTTGCGGCGCCGCTTTCCGAGCATCGTCGGGCCGAAGAAGGACGACATTTGTTACGCCACGCAGAACCGGCAAGACGCGGTGAAGGTGCTGGCGCCCCAGTGCGACGTCGTCATCGTCGTGGGCAGCCGCAACAGCTCGAATTCGAACCGCCTGCGAGAAGTCGCGGCCAAACGCGGCGCGCCGGCGTATATGATCGACCGGGCAGAAGAATTACAGGCCGCGTGGCTGGCCGGCAAGCGTCGCGTCGGAGTCACCGCCGGCGCGTCTGCGCCTGAAGTGCTGGTGCAGGAAGTCATTAGGCGTCTGAAGGAGCTCGGCGCGGAGCGGATCACCGAGCTCGACGGCGCGGTCGAAAAGGTCGTGTTTCCTCTGCCGAAGGGTCTGGGTGGCGGAAGCGCGCATGTTCGCCGCTAGTTCCGCGCTCACAGCGTAGCTAATCCAAACCACGACGCTCCGAATCGGCGTCGTCAGCTCACCGCGATGTACTCATAGAGCTCGAAGCCCGGGCCTTGCTCGACAAGCTTGGTGAGAACCGCCGTATTGGCACGCTCACCGTGCTGTAATGCGATCGCTTGCTCGATCTCGAAGCTCTTTGCCGGAACCAGCACCATCGGCGCGGAGCCCTCTTGGCCATCGTCCGGCAACACGACTGCAGGAAGCAGAGGGCCGCCCGGAGATTCTTCGGAGCGCGCGGCGGCAGCCTGCGGGTCATCGGTCAGCAGCTCGCAACCAAATTCCAGCCCGCTGCCGCGCAAGGTGTTCCTGAACCAGCGCACCATTGCGACCTGCAGCGCGTTGCGACCTTCGACGCGCAGCGCGATGAGGTCGCCGATGCGTAGCGGGGCGTGTTCGGCATCGATCTGCCGCAGCGCGTAGCCCGCGGGCGTGTGATTGATGACCTGGCAGGCGTTCATCGTGGGCAGACCGGGCGGCACGTTGACGACGGTGGCGTGCGCGCCGCGGCTGTATTGCCAGACACCGGCCAGCCCGGCGCACATCACGACGCGGGCGCGCGAGGGCAGCCGGTTGAACTGCCGCGCCGGCGGAATCGCCCACTGCCTCAGCAGGCGTCGCAACAAGGTCACGTATTCCGCCCTGGCGCTTTGATCACTGCCGACGCCAGGTGGCGGCAAGCCGCCCGCGTCGAGTCCGCGCAACTCTTCCTGCAGCTGGAACGCCAGGTCGAAGGTCAGCAGGAAGAGCTTGCTGCCGTCGACGTTGCCGCCCTTGTTCGCCGCGAACGGCGGAAAGTCGTGTCCGACCGGGATGATCGCAACCGCTTTCGCCAGGCGGTGCACCGGGGCAACGTCGGTGATGTGCGCCCAGTGCGTGTGGTCTTGCAGGTACTGGATCACTTGCCCCAGCTGGCCGGGCATGAACCCATACGGATTTGCCAGCGCGAGCAGCAGCGCCTGCACGTAATGCCGTTCGGGCGTCGCCTCAGCGGTGTCGCTGGCGATCGGCGTCATCTGCAGGTTGCGCTGGTGCGCGAACAGATAAATCGCATGCGCGTCGTGCCACGTGCGCGCAGGCACCGGGGCGTAGGACTGATAGCTGTTGATGAGGATGCGTGCGGTGCATTGCAGGCAGCGGTGGATCAGCGCGACCAGCAAGCGGTTGCCGGTGAGCAGGATGCGCTTTTCGGCTTCGTGCGCGAGCAGGTGCTTGTAGGCGGTTGCAAGCTCGGTCGAGAGGATCAGCGCCGCCTTGGCTGCAGCGAGTGCCTCGCCGGCCAGGGGATGCTGCGCGCGGGCGAAATGCTGCTCCAGATTCGGCCACAGCGTCAGCGCGGTGCTGTAGTACTTCTCGGCGAGCTCGAGCCGACGCGATTCCGACAAGGCGACCCGGTTGGTGGCCGCCAGAGCGTCGCCGATCACGCCTGCCGCGTCGACCGGGTCGCGCTTGAGCGTCTCCTCGAGCCAGGGCTGCACGCGTGCGGGCCGCGTCTCGGGCGGATTCGCGGGGTGCGCGTCCAGGGAAGGGAGGCTTAGGGCCAGCGCCATGACATTGGCATAGTCGGGTTTTGCGCCCCGATTGTAGACGATGCACCCGGGATTGGGAGCGCCGCCGCACGGGACCGGTGCTACGAGCTGCCCTCAAGGAATGCTGCAACGAGGGCGATTTGCTCCGGGGTGAGCAGCATCGGTGCGTGACCGACGCCGGGAAACTCGACCAATCTCGCCTTGGGACCGCGCACGCGCATCGCCGCGGCGGTCTCGCGCGACAGCAGATCCGACTCGGCGCCGCGCAGCAACAGTGTCGGGCATCGCAACGCATCCCAGAGCGCCCAGAGGTCCGTGGTCGCAGGCGTCGCGCTACGAAACGGAACGGCGATGCCCGGATCGTACTTGAGCCGCCATTTCCCGTCCGCGGTTTGCCGCGCCGTGCTGCGCGAGAGCTCCGTCCATTGCGCATCGCTCAACGCTCCGAACGGCGCGGACACTTCCCGGATGTGCGCTTCGAGTGCCGCGAAGCTGTCGAATTTCGGATCGAGACCGACATAGGCGGCGATGCGACTCAGAGCGACGGGTTCGATGACCGGGCCGACATCGTTGATGACCAAACGGGTCACTGGAGTGTTGCGCTGGGCCGCCATCACCATCCCGAGCAGTCCGCCCATCGACGTACCGACCCAGGCGACTCGCTCGACGTCGGCGTGAGCCAGCAACGCGGTCAGCGCGGCGAGGTAGGTCGGAAAGACATAGTCGGCAGGGTCGGGCAGCCATTCGCTCTCGCCACGGCCGGGCATATCGGGGCAAAGCAACCGAAAGCGATCGCTTAGCGCCGATGCCAGCGCGTCGAAATCGCGGCCGTTGCGTGTGAGGCCGTGCACGCAAACGACCACGCGCGGACAGGCGGGATGGCCCCAATCCCGATACGCGACGCGGTGGAAGCCGTGGGGGCTCAGGCTGCGGAAGGTGCGCTGGCGTGGTTGGAGCATGACCGGCGGCGAGAAAGCAAGACTGTAAGAAGGAGGGAGAAAGGTACGAACTATAACCCGGTACTTCTGCATTCATTCTCGCGGCGCCTTCTGCGATAGGCGTTTGCTTGACCTGCACCCGCCTCGTGACAGCCCGGCAGGTCTGTACTCGCTTGCGGCGAAGCGCGCCGCTGTTTTATCGTCGGGCTGGCGATGATGGCAGCGAGTGCTCGGTCGCGGTCCGGGGGAGGGTAGGGGGCTGATGGCGTAGAGTGGGGACGGTCGTGCGAGATAACTCGAGGCGGACGGCGCGTTGGGACTACAGGGACCATGGCGGATTATTACCTCGAAGACTTCGAGCCCGGACGCACCTACACGAGTCCGACGCATACGATAAGCGCTGAAGAGGCGCTCGACTTCGCGCGCCGCTATGATCCGCAATATTTTCATCTCGATCCGGTGGCGGCGCGCGATTCGGTTTTCGGCGGCATAGTGCTGGGGGGCTTCCAGACTGCGGCGCTGGCGTGGACGCTGGTGCTCAAGACCGGCATGTTCGACAAGTCCGCGATCGCGGGCATCGGGTTGGACGAATTGCGCTGGCACGAGCCGGTGCGGCCAGGCGACAGTCTGCGCTGCGATTTCACGCTGCTCGACGCCCGCCCGTCACGTACGCACGACAACCGCGGTGTCGCGCGATTTCGCTACGAGGTGAAGAACCAGCGCGACGAAGTCGTGCTGTCGCTCGTCATGATCCAGATGCTGCGCCGGCGGCCATTAGTCCCTCAGGCGAGCTCGGGCGGAAACAGCGGAGTGTAGCGCACGCCCTCGTGGGCGAGGAATGCGCCGATCTCTTCGCGCCGCGCGAGTGCGTCGCGATAGCCCAGATCGAGCAGCGCGCGCGTGTAGCGGTTGTCAAAGAGAAGATACGAAAGAAGGCTCGCGCCGGTGCCCTCGGTGCTGCCGAGGCCGTGCAGCAGATAACGCACACCGATCGGCAGGCGCGCGGCATAGGGGATAGCCATGGCGCCCAGGTCACGGCTCGGGCTCAGCACCAGCGTGTCGATGTGGGCAACCTCGGGGTGCCGCTGCCGCGTCTCTTCCGGAACGAGGCTCAGTACGTGATTCATGCGCTGCATCCGTGCGAGGTCGGCCCCGAGATTGTCGAGAAAGATCGACGACAGTGCGTGGCCGGCCATTTGCGCGAAGGACGGATAGGACGGCGCAGCTCGCTGACGTGCGGTCGGTTTCTGGCCGCTGAACTGCCCGACGGCGACGACGAGAATGCGTCGTGCTCCGAGGTGCAAGGCGGGCGAGAGCGGTGCGATCTGACGCACCGAACCGTCTGCAAAATAGTCCTTGCCGATGCGCCCGGCCGGAAAAATGAAAGGTATCGCCGTCGACGCGAGCAGGTGATCGCTCCCGATCACGGCCGGTTCACCGCGCCGGCGGGTCCGCTGCCAAGCTGCGATCTCCGGAGCGCCTTGAAAGAACGTGACCGCCTGGCCGGTCGTATAGCTCGTCGCATTGATCGCAACGGCCCGCAGTTCGCCGTTGCGGATCTTTTCCGCGATGCGATCAAGTTCGAGGTTGCGCCGCAGCAGGGAGCGCAACGGCGAGTTGTCGAGCATCGCCGCAGCGCGCTTCGGGCCGCCGGCTCCGACGAGCACCGATGCAACCCAACGTATGCTATGCATCGAGACGTTTACCAGGTCCGCCCGATAGACGTGGACTACCTCGACGTCGCGCCACCAGCGCAGCAGCCTTGCCACGCCGCGGCGGAAGCTGTCGGCGTGGACCGCCAGGGTCGCAGCGTTGATCGCGCCCGCCGAAGTGCCGCAGATGATGCGGAAGGGCTGCCGGTGCTCGCGGCCGAGGATTCGCGCGACGGCTCGCAGCACGCCGATCTGATACGCGGCGCGCGCGCCGCCGCCGGGCAGGACGACGGCGATCTCGTCGTCGGATTGTCGGCGGCTTGACTCGGGCATGAGTCAGGCGCCGCGCAGGGTGCGATCGAAAATCAGCAGCATCGCCGCCGTCGCGCCCCAGATGAAGCGGTCGCCGTAGGGAATGGCGTAGTAATCGCGGCGCGTGTTGCCGACCATGCGGAAATGACGCTGATGATTGGCGGGGTCGAGCAGAAACGCGAGCGGAACCTCGAATATATCGGCGACTTCCACCGGATCGGCCCTGATCTCGAACGGTGGATCGACCCAGCCCACGACCGGTGTGACGCGGTAGCCGGTGACGGTCTCGTAGGGCTCGAGACGGCCGAGCAGCGTCACGCGCTCGCGCTGCAGTCCGACTTCCTCTTCAGCCTCGCGGAGCGCCGCAATTCCCGTATCGACATCTCCTGGCTCGACCCGGCCCCCGGGAAAGCTGATCTGGCCCGCATGATCGGGCAGGTCGCGGCTGCGTTCGGTGAACAGCACCGTAAGGCCGTCCTCGCGGTTGATCAGGGGGACGAGGACAGCGGCAGGCGTCGGCGCGCCATGGCGACCGGGGAGGCGAAAACCGTCGGACAGATTGCGTGCCTCAGGCGGCGCCGGTTGCGCCAGGCGCTCGCGCAGCCACATCTGCTGGGCGGCAGGTTGGAGTTCGAACAAAGGTATCGGCATCGAGGACACGGCGCGTCGGCGCGAGCGCATGCTCGCTCGACGTCCTGCACTATGATACCCCCGGGCAACGGCGCCGTTTCTGGACTGCGAGAAAGGCAAGAAGCGCGGAGTACTCGAGGGAGAACCCGGGCCGTGCGCGCGCGTCAGGCGAGCAATTTGAATCCTGCCAGCGCGAGTGTCGCTACGAGCAGCAGGCGCAATGCGCGCGTCGGAACTCTGCTCGAGGCGAGACTTCCGAGCACGATGCCGGGTATCCCGCCGGTCAGCAGAGCGAGCAGCAAGCCGAAATCGATCGTTCCGAGCCAGGCATGGCCCATGGCAGCGACAGCCGTAAGCGGTACCGCATGCGCGATGTCACTCCCTGCGATCTCGACCGGCTCGAGTTCAGGGTAAAGCATCGCGAGGCACGCCGCCCCAATCGCTCCGGCCCCGAGCGAGGTCAACGCGACGGCTATGCCGATCACAGCCCCGACAGCAACCGTGGCCACTGGTCGATGACGCCGCAGCGCGTGGATCCCTGGTGATCGAGACGCCCAGCGTCTGAGCGGATCGCGTAACAGCAGCATCGCGATGCTGATGAGCAGAGCGATGCCGACGCTTTGCCGGACCAGTCGATCGAACTGATGCGAATCAAGCTGCGCCGAAGCGAGGATCGCCAGAGTAGCGATCGCCGCCGGGACACTCCCGAGCGCGAGCAGCTTCACGATCCGCGTGGCGACATTGCGCGCTGCACCGTGTGCGATGGTTCCCGCAGTCTTGGTCACGGCGGCGCACGCGAGGTCCGTGCCGACGGCGACGGGCGCGGCAACTCCGAAGACGGTAATCAACAGCGGCGTCATGATCGACCCGCCACCGACCCCGGTCAGGCCGACGATCACGCCGACGAAAAGTCCCGTGGCTGCGAGCAGTCCGAAGTCGCCAACGTTCAAATGAGTCGCCTAGCGGCTGGCAGCGAGTGGAAACTCGTCGATCGTCGCCGCCGTGTCCGTCTGGACGCGAAACCCCGCCGCGTGGAATTGCGGGCCGACAAGAATTAATGCAGGACCGACGATACTCGCTTTCGCAATCGCGGGCAATCCCGATAGGGTTGTGTAGCGCGTCCTGGCAGTTGGTAACGAAGCGTTTTCGACAACGGCCACAGGCGTCGACGCCGGTTTGCCCGCGGCGACGAGAGCGGCGGCGATCGCGTCCGCCTCGCCCGCACCCATGTAGATCGCTCCGGCATCCGCGCTGGCGAGACTACGCGCCCATTCGGACGCATTCTCGCCTTCACCGACGCGCGGTGTGACAAAGGCAACGCTGCGAGCGACGCCGCGTTGCGTCAATGAGATTCCCAACTCGGCGCTCGCGGCGAGCGCGGCAGTGATGCCGGGCACGACTTCGTAGCGGACACCCGCCGCCTCGAGCGCGGCGATCTCCTCCTGCGCGCGGCCGAAGAGCATCGGATCCCCGCCCTTGAGCCGGACCACGACGGCATGCGCCCTGGCGGCATCGACGAGCCGCTTGTTGATGAACTTCTGCACAGTGGAATGCTTTCCGCAGCGCTTTCCGACGGAGATCTTTTGCGCACGCGTTGCCAGCGCGACCGTATCCGGATGCACCAGAGCGTCATGAAAGACGATGTCGGCCTTCTCGAGCAGCCTTGCCGCGCGCAATGTCAGTAGATCCGGCGCACCCGGGCCGGCACCGACGAGATAGACCACGCCGCTCATGCGACCAACCCCGCCGCGACCGTGTTGTTCGTGACCTCGTCGATGAGGATGAAGCTTCCCGTCGCGCGGTTCTCAGCGTAGCGGTCGGAGAATATCGGTTGCGCGAGCGTCAATGCGATTTGCGCAATGTCGTTCATCGCCAGCGACGCCGGAGCGGGCTCGCGCTGCTGCGTCGCGACGTTCCAAAGGTGATCGATGCGATCGACGCGGGCGCGGACTTCGCGCGTCGTATGCCGCAGCAGATACTTGCGCCGCGTATCGAGCGGCGTGCCGCCGAGCCAGCACACCGTGGCGTCGAGGCTGCGTCGCAGCTCCGGCACGCCGTCGTCGCGAACGATGAGGTCGCCGCGGGACACGTCGATCTCTTCGGCGAGGATCAGCGTCACGCTGGCATGCAACCCTGCGCATCGCGGCGAGCCTTCGCGCGTTCGGATCTCGCGGATCCGCGCCGTACGCCCCGAGGGGAGGATCCTGACCCGCTCACCGACAGCGATCGATCCCGATTCGATCCGGCCCATATAGCCGCGCGGCCGCCCAGTCGTCGGCCGCGCGACATATTGCACAGGAAACCGGAACGGCCCAGCCGCCAGCGAGGCCGGCAGCTCGGCGGTTTCCAGGATTTGCAGCAGCGTCGGGCCGTCGTACCAGCCCAACCTGTCGCCGCGGTCGACAACCATGTCGCCTTCGAGCGCCGACATCGGCACGAAGCGGACACCGGTGATTCCGCTTCTCCCGGCGAACGCCAGGAAATCATCGACGATCGCTTCGAAAGCCTCGGCGCGATAGCCAACAAGGTCCATTTTGTTCACGGCGACGACGAGATGCGGAATGCCGAGGAGGTGCGCGAGCGTCGCATGCCGTCGCGTTTGGATCACGATGCCGTGCCGTGCGTCGACCAGCAGAACGGCGAGGTGCGCTGTGCTGGCGGCAGTGACCATGTTACGCGTGTACTGTTCGTGGCCCGGCGCGTCGGCAATGATGAACTTGCGTAGCCCGGTAGCGAAATAGCGGTAGGCGACGTCGATGGTGATGCCCTGTTCGCGCTCGGCGACGAGCCCGTCGGTTAGCAGCGACAGGTCCAGAGCCTGGCCCCGGCGCTGCGACGTGCGCTCGATCGCGGCAAGCTGGTCGGCGAGAATCGCCTTGGTGTCGTAGAGCAGCCGGCCGATCAGCGTGCTCTTGCCGTCATCGACGCTGCCCGCGGTAAGAAACCGCAGCACGCCGTGGTCGAGCGCATCGAGGCGTTCGAGCGCCGACATCAGAAATAGCCCTCACGCTTGCGCAGCTCCATCGACGCCTCGTGCGTCTGATCATCAAGCCGCGTCGCGCCGCGCTCGGTAATGGTCGTCGCCGCGGTCTCGGCGATGATGGCGTCGAGCGTCGCGGCATCCGACGCGACCGGCGCGGTGCAGGTGATATCTCCGACCGTGCGAAAACGCACGAAGATATCTTCGACGGTTTCCCCGTCGCGCGGGGGCGTGATGGGCGTTACGGCGACCAGCGCCGCGCCACGGCGAACGACCGACCGCTTGTGCGCGAGGTAGATCTCCGGCACGGCGAGGTGCTCATAAGCGATGTATTGCCAGACGTCGAGCTCGGCCCAGTTGCTGATCGGAAACACGCGGACGTGCTCGCCCTGGTTCACGCGCGCGTTATACAGGTTCCACAGCTCCGGCCGCTGATTCTTCGGATCCCATTGGCCGAAGACGTCGCGAAACGAGAAGATCCGCTCCTTCGCGCGCGCCTTTTCCTCGTCGCGGCGGGCGCCGCCGATGCACGCGTCGAAGCCGAATTCCTCGATGGCATCGAGCAGCGTCACCGACTGATGGCGATTCCGGCTTTCGTCGAGCCGCGCGAGCAGCACACGGCCGCGCGCGATCGAATCCTCGACCGAGCGCACGATCAGCCGCTCGCCGAGCTCCGCCGCGCGCCGATC
The DNA here is from genome assembly GCA_030854785.1 of Pseudomonadota bacterium. GTDB lineage: Bacteria > Pseudomonadota > Gammaproteobacteria > Burkholderiales > Casimicrobiaceae > PALSA-1003. The sequence goes on from JALYSM010000178.1 coordinate 31,277, forward strand.
GCGAAACGCGATCACTTCGGGAAAATTATGGCCCGTGTCGATGTGCAGCAGCGGAAAGGGGAATCGACCCGGCCGAAACGCCTTTTCGGCGAGGCGGAGGAGCACCAGAGAATCCTTGCCGCCGGAGAAGAGCAGGGCGGGGTTGTGGCACTGACCCGCGACCTCGCGCAGGATATGGATCGCCTCGGATTCGAGCCAGCCGAGATGATGGACATCCGCGGGGGTGGTGCCGTCGGCGTCGCGAAGCGACGGCTCGAGGAACGCGGAGTCCGTCATGACACCACCTCGGCGCGTTCGACTCGCACGGCGACGTCGAGCGGCCGTCGGTGCAGGCCGCATTCCTTGTGCTCGGGTTGCTCCCACCACCAGCGCCCGGCGCGGATGTCCTCGCCAGGCTCGACGGCGCGCGTGCACGGAGCGCAACCGATGCTGGGGTAGCCGCGAGCGTGCAGCGGGTTGGTCGGGACGTCGTTGGCGCGGACGTAACCCCATACGTCGTCTTCGGTCCAGGCGGCGAGCGGATTGAACTTCGCCAGGTTGTGCTCGGTGTCGAATTCTTCGACGGCCAAGTCGAAGCGCGTAACCGATTGCGCACGGCGCTGCCCGGTGATCCAGGCGCTGCGACCCGCGAGCGCGCGCGCAAGCGGCGCCGCCTTGCGGATCGCGCAGCAACGCTGCCGCAGCTCGACGCCGCGGTAGAAGCCGTTGATACCGTGGGCGCGAACGTAGGTCTCGAGCGTCTGCTCATCCGGATAATGCACTTCGATAGGCAGGGTGTAGTGCTCGCGCACGCGGTCGATCAAGGCGTACGTCTCGCCGGCCAATCGTCCCGTATCGAGCGTGAAGATCGCGATCGGCAACGCGTGCTTCGCAATCAGGTCGGTCAACACCATGTCTTCGGCGCCGAAGCTGCTGGCAAGCGCGCACGAGGGATGCCGCGCTGCGACCCGTTGCAGCAGCGCGGTGGCGTCGGCGAGGTGATGATCGTGGCTCACGCGGTTTGACTCAGTCGGCGGGCGACCGCACGTCGGCCGGATCCTGCTTGGCGCGGCGGCGAAACAGCGGTACGGGTCGCGCGGAGGTCGCCTGGTAGTTGTCGCTGAAATCGCGGAAGCCCTTGAGCGCGTCTTCGAGATCTCGGTCCGATCGCACCGCGAAGGCGTTGAAGCCGCATTGGCGCAGGTAGTAGAGCTGATCGCGCAGCACGTCGCCGATCGCTCGTAGCTCGCCGGCGAACCCGTGCTTCTCGCGCAGGAGGCGGGCGGTCGAATAGCCGCGCCCATCGGTGAACTTGGGAAAGTCGACCGCAACGACCGGCAGGGCGCCGACGTCCTCTGCCAGAAGCTCGGGATCGTCGTCTGGCTTCAGCCACACGCCGACCTCGCCGCGAGCGCGCAGCGCGTCGCGCTCGGCGCGCCACAGCGCGAGCGGCACGAT
>JALYSM010000006.1 GCA_030854785.1 Pseudomonadota bacterium
GCTCGAGCACGGCGAGGATCCGCGCGGTTCCCACTTCGCGGCGCAGCCCTTCCAGCGTCGCGGCGATCGCGGTCGGGTGATGCGCAAAATCGTCGTACACCATTATCCCGCCGACGGTGCCGCGCAATTCCATCCGCCGCTTCACGCCGCGGAACGCGGCGAGCGCGGCGAGGCTCTCGCGCACCGGCACGCTCACATGGCGCGCCGCCGCGATCGCCGCCAGCGCGTTCAGCTGATTGTGCCGGCCCCCAAGCGCAAAAGGCGAGAGCGTGCCCTGCAGCGTCCCGCGGAGCTTGATCGCACCGTCGGCAGCGATGGTCCAGTCCGCACCGGTACCGGGCACGTCGGCCGCGCGAAAGCGCTCGGTTTCGCTCCAACAGCCGCGAGAGAGCACGCGCTGCAGGTTGTCGTCGCTTCCGTTGACGATCAGCCGGCCGCGCCGCGGCATCGTGCGCACCAAGTGATGGAACTGCGTCTCGATCGCAGCGAGATCCGGAAAGATGTCAGAGTGGTCGTAGTCGAGATTGTTCAGGATTGCCGTGCGCGGCCGGTAATGGACGAACTTCGAGCGCTTGTCCGAGAACGCGGTATCGTATTCGTCGGCCTCGATCACGAAGAACGGGCCGTCGGCGAGCCGCGCCGACACCCCGAAGTCGACAGCCACACCGCCGATCAGGAATCCGGGATCGAGCCCTGCCTGGTCGAGAATCCATGCCAGCAGCGCGGTGGTCGTCGTCTTGCCGTGCGTGCCGGCGACCGCCAGCACCCACTTCTCGCGCAGCACAGCCTCGGACAACCACTGCGGTCCCGACGTATAGCGGCGGCCGCTGTCGAGGATCGACTCGAGCAAAGGGTTCCCACGCGTGATGGCGTTGCCGATGACGAACACGTCGGCTTGTTTGGCGGCCCGGTCGAGCTGTGCAGTCTCGTAACCCTCGATCAACTCGATACCGAGCGCAGCAAGCTGCTCGCTCATCGGCGGATAAACGTTGGCGTCGCAACCGGTCACTGTATGGCCGGCCTCGCGCGCGATTGCCGCGAGGCCGCCCATGAAAGTGCCGCAGATGCCGAGGACGTGCAGATGCATGGATTTAACCTGCAGAGGCGAGTTTGCGTTCGAATGCGCGCTCGTAGGCGGTTTCGAGCGAGCGGGTGTATCGATCGAGGTCGGCGAGCCCCGACTGCGGCAGCCGTGCCGCGATCGCCGACGCGAGCGCGGCACGCCATGGTGCATCCTGCGCCAGGCGACAGGCAATCGCGATGTATTCCTCGTCGGTCCACGCGGCGGTATCGGTTACGCCCAGATGCGCGAGCAGGCTAAAGCTCATGCGCTCGGCAGCGCGCTCGCCGACGCGCGTCACGACGGGCACGCCCATGTCGAGCGCCGCGGCGGTCGTATCGCCGCCGCTGTAAGGAAGCGTGTCGAGGACGGCGTCGATCAGCCGATAGCGCGCGCGATCCGTCGCGTCGTCCATCGTCCAGGGTATGAAAGCGACCCGTGACGGCCCGATGCCGAAGCTCGCCAGCCGCCGCAGAAAGAGCGCGCGATTGGCGTCCCCGCGCGGAGAAAAGGCCAGGATGCTGCCGGGCAGGCGCGCGAGGATCGTGCGCCAGAGCGACAGGCACCGCGGCGAGAGTTTCAACAAGCTAACGAACGTGCCGAAGACGACGGCATCGCGGCCAACGCCGAGCTCCTCGCGCGTGACCGGAGCCGCCGCCGCGGGCGTCACGCGCCGCAGGGGCAGCACGCAGCCGTCGAGGGGCAGCGGCGCCTCGATCTGATACTCCGCCGCGCCGGGCAGGTCGACATGCTTGTCGCCGAGCTTGAAATCGACCTGTTGCAAGCCGACGGCGCCGTGCGACCCCAGATGCGTGACGATCACCGGCGCTGGCTTGTACAGCAGAATGCCGGGGCGCGACGACCCCGAGTGCCCCATCAGATCGACCAGCACGTCGAGGCGATCCTGCGCAATCACCTGCGCCGCGGCGCGATTGTCGAGTTCGTCGATCCGGACGAAGCGCTCGCAGCAGGCGCGAAACGCGTCCGTCACCGCGTCTTCGGTCTCCCGCACGGCAAGCGAGTACGCGTGCACCGTGAAGCGCGAGCGATCGTGCCGGGAGAGCACGTCGTGCATCAGCCGGCCCATGACGTGATCGCGGAAGTCGGCAGAGAGATAGCCGATGCGCAGCGGTCCCGCCTTCCGCTCGGGTCGCGTAGCGAGATCGGCGATGCCGGTGCGCTCTTCCTGGCGCAACAGGTTGTAGGTGGCGTAAAGACGCTTGAGCGAGACGCGCGGGACGTCGAAGTACTGCACCTGCGCCACCACCACGCCGGCATGGCTGCCTTCGCCCGAGCGGTAAGGCCAGTCGAGTGCGAGCGGCAGATACTTGTCCTCATAGTCGGTACCCGCCGCAATGCGCGCCGACAGCAACCCGGCGGCGATGATGCGCGCCGACACCTTCGCGTGCGGCTCGAACGCGCGAAAATCCTCGAACGCTTCCTCGTGGCGCTGAAAGAGGAGCAGATGACTCCGCAGCGCGGCCCAGATCTCTTCGTTTTCCGGCGCCAGCGCTCGCGCCCGGCGCAGCAGTGGCAGCGCCTCGCCCCAGGCGCGCAGCCGATCGAGAGCCTGCGCCTGATTGAACAGCGCCTCGACGGACTCCGGCGCAAGCCCGGCTGCACGCTCGAACGCCCGCTCCGCATCCTCGAACCTGCCTTGCCTGAAGTAGAGGTGCCCAAGGCCCAGAAACGCCTGTGGCCAGTCTGGTTTGAGCGTAGCTGCGTGGTGAAGGCTCGTTTCCGCGCCGGCGAAGTCGCCCTTCTTAAGGCGCAGCGTCGCGATGTTGTAATGCGCTTCGGCGAGCTGCGGCGATTGCGCAAGAGCTGCGGCATACACAGCGAGCGCGTCATCGACCGCTCCCGCCCTGGCGCGGTTGGCTGCCTCGTCGAGGAGCTCGCGCACGCTCGTCATGCCGCGACGCGCGCCATCGGTGTGGCGATGGCGTGCCGGCGCCACCCAAGAGCGAACCAGACGCAGGCGAGCGCCTCGGCGCACAGCTCGGCGACGAAAGCGATCCGCAATCCGCCCGCCGCATCGACGCCGAGAACCGCCCGCGCCGCGTCGGCGACGAGCCCGATCCCCCATTGCATCGCGAAAGTGACGACGAAGACAGCGAGATTCAGCGCCGTATTGGCGCGCGCGGCGAGCTCCCTCGCGAAACCCTCGTTCAACAGCGTATAGCCGAGGATGTTCACCGCGGCGGTAAGCCCGTACAGCGCCCATGTCGCATACGTGAACGGCAATGCTCGGGTGACAATCAGCGCCAGCAGCACTGTCTGCAAAGCGAAGCCCGCCGCAAAGACGTGCCGCGGCAGCACCCCGATGCGCGCGAGCCGCGTCGAAAGCAGCGCCACCGCGGCATACCCTGCAAGCGTGGCGAGGCCCATTACGAACAGATGATCGGCCGCGACGTCGCGGCTGTAACCGTCGACCTCCATCAGCCACGGCACCGACCACAGGCCCTGGATCGCCATGAACGAGCCCATGCCGAGCGCATTGAGCGGTGCGATCCACCACAGGCGCGAGCTGCGGAACACGGTCTCGACGCCGCGCCACTGCGAACGCCCCACGGCCGTGTGCGCCGGCGCCGGCGTGTCGGGCACGAACATGAAGATCACGGCCGCGACGGCCAGCGTCGCCGCGGCCAACACTACGAATATGCCGCGCCACGACAGCACGGACAGCGCTAACGCCAGAGGCGCAGTCGAGAGCAACGCGCCGATGCCGCCGGCGACCATCATCCAGCCGGCGAGCGATGCCTGGCGCTCCGCCGAATACCAGGTCGCGATGGCCTTGAGCGGTGCCATAAGGCAGACTGAGACGCCGGCGCCGATCAATGCGCGCGCAATTGTCAGGCCGGCGAGATCGTCAGCCGTGGCGAACAACACCGCGCCCAACGCGGCGAGCGCGAGCAACGCCGGCTCGACGCGCCGCGGGCCGTAGCGGTCGAGCAGCATCCCGGCGGGCACCTGCATCGCCGCGAAGGCGATGAAGTACGCGCTGGTCAGCAATCCCAGCGACGACGCCGAAATGCCGAGGGTCGCGGTCAGCTCGGGCGAGATCACCGCGTTGACGGTGCGGTAGACGTACGACAGCAAGTACGCGGCGGCGAAGCAGAAATAAAGGTGCAGGAAGCGCGGCGTAGGCACGATGGTCTGGAGCGACGGCAGCGGGCGCTATTATCCCCGATTGTCGCGCGGCCGCCGAGGGCTTCGCCGGCGTGATCGCCGCGTGTAGAATGCGCCGCTTCGCAGCCACGAGCGCGCGTCGCGAACACCGAATGGCCAACCCCCCTGTTGGATCCTTGCTCTGCCTCTGTGGCTTCGTGCTCGGTGCGATGAGCACATTCGGTCTTGCTGCCGCGCCGGACTACCCGCCGACCGCGAAGCACCCGGTGACCGACACCTATCATGGCGTGACCGTGGTCGACGACTATCGTTGGCTCGAGGATGATGCGAGCTCCGAAGTGAAACGCTGGGTCGCGGAGCAAAATGCGCTCACGCGACGCACGCTGGACGCGCTGCCGCAGCTCCCGGCGATCGCCGCTCGTGTCGGCGAACTGCTGCGGACCTCGCCGGTGCGGCGTTACGACTTCGAGTACCGCAGGCGACTCTTCGCGCTGAAACTGCAGCCGCCGAAAAATCAGGCCCTACTGGTCGCGCTGCCGGCGTCGGGCGAGGTGCGCGCCGAACAGGTCGTGCTCGACCCCAACATCCTCGATCCTTCGGGCCGCACCGCTATCGACTTCTTTCGACCGTCGTACGACGGCAAGCGTGTGGTCGTGTCGCTTTCGACCAACGGCAGCGAGGACGGCACAGCGTATGTTTACGATGTGGCGACAGGTCGCCGCCTCGAGGACGTGATTCCCGGCGTGACGTATCCGACTGCCGGCGGAAGCGTCGAATGGAATGCCGACGGCAGCGGTTTCTACTACACGCGCTATCCGCAAGGCGACGAGCGGCCGCCCGAGGATCGCCATTTCTTCCAGCAGGTCTACTATCATCGGCTCGGCACGCCGGTGACGAGCGACCGCTATGTGATCGGGAAGGAGTTCCCGCGTATCGCCGAGATCGCGCTCAAGGGCAGCCGCGACGGTCGCCATCTGCTGGCGGTGGTCCACAACGGCGACGGCGGCGAGATCGCCTATTACCTGCGCGGCCCCGATGGCCGCTGGCGCGAAGTCGCGGGGTTCAAGGATGGCGTGAAGCAGCTCGCTCCGGGCGACGACGGCAACCTGTACGGGATGAGCGTCAGGGACGCGCCGCTCGGCCGCATCATCGCCATCCCGATGGCGACTCCCCCGCTGGCGCATGCGCGCGTGGTCGTGGCGGAGGCCAAGACCGTGGCAGAGGACGTGCAGCCGACGCGCTCGCGCCTCTATGTGACTTATCGCGACGGCGGGCCATCGGTCGTGCGCGTCTACTCGCTCGGGGGCAAGTTGCTGCGACAACTTCCCACCGTGCCTGTGTCCAACGTCGCGGTCGCGGCGCGGCTCGATGGCGACGATGTGCTCCTCAGCACGATGAGCTTCGTCCAACCGCGAGCCGTTGCGCGCTACGACGCGCGCGCAAACCGCGTGGTGTCGACTGCGCTTGTCGGGCGTTACCCATTCGCCTTCGACGATGCGGTGGTGGAGCGTGACTTCGCCGTATCGAAGGACGGCACGCGCGTGCCGGTCAACATCATCCATCGCAAGGACCTCAGACTCGACGGCAGCAACGCGACACTGCTCTATGGCTACGGCGGCTACGGCCTCAGCATGGCGCCGTACTTTTCGCCGCTCCTTCGGCTATGGCTCGATTACGGTGGTGTCTACGCCGTCGCCAACGTGCGCGGCGGCGGTGAATACGGCGAGCCCTGGCACCTCGCGGGCAACCTCACGAAGAAGCAGAATGTCTTCGACGACTTCGCAGCGTGCCTGCAACTGCTCATCACTCGCGGCTACACGCGCCCGGACAAGGCCGCGATCATGGGCGGCAGCAACGGCGGTCTGCTCATGGGCGCCACGCTCGTGCAGCATCCACAGCTCCTGCGCGCGGTCGTCAGCGAGGTCGGCATCTACCACCCGTTACGCTGGGAACTGCAGCCCAACGGGGAGTTCAACGTGACCGAGTTCGGCTCGGTCAAGGATCCGGATCAGTTCCGCGCGCTGTACGCGTACTCTCCCTTTGCCAACGCGCGCGACGGCGTGGGCTACCCCGCCGTGCTCTTCACCTCGGGCGACAACGACGGGCGGGTCGCTCCCTACGAATCGCGGAAGATGACCGCACGCCTACAGGCGGCGACCTCTTCGTCCAGCCCGATCCTGCTCCGCACCGAAGCCGCGGCCGGACACGGGATGGGCACGGCGCTTTCGACGCGAATCGAGGAGGAAGCGGACGTATATACGTTCCTGGTCGATCAGCTCGGCATGGCGAAGCTGCCTGCGGCGGCGTTGTCCGGAGCGCGCGGCACGGATCAACCGCCGGTCAGTGCACAGCGCAGACCAGCCGCGGGGCGACGCTGACGGTCGGGGCTAATGGCGGCGGCGCTGAAGCGCGTTGGCCAGCGCGACGCCGGCGGCCCACAACAGCGTCGCCAGAATCATGCCGAAAAAGGCGGCGGCGATCGCGCCGCCCACACCCGTCCAGCCGAGCGAGAAGACGAGCCACCATGCCAACAGCCCGCCTGCGCCGCCGCAGACGATGATTGCCAAAAGCCGTAGGATGAAGGAGAACACGGAAAAAAGCGTGCGCGAGATGCCGCTCGAGCGCGGGCGAAGTATAACAGCGACGACCCGCATGCAGCCGACGCGCCGAGTGCCATTTCTTGCCGCCGTTCCAGATAAGCCGGCGTGAGGGGCAAGCATGGCGGCGGTGCGCAATATCCTGTTCATCATGTGCGACCAGTTGCGTGCCGATCACCTCGGCTGCTACGGTCACCCGTATCTGGCGACGCATAATCTCGACCTGCTCGCGCGCCGCGGCGTACGCTTCGAGCGCGCCTTCGTGCAATCGGGCGTTTGCGGCCCGTCGCGCATGTCGTTCTACACCGGACGCTACGTCGGAAGCCACGGCGCGACCTGGAATCGCGTTCCCCTGTCGGTGGGCGAGATCACGCTGGGCGAGTACCTGCGCGACACGGGACGCACGCTGGTGCTCGCCGGCAAGACGCATGTGATGCGCGACGACGCCGGGCTTGCGCGGCTCGCGCTCGACGGCGGCAGCGAGCTCGGTCGCCTGCTCGGCGCAGGCGGATTCACGGAGCTCGACCGTCACGATGGGCATCAGCCGGAGCCCGGGGGCGCGTACGCCGCATGGCTGCGCGCGCGCGGCTACGACAGCGCCGATCCGTGGTCCGACTATGTGATCAGTGCGATCGACGGCGGCACGGTCGTGTCCGGCTGGAACATGCGCAACGCGCGATTGCCTGCGCGCGTCGCCGAGCCGCATTCGGAAACCGCCTACACGACGGACCGCGCGCTCGATTTTCTTCGCGCGCAAGGTGACCGACCATGGATGCTGCATCTCTCGTACGTCAAGCCGCACTGGCCCTACATCGCGCCGGCGCCGTATCACGCGCGCTACGCGATCGAACAGTGCCTGCCGGTCAAGCGCGAACGACGCGAGCTCGAGAACGCACATCCGGTGCTCGCCGCGTACCGGCAGCAGGCGGAATGCGCGAATTTCATGCGCGACGAAGTCTGGCGTACGATTCGTCCCACCTACCAGGGACTCGTGCAGCAGATCGACGATCACCTCGGCCGGGTTTGGGAAGCGCTCGACGCGCTCGGCCGCTTCGACGACACGCTGATCGCCTTCACCTCCGACCACGGCGATTATCTCGGCGATCACTGGCTCGGCGAGAAGGAGCACTTCCATGACGTGATCCAGCGCGTTCCGCTGATCGTGTACGATCCCGACGCAGCGGCCGACTCGACGCGCGGCAGCGTCGAATCCCGGTTCGTGGAGGCGATCGATCTCGTGCCGACGTTCCTCGAGGCGCTCGGCTTGCGGCCCGCGAGTGAACGCGTCGAGGGGCGCTCGCTGCTGCCACTCACCCGCGCTTCCGCGGCGCGCGGGTGGCGCGACGCGGTGTTCTCGGAGCTCGACTACGGCTACCGCGAGGCGCGCCGTATCCTCGGCCGCGCGCCCGATGCGTGCCGCGCCTGGATGGTGCGCACCGATCGGTGGAAGTATGTGCACTGGCGGGATTTTCGGCCGCAGCTCTTCGACCTCGACGCCGATCCCGGCGAGTTCGACGATCTCGGCGACGACACCGCGCACGACGCGGTTCGGCGCGAAATGCGCGAGCGGCTGCTGACGTGGTTCATGGGGCTCAAGCGCCGCGTCACCGTGACGGACGACAAGGTCGAAGCCGGCACCGCCGCGCACGAGCGCGCCGGAGTTTTCTTCGGCAAGTGGTAGCGCCGCCGCCGGCGCGGCGTCGCTTGCATTGGATCACCGCCGGGACTACGCTCGAATCTTCCCGCGGCGCGCAGCAGTCGAGGGCGTATCGATCCGCGCGGCGCCAGGAGGCGTCCGATGCGACGCAAGCGATCCAACCCGGTTCTGCCCATGCTCGCGCTCGCGTGTTGCGCGCTGGCGTTCCCTGGAACGGCGGCCGCGCTGCCGCTGTGCGACCTCACCGGCAATGCGAGCTTCACGCCGGTCCATCCGCAAGCAACCGACGTCATCGGCTTCGACGTTACGCTCTCCGCGGTCTATTCCGGGCCGCCGCAGCTCATCCTGAGCAAAGCGACGAGCGGTCCGGGATTGCAGGCCACGCTGGACATCGTGGTCACCACCGACGCCATGCCCTTTATCGACCATGAGGTCGCCCGCGGAGCGATCCAGGGTCCGATCTCGCGCGGACGCGGCACCGTGGGCCGGGCTGCGGTGGGCGAGTACGCCGTGACGGTCATCGTGCGGCGCTACAACTCGATGAGCGGCATGCTCGACGAGCCGTGCAGCCGCAAGCTGAGCCGGTTTTTCGTCTATCCCGATGACGGTCTCGCTCCGGTCGTCGAGTATTTCTATCCGCTGCTCAATCACTACTTCATGACGCAGAATGCCGCCGAGATCGCGGCGCTCGACGCCGGCGCGCGCCCCGGCTGGGAAAGGACGGGGCAGACCCTGCTGGCGTACCGCCCCGGCCAGACCAATTTCCAGCTTCCTGCCGTGCAGCGCTTCTACGGTCTGCCGAGCGCCGAGCTCGATACGCACTTCTTCACCATCGATTTTGCCGATCAGTTCGCGCTCACCTACGGGCCGCTGTCCTCGGCCTGGGTGCTTGAAACCGACAACGCCTTCGAAATCGGACGCCCGGATCAGGACGGCAACTGTCCGGCGGGGCAGATCCCCGTCTATCGCCTCTGGAATCAGCGCGTCGACAGCAACCACCGCTACACGGCCGATCGGGCGATCAAGGCGCAGATGATCGCGAATGGCTATGTCGCCGAGGGCTACGGCCCCGACATCGTCGACATGTGCGCACTTGTGCAGATAATCAAAGGCCCGTAGCCCGGGTTGAGTGTAGCGAAACCCGGGTCCGCGCAGCGCAGCCCTGGGATTCGTTACACTCATCCCAGGCTACAGCTTTCTCGTATACTCCGCTTCGTCGAATCCATTCAGCAGCGCTTTGCCGGTCTCGACGACGGGACGCTTGATCACCGTCGGCTTCTCGAGCATAAGCGCGACCGCGCTCTTTTCGTCCTTGACGCGCGCTCGAGCCGCCGGCGGCAGCAGGCGCCAGGTCGTGCCGCGCCGATTGAGCACGTTCTCCCAGCCAAACGTGGCGCACCAGCGCGCGAGCAGCTCCTTCGTCGGCGGCGTCTTCTTGAAGTCGACGAATTCGTAGGCGAGCTTGCGCTGGTCGAGCCAGGTGCGCGCCGCCTTGACTGTGTTGCAGTTGACGATGCCGTAGACCTTCATTGGATGCTCCGTTGTTGGCCGTTCATCCCCTTCGATATCGCTCAGGACAGGCTTCGACAGGCTGAGCACGAACGCACGGTCCGCGTGCAAGTGCATTTGCTATTCTATCGTCGATGAACGACCGCGCTCCCGTTACGCACGATCTGCATGCCCGCGGCGCCGTGCGTGCGCTGGTCGCCTCGCAAATCCGCGAGGTCGCCAACGCCGGCTTGGGTGAGCCCGACATCCTGCCGTTCTGGTTCGGCGAGCCCGACGAAGTGACGCCGGCGTACATCCGTGATGCGGCGATCGCCTCGATTGCCGCGGGCGAGACCTTCTATACCCAGAACTTCGGCATCGCCGAGCTGCGTGAAGCGATCGCCGGTTATGTTACCCGGCTGCATCGTCCGGTCGCCGCCGGCAACGTCGCGGTCACCTCGTCGGGCATGAACGCGCTGATGCTCGCCGCGGAGGCACTCGTCAACCCCGGCGACCGCATCGTCTGCGTCACGCCGCTGTGGCCCAATCTCACCGAAATCCCCAAGATCCTCGGCGCGGAGGTCGTGCGCGTCGGGCTGCAGTTCGGTGAAACGGGCTGGAAGCTCGACGCCGACCGGCTCCTCAGCGCGCTGGTACCCGGAACACGTGCGGTGATGATCAATTCGCCGAATAATCCCACCGGCTGGGCGCTCGAGCGCGAGGCTCAGGAGGCGATTCTCGCGCATTGCCGCAAGCATGGCATCTGGATCATCGCCGACGATGTCTACGAGCGGCTGTACTACACCGGCGACAACTGCGCGCCGTCCTTCCTCGATATCGCCGACGCGACTGACCGCATCGTCAGCACCAACAGCTTTTCCAAGACATGGCTGATGACCGGTTGGCGGCTGGGCTGGATCGTCGCCCCGCCGGCGCTGATGCCCGATCTCGGCAAGCTGATCGAGTACAACACCTCCTGCGCGCCGGTGTTCGTGCAGCGTGCCGGCGTGGTCGCGATCACCGAGGGCGAGCCGACGGTATTGCACACCCTCGCGCGCTTCCGCGCCGCGCGCGATTTTCTGGTCGCCCGGCTGGCCGCAATCGACGGCATCGAGGTCGCCTCCCCGCCCGGTGCGATGTACGTCTTCTTCCGCGTCGAAGGGATCGAGGACAGTCTCGATTTCTGCAAGCGGCTGGTGCGCGAGGCGCGGCTGGGTCTCGCGCCCGGCAGCGCCTTCGGACCCGAAGGGCAAGGCTTCGTGCGCTGGTGCTTCGCCGCGAGCGAGGAACGGCTGCTCGACGGCGTCCGGCGATTGCGCGAATTTCTCGCTCGCCGATGACCCAGCCCCGAGACAGCTTGCCGCGCTCTCGCGCGCGCTGCGGCGTAGCCCGGGATGACCCCGGACTTGATCCGGGGGAATCCCGGGAACGGCCAACGATCATGGGTACAAGATCAATTCGAGTTGCGCCACTCAACCCGGGTTTCGCCGTCGGCTCAACCCAGGCTACACAACTGACGGCAGAGTAGGCAGCAAAATGAGAGCGTTCGGCGCAGGGCTCGCAGCAGCGTTGTTTGCTTTCGGCGCCCACGGGGCCGACATGACCAAGACGCTTCACGTCGCGTTCCCGGTCGCGGAAAACGGCTTCGACCCGCAGGCCATCTACGACTCGTATTCCTTCGAGGTCTGTCACTCGATCTTCGATCCGCTCTACACCTATGACTATTTTGTCCGCCCGGTGCGCCTCGTCCCCAACACCGCCGACGGCATGCCGCAGGTGAGCGACGGCGGGCGCACGTTCACGGTGAAGGTCCGGCCGGGCATTTATTTCGCCGACGATCCGGCGTTCAAAGGCAAGAAGCGCGAGCTCGTCGCGGAGGATTATGTTTACAGCATCAAGCGCATCTTCGACCCGAAGGTGCGCTCCTATTGGCTCTATCTCTTCGATCGCCGGCTCGTCGGCCTCGACGAGGTCCTGGACCGTGCGCGCAAGGCCGATCGCTTCGACTACGACGCGAAGATCGAGGGGCTGCAGGCGCTCGACCGCTATACGCTGCGCATCCGTTTCAAGGCTCCCTACTACTCGTTCCAGCACTGGTTGAGCTATGACGGACTCGCCGCAGTCGCCCGGGAAGTCGTCGAGGCGCACAAGGACGCATCGAATCGCGTCATGGAGCATCCGGTCGGCACTGGCCCCTTCCGTCTGAAGGACTGGGTTCGCGGCCAGAAGATCGTGCTCGAAGCGAACCCGGGCTATCGCGACGAAACGTATCCGGTTCCCGGTGCCGGCAGCGAGGCGGGCGATATGGGAATCGCGCGCGACAACGCCGGCAAGAAACTGCCGATCGTCGGTCGCGTCGAGATAAGCGTCATCGAGGAGGATTCGCCGCGCCTCCTTTCCTTCGACAGCGGCGCACTGGACTACCTCGAGCTGCGGCGCTCCCTCGCAGCCAACGTGCTCGCGAAAGATAAGCTGTTGCCCGCGTACGTGAAGCGCGGCGTGGTGCTGCACCGGCAGGTCGAGCCATCGATATCGTTCACGTTCTTCAACCTGGATGATCCGGTCGTCGGCGGCTATACGCCGGAGAAAATCGCATTGCGGCGTGCAGTCGCCCTGGGCTACGACCGCCAGGCCGAGATCGACGTGCTGCGCCACGGGCAGGGGATGCTCGCGTCACAGCTCGTCCCACCGGGGATTCCGGGCCACGACGCGGGCTTCGCCGCGAAGAATCGGTACGATCCCGCGGCGGCGCGCGCGCTGCTCGACAAGTTCGGCTACAAGGACCGCGACGGCGATGGCTACCGCGAGACCCCGGACGGCAAGCGGCTCACGATCACGAAAGCCTCGACGCCGGACGCGGCCGACCGCAACGAAAACGAGCTGTGGAAGAAGAACATGGACGCGATCGGCGTCCGGATCACGTTTTTTACGCAGAAGTGGCCGGAGCTCAACAAGATGTCGGAAGCCGGCCAGCTGCAGATGTGGGGGCTGTCGTGGATCAGCGCCGTGCCGGATCCGGAACCGTTCTCGACGCCGCTCTACAGCAAGACGATCGGCACGTCGAACGACGCGCACTTCCGACTGCCCGCGTACGACCAGGCGTACGAGGCGGCGCTGCTCCTGCCCGACGGTCCCGAGCGCACGGCGCTCTACCGCAAGATGACCGAGCTGGTGCTGAATTACACGCCGTGGCTGCTCGGCGTCAACGCCTACGCCAACGTCATCGCGCAGCCGTGGCTGAAAGGCTACAAGCAGAATCCTTTCTTCCGCCACCAGTGGAAGTACTACGACGTCGCGCGTTAGCGCGTAGCCCGGGTTGAGCGCGCAGCGCGATACCCGGGATTCGTTACACTCGTCCCGGGATACGACGTCGCGTTAGCGCGTAGCCCGGGTTGAGCGCGCAGCGCGATACCCGGGATTCGTGCCACTCATCCCGGGCTACGACGTTGCCTCACTGGGGTCTGCATGAACTTGCACAGCAAGCGGTGGAAATGATGTGTGCCGCGCTCGCGCGTCGGCGAATAGCGGCCTTGGCCGTAAAACCGCGAGCGCACGCCGCGCTGCACGGCTTCGACGATCGCTTCGTCTTCCAGCTCGACCTCGTGCAACGCCCCGCCGGCGCCCTGCCCGAGCTTTGCTTCGTCCCCCACATACGCGCGGAACTCGACGCGCGTGCGGTCGAGCGCCTCCGGCACCACGCGGTTGAGCGACAGTCCCCAGGGATAAACGTTAGCATGAGGTTGGGAAAGATCCAGGCGTAATACGCCGCGACGCGCCTGCCGTGGTCGGGCGCGCTCGCCGGGAGATCGAACGCGGCTTCTCCGTCTTTCGCCAGCGCGATCTGCAGGGTCGCGTAGCGGAAAAGCTCGTCCGCGTAGCTGCCGTAGTCGACGACGCGATTGAGCGCGGCGTGGACAAAGGGAATGTGGAAGCCTTCGAGATAATTTTCGACGTACAGTGCCCAGTGCGCGTTGATCGTGTAGTCTCGGCTGTGCGCCGGATCAGGGTAAAAACGGTCCACAGGCAACCACGCCAGGCGCGTCATCACGCTGTCGAGAAATGCTTCGAGCGGCGCGACGGGATCGAGCGCCACGAAGCCGTGATTCGCCCAGGCGGCGAAGGGAATCTGCGCCAGGTCGTCGGCGGCGGAAGGAAAGTTCCTAGCATCCGCGAATTCCGGCATTAAGGTCATGCGTCCGGAGAGATCGAAGCGCCGCGAGTGATAGCCGCAACGGATCTGCTCGATTTGGGTGCACGGCGCGCGCACCAGAATGTTGCCGCGGTGCGTGCACACGTTGGAAAGACAGCGCAGCGTGCCCGCGCCGTCGCGCGAAAGCAGTAGCGGCTCGTCGAGGAGGCCGGGCAACAGCTCGCGCGGGGACAGCGACCACGATTCGCCCACGTCGGCGAGATCGCCGATCCATTGCCAGGTCCGCGCGAAAATCCGCTCTCGCGCCAACGCGTAGGTCGCCGCGTCGCAATAGAACGCGCTGTCGATCGTGGACGCGACGGTGATATCGGGGTCGACGGAAAAGACCGGGATCAAGAGACTTTTCGCAGATGCAAATTCAACACGTTGTCGTGCGCCAACCGCCAGTCACGCTCCGATCGTATTTTCCCCGAGCGCGATATCGACGGTCATTTCCTTCATGAGCGGCTCCAATGCACGCCGCAGCTCTTCGTTCGGAACCGACTCCGGCACGACGAGGAGCGCCTTGACCTTGAATAGCTGTTCGGCCGGCGTGGCGCCGTTGACGATCTCGGTATGAAGGTCCTCGATGCTGACTCGGCGGCTGGCAAGACTCCCGGACAAGTCGCGAACGATCCCGGGCCGATCGTGCCCGACCAATTCCAGCTTGACCACGCGACGTCCGGCGGGAACCGGGATCTGCTCCTGCTTGGCGATGGCGACGTGCACTCCCGAAGGTTGTAATCCGCTGAGCGCCGCGGCCAGCGGTTCGGCGTTCTGCGGCGGTACTTCGAAGTGCACGAGGCCGGCGAACTGACCGGCGAGGGTCGCGATACGGCTTCCAGCCCAGTTGGCGCCGAACCCCTGCGCGCGCTCCGACAACAGACTCACGATTCCCGGCCGGTCCGGACCCATCACCGTCGCGACGAGCGATGTGACGCCCGATTTTCCTTCGTCCGTTAACGAGACTGTCCTGCGGATCATCGGTGCTTTGGTCGCGAACCGCTCGTCCTGCGGCTGGGCCGGCAATTCGCCATGCTGCCGAGCGTGCCGAACGACCCGGCTCAGAAGATCGAGACCCATGGGCGCCAGCGCACGCTCCCACAAGTCGCGGGCCGACTCGCCTTTGACGACAAAGCACCAATCCTGCGCGGCGATGGCACCTGCGTCCATGGTGTCGGCCAGGTGATAGACCGAGCCTCCCGCAATCGGGTCGCCTTCCAGGATCGTCCATTCCACCGCGGCGATGCCGCGATGCCGGGGCAGCAGCGAAGGGTGATAGCCAACGCCGCCGAGGCGCGAACGCGCCAGCGCCTCCTTGCTGACCCGTGCATGGGTATGAGCGGCCACGATGAGATCCGTCCCTTCGACGATCGCGGTTCCCGGCACGTTCTTGGGATCTTCGAGCAGATGTACGGGCACGCCGGCCGCCTGCGCCGCGAGCGCCAGTCGGTCATCGGCCGCCGGCGCAACGACGCGCGCGATTTCCGCTCCGTCGTTACGCAGGACTTCGAACACCTTGGCGCCGAAAAACCGGGATCCGACCAGCGTGCTCTTCATCGAGGCAAAATCACCGACATGGCGTCGAGCGTCTCTGGAAGCTGAACGTGGACGAAGCGTGGCGCTCAGAGGTCATATTCGCTTTTCGATTGTTTCGACTCGCGCACACTCGTCGTCGGGCGCGGTACGAAATAGCCCGCGTCGCCGACCGTGATTCTAGGCACTAAGCGCCTTCGTGCCTAGTATCTTTCCGTTGCTCTTCTTTCGGCGAAGCAACAATCGCTGGTCGAGCTTTCACGAATGCCTAGGTTTGCAAAATAGAAGCTACCGTTGGTCGTGAGCCGCGCTTTGTAATACTATTCTCGGCAACCGGAAATAGCCAAGCGGAGGTTTCCGGTCAACTGCAAAAAACGCAGCGACTACGAGTTCATCGCGGCTGGCGGTCGCGGCCGTCGCGATTACAGGAGGAGCCACCCAATGCAAGCATGCTTCGCAATGCGGTCCCTGGCGGCCGTCAGCATGGTCACGTTTGCGGTTCTGTTTGGCGCGGTAACGACGGTAAGCGCCCAGGATGTAACGCTGGAAGTATGGAGCCACGAAGCGGACGAGCCGGCGAAAGTGGCGTTCCGCGAGCTGGCCGCCAGAAATCTCGAAAAGAGTCATCCCGGAGTCAAGGTCAAGATTACGTGGTACGAGAAGAATCCGCTGTTTGCGGCGCTGAAGACGGCCCTGCCGGCGGGCAAGGGGCCGGACGTCTTTTATCTCGAGCCCGACCAGGTCGAATACATCAGCGCCGGCTATATCGTTCCGCTCGACGATCTGGTGAACTGGAACAATATCGAGCCGTGGGCGCGCAAGGTATGGACGCACAACGGCAAGACCTACGCGATTCCGCAGGAGGCTTATACCGTCGAGCTGTATTACAACAAGGACGCGCTGAAGAAGCTCGGCGTCGATCTGCCTCCGAACGCGCAATTCACGCAGGCGCAGTTCGTCGACCTGGTCAAGAAAGCGCGCGCGGCGGGCATGACGCCCATTGCGCAGGGCGTCGGCGATCGTCCCTATCCGGGAGCGTACATCACCGTCGAAGCGCTGCTGCGCAAGCTCGGGCCGGACGACTATCAGAAGCTTTTCACCGGCAAGCTGTCGTTCGCCGATCCGCGCGTCGTGGAAGTTCTCAAATGGGTCAAGGAGCTGGTCGACGCCGGCGCCTATCCGAAGAACTTCATGACGGTCAAGCTCGGTGAATCGCACTACTATTTCTACAGCAAGCCCGGAGCGCTGATGCTGCCGATGGGAAGCTTCTACACCGGCCGCGCCTTCGTGCCCGAGGACAAGGGCGGGCAGCCGCAGAATTTCCCGCTCGGTATCATGCAGTTTCCGGCGATGGACCGCGGCGCCTGCAATGAATGCAAGACGTCCACCATCGGCGCGAGCTTCGCCATCAACGCCGCGAGCAAGCAGAAGCAGCTGGCCGCGGAGTTCCTGGATGCCATGTCGACGCCGGCGATGGGCAAGATGTGGATTGAGACCGTCTATCTCCAGACGGGCATCAAGGCGGACGTGAAGAACTTCACGGGTCCGCACGCGGCGTATTTCACCGAGCTGATGGATCGCCAGAAGGGCGAGAAATATTTCATCGGCCAGCCACGCGACATGGTGACCGGCGAATGCAAGGAAGCATTCGCCCAAGTGCTGAACTCCGGGTTCCCCGGCGGTCTGGTTTCGGTCGATCAGGCCGTGCAGATGATGAACAAGTCCTGCTATAAGGGCTAGACGTCCAGCGGCCCGCACCGAGGAACGCCCGGCGCGGGCCGTTCGCGGGCGGCTTCCCAACCGATCGATGAGCATTTCTGGTTGGCTGTCTGGGTTGGCTGGACGAAATCCGGCGAGTCCCGAAATCGACGCGCGGCGCGCGGGCCTCGGGATTCTGGTCATCTTCCTGGCGCCCGCGCTGCTCGTCTACGCCGGATTCACGATCTACCCGGTTCTGCGCACGTTCTATAACGCTTTTCACGCCATCAAGCCCCACGGTGTGGTCGAGTTCGTAGGCTTAAGCAACTTCGCGGCGCTGCTCCTCACGGACTCGATCTTCTGGAAGGCGGTAACGAACACCGCCATTTTTACGATCGTCGCCACGATCGTGGACGTGATCGGTGGACTGCTGCTGGCGCTTTGTCTGTTCGCGCGCGCACCGCTCGCGCCACTCCTGCGCGTCGTGTGGTTCACTCCCGTGCTGATGTCCTACGTCGTGGTCGGGATCATCTGGGTATGGATCTACGACTACGATTGGGGACTGGCGAATGCGGTGTTGCATTGGCTGGGCCTGGGCGCGTTCGAGCAATCCTGGCTCGGGCACCCGTCGACCGCGTTGTGGTCCGTGCTGGTGGCGCACGAATGGAAATGGCTCGGCTTCAACATGATCGTCTTTCTGGCAGCGCTCCATGCGCTGCCAAGCGAGGTGCTCGGCGCGGCGGAGCTCGACCATTGTGGCTGGTTCGCCAAGCTCGTCTACATCATCGCCCCAATGCTGCGCACGACCATCGTCAATCTGCTGGTGCTCTCCTTCATCGGCAAGATGATGGTCTTCGACCTGATCTGGGTCATGACCGGCGGCGGCCCCTTGTGGTCGACCGAAACCGTTTCGACCTACGTCTACAAGCGCGCCTTCGAATGGAACACGTTCGATCTCGGCTATCCGTCGGCGATCGCCGTGTTGTGGTTCATCATCATCCTTGCCTTCATCGCGATCATGACGCGGTTGTTGCGTCAGCGCGACAGGCTCGAGTTCTAGATGACGACGCCGCCGCGATTCGGGTTCGAGCAGCTGCGCCGCGTGCCGCTCGTACTGTTCGTCCTCCTTTATACGGTGGTGACGGGCGGGCCGTTCCTGTGGGTCGCGACGATGTCGCTGCGCACGACCAGCGAGATATTCAAGGCCCCCTACGGTCTTCCCTCCCCGGCTCATTGGGAAAAATTCGTCGATGCCTGGACCAAGTCGAACTACGGCGTCTATTTCTGGAACAGCACCTTCGTCGTCGTTATCGCGGTCGCACTGGTGACGGTGATCGGCGCCATGGCCGCGCATTGCCTCGCCCGTTACAATTTTCGCGGCAATCGGCTGGTCCGTTTTCTGATTCTCTCCGGGCTGATCCTGCCGCCGCAATTGCTGATCCTCGCGCTGTTCCAGATTCTGCTCGACATCAATCTGTACAACACGCTGCCCGGGCTCATCCTCGTTTACGTGGCGACACATATCGCCATGACGGTCTATATCCTGGAAGGTTTTTTCGCGCAGATCCCGCAGGACCTTTTCGACGCGGCGCGGATGGACGGCTATTCCGATTTCGAAATCTTCTGGCGCGTCACCATGCCGATCGGCGCGCCGGCAATCTTCACTACGGTGACGCTCAATTTCATCATTCTGTGGAACGAGTTCCTCTTCGCGGTCGTGCTGCTGACCGACGACGAGAAGCGCACGCTGCCCCTGGGAATCATGCACTTCACCGGCAGTCATCAGCTCGACGTCGGCATGGTGGCAACCGGCCTCATGATCGCGATTTTGCCGGTCATCGTGATCTACGCCTTCTTTTCCGAAACGATGATCAAGGGCATGACCGCCGGGGCTGTCCGCTAGGCCGCGGCAAACCGGGATGCTCGAGGCGGAGCGAACGTGGCGGTCGTAACGGTCGACAAACTCTGCAAGCGCTACGCCGGCGGCGCCGCGCCCGCGGTCAGCGACGTAAGCTTTACCGTTGCGGATCGCGAGTTCATGGTTTTGCTCGGCCCCTCGGGCTGCGGCAAGTCCACCGTGCTGCGCATGATCGCGGGGCTCGAGCCGATCACCTCCGGCACGGTGTCGATCGACGGCCACATCGTGAACCAGGTCCCGGCGAAACTTCGCGACATCGCGATGGTGTTCCAGTCGTACGCGCTATATCCGCACATGACGGTCTACGAGAATCTGGCGTTCGGCTTGAGGCGGCGCAGCGTCGAGACGGCCGAAGTCGCCCGGCGCGTACATGCCGCGGCGGGAAAACTGGGGCTCTCCGAGCTGCTGCAGCGCAAACCGCACGCATTATCCGGCGGCCAGCGCCAGCGCGTCGCGCTTGGCCGTGCGATCGTCCGCGAGCCCAAGGTGTTCCTGTTCGATGAGCCGCTGTCCAATCTGGACGCAGCGCTGCGCGTCACCACCCGCAACGAGCTCATCAAGCAGCAGCGCGAGATCGGCACCACGTCGATCTATGTGACGCACGACCAGGTCGAGGCGATGACCATGGGCCATCGCATCTGCATCATGAATCAGGGCAACGTCGTACAGGTGGGCCGACCACTGGAGGTATACAGAAACCCCGCGGACACCTTCGTGGCAAAGTTTCTCGGCAATCCGCCGATGAATTTGCTGAAGGGACGGCTCGAAGCGCAAGAAGGGAGCATAGTGGCCCGCTTTGCCGGCAGCGTGGTCCCGCTGCCCAAGCGCACGGCGTCGTTACTCGGCCGGCATATTGGACGCGACGTGATCGTCGGCATCCGGCCGGAAGACCTGTACGAGACCACGCCTGCCGGTAGCGCCGCGGCGATTGCGCGATTGCCCGCGCGCGTCGTCGCCGTCGAGCCGCTCGGTGCGGAAACCCTCCTGCTGGTTGCACTGGACGTGTCCAGCGACGAGCTGATCGCGCGCATCGGGCGCGAGACGGCGTTGAAGAGCGGCGAGCGCCTCGACATCGCGCTGGACACCGTCGCCATCCATCTGTTCGATCCAGCAACAACGAAGGCCATCGTCTAGGCCGTCGAACCCAAGGACGAGATCGTGACCCACGAAGATCGCATCGTCGATTGCCACGCGCATATCATCGATCCGGTGCGCTTTCCTTTTTCCGGAAGCAAGGGCTACCACCCGCGTCCGGACGAGCACGGAACGCGCGAGGAATTCTGCGCCGTGCTCGATCGTCATGGCGTGAGCAATGGGGTGCTGGTGCAGTTGAGCGGCTACGGCACCGATAACTCGGCGAACCTGGATGCGATGAAGACGTACCCGGGCCGGTTCAAGGCGATCGCGGTGATCGATCCGGACGCCAGCGATCGGACGCTGGAGGATCTGGCAGCGACGGGAGTCGTCGGGGTGCGGTTCAACCTGGTCAGCTACGACCCGGACGCTCTGTCTCGGTCCGATGCGCCACGGCTGCTGCAGCGGCTGAAGTCGCTCGGCTGGTTCGCGCAGATCTATGCGGACGACACGCAATGGCCGGCCGCCGCCGAGGTGCTGAAGCGAAGCGGCATTCGCGTATTGGTCGATCATTTCGGTGTGCGCGACATCGCGGTCGGAACGGGCCACGCGGGATTCCAGGCGGTGCTGGCGCTGGGCCGCGAAGGCAACACGACGGTCAAGCTGTCCGCGCTGTTCCGCGTCTCGCGTATGCTCGAAGGCTTCGACGATCTGGACGCGTTCGTGGACGAGCTGCTGCGAGCGTTCGGTGTGAATCATTGCGTCTGGGGATCGGATTGGCCGTTCATCAACGTGCTGCGGCGTCCGATATACGCCGATTTGCTGACGCCGCTGTCGCGATGGCTGCCGGACGCGGGCGACAGAGCGCGCGTTCTCGCGCGTAACCCGCGCCGTTTGTTTGGCTTTGGGGAGTGAAAATGCCAGTGAACGTCGCGCTGGCCGGCGCCGGAATGATCAGCTGGTATCACCTCGTTGCCTGGCGCAACCTCGGCGAGCGCGTGCGCCTGGTCGCGGTTTGCGACCCGGACGCCGCCAAAGCCGCCAAACGCGCGGAAGAATTTTCCATCCCTCACGTCTATCGCGATGCCGGTGCGATGTTCGCCGCAGAGGCAATCGACGCGCTCGACGTGGCTTCGCCGCGCCAGACACACGCCGGCTGGGTCGAAGCGGCCGCGGCGCGCGGCATCGACGTGCTCTGCCAGAAACCGATGACGCCGACGTTCGCCGAGTCGGAGGCATTGGTCCGCCGGGTCGAGGGCAAGGCGCGGTTCATGGTGCACGAGAACTGGCGGTTCCGGCCGTGGTATCGCGAGCTCAAGCGTTGGATCGCCGCCGGTGACCTTGGCGACCTGCTGCTCGGGCGGATGTCAATGATCACGTCCGGGATGTTGCCGGACGCAAGCGGCCGGCGGCCATCGTTCGAACGCCAGCCCTTCATGCAGCACGAGGAACGGCTGATGATCGCCGAGGTGCTGATCCACCATTTGGACGTCATGCGCTTTCTCTGCGGCGAGCTTTCCGTGGTCGCCGCGCGCGCCGCGCGCACCATCGCCGACGTGCGCGGCGAGACGATTGCGGCCATATTCCTGCAAACCGCGTCCGGGGCGCCGGTCGAGGTGACCGGAACCATGGCGGCCCCCGGCTATTCCCCGCGCCCACCGGATCGGCTCGAGATCGTCGGCACCAAGGCGAGCGCAATTTTCGACGACTCCGAGCTGCGCCTGCTTGGCGCCGCTTCGCGAAGCCAGAGCTACGACAAGGATCGCGGCTACCAGGCGAGCTTCGACAGCGTCATCGCGCATTTCGTCGATTGCCTGGAAAGCGGCGCGCCGTTCGAGACCGACGCCGCGGAAAATCTCGCGACCCTGCGTCTGGTCGAAGATGCCTACGCGGCAGCCGGTTTACAACGATCGCGGAACAATGCGTAGGAGTACTTCACCATGGACACCCGAACCGCCGCGACGCACAGCCTGATCGGCCAACCCAAGTCCGCGCTGGATACGCCGGCGCTGCTGGTCGATCTCGACGTCATGGAAGCGAACATCGCACGCATCGTCGCCACGTGCCGCGCACACGGCGTCGCGTGGCGGCCGCATTCGAAGGCGCACAAGACTCCCGAGATCGCGCAGATGCAGATTGCAGCCGGTGCGATCGGCATCACCTGTGCGAAGCTGGGCGAAGCCGAGGTCATGGCCGCCTCGGGCATCCGCGACATCCTGATCGCCAATCAGATCGTGGGGCCGATCAAGATCCGCCGGCTGGTCGAACTGGCCGAACGCGCGGACACGATCGTTTGCGTCGACAGCATCGAAAACCTCACGGAGCTCGACGCGGCCTTCACGCGAGCCCATAAGCGGTTGAGAGTGGCGATCGAGGTCAATATCGGCATGAATCGCGCGGGCGTCGAGCCGGGCGCGCCGGTGGTGGCATTCGCGCGCGAAATCGCCCGCCGCGGGGGCTTGCGCTTCGCCGGGGTGGTGGGATGGGAGGCTCATGCCACGACCCTCGCCGACGCGGGCGAGAAAGAGCGCACGGTCCGCCACGCGCTCGCCTTGCTCACGGCGAGCGCCCGCGCCTGCACGGAAGCCGGCTACCGAGTCGAGGTCGTGAGCGGCGGCGGCACGGGAACCTTCCCTTATTGCGCCCAGCAACCGGGGGTGACCGAGGTGCAGGTCGGAGGCGCCATTTTCAGCGATATGCACTACCTTACGCACTACCACGTCGATTTCACGCCGGCGCTCACCGTGCTGACGACGGTAACGAGCCGGCCGACGCCGACGCGTATCGTCGTCGACGCCGGCAAGAAGACGATGAGCGGCGATGCGGCGATGCCCGCGCCTTCCGGCTTGCCGCCCATCGCCGCGCTCAAGCTTTCGGCTGAGCACTCGAAGATCGAGCTCGAGCAGCCGAGCGATGCTCCGAAGATTGGCGACAAGATCGAGTTCGTCGTCGGCTATTCCGATACAACGGTTCACCTGCACGAGGAAATCGTCGGCGTCCGCGGCGGCCGGATCGCATCGATCTGGCGGGTGGCTGGGCGCGGCAAAGTCAAATAGCGATTGCCACGTCGCGATTCTTCCGGCGGCGCCCTGAACTTCCTCGCTGGCTGCGTAGCCCGGGATGAGGACGTGAATCCCGGAACAGTGACGCATCCGAGCCCCGGGTTTCGCGCTCCGCGCTCAACCCAGGCTACACGTCCTGGCTGCGTAGCCCGGGATGAGCGACGTGAATCCCGGGAACAGTGACGCATCCGAGCCCCGGGTTTCGCGCTCCGCGCTCAACCCGGCTACACATCCATGCCGATCATCAACACAAGCCATAGTCTCCGACGCTTTGTTCCCGACCTCGATCAACGCGACTCACCGAGCAGGAAACGGGTCGCCTCGCGCCACCACGTGTCGTCGACGCGAGCGATCCAATCGTTGTGTTCCGCCGCCTTCAGCACGTTCAGGCGCTTGGGATCCGACAGCGCTTCGTAAAGGGCGGTGCCGAAACGGGCGGGCACGATGCTGTCACGCTCGGCAACGGCGACCAGAATGGGACGGCCGAAGGACGCCAGGTGGGCGACGCTGTCGTAGCGGTCCCGCAGCAACCACTTCACCGGCAGCCATGGATAGTGATAGGCGGCGATGTTCTCGAGCCGATCCCACGGCGTGATGAGCAGCAGCGCCGCTGTCTTGTCGCGTTGGCGCGCGGCAGCCGCGGCCGCCACGGCGGCCCCTAGCGACTCGCCGATGAGCAGCAGTGGTGCTCCATGCAGGCGATGGGCGAGCGCGATCGTCTGTTCGGCGTCCGCGACCAGGTTCTGTTCGCCCACCGCTCCGTCGCGTGGACCGTAGCCCGGATACTCGGCGAGGATCACTCGCAAGCCGAGTCGCGTAAGCGCTTTGGCGTAGAACGCGCGGTGACCTGCATGTCCCGCATTGCCATGAAAGACGATGGCGGTGCCGCGCGCGGGGCCGTTCGGCTCCGCCACGAGGCCGCGGAAGTCCTGCGGCCCCGGCCACGCGCGAAGGTCTCCGGAAACCATAGCCTCGAGCGAGGCCTTGTCAGGGA
Source organism: Pseudomonadota bacterium (assembly GCA_030854785.1). Taxonomy (GTDB): domain Bacteria; phylum Pseudomonadota; class Gammaproteobacteria; order Burkholderiales; family Casimicrobiaceae; genus PALSA-1003. Next base: position 24,403 of record JALYSM010000006.1, read on the forward strand.
AGTAGAGCAAGCGGTCCTGGAACATGGCTATCCCTGCAATTACGATCAGGTACGCGATCGCGAGCCGCAGAATCATTCCGGTGAGCCTCATCGTGTCCGCGAGCGACTCCTGCTCTGCTGTCGCGCACCGATCCCCGCCGAGCGACACTCGACCTTTCGCGTCGGGCACGCCGCGACGCGCATTTCCTTCCCAGGTCGCCCGAGGTGCGGCCATTTTTCGCGTCCTCGCCCATTGTCGCGCGACGGGCGAACCGATTCAAACTCCGCAAAGCTCGGGAGCAAGGCTGCTCTTGGTCTAAGGCAAGAACGTGGACCATAATCCGGCGAGCACAGGATCAACGCCACCGTGTCCGCATTTCCATGCAGCGTCTGAACCGGACGGTGCAACCGCCGAAGGAAACCTCATGCAATCCATACCGGTAGGGGCCCAAGGCTCCTTCAGTCTGGTCGTAACTCCCGACCTCCTCGCCGACCGTTTCAAGGACGCGACATTGCCTGCGATTCTGGCGACACCGGTCATGATCATGATCATGGAGAATGCGGCGCTCAACGCCATCAAGCCCTATCTCGGCGCCGGTGAAAGCGCGCTCGGAACACGCATCGACGTCCGCCACCTGGCGGCAACACCTGCCGGGAGGCGCGTCACGGGCGAGGCCGAAGTGACCAAGGTCGATGGACGGCGCATCGAGTTCAGGATCCGGGCGACGGATGGAGGCGAGGAGATCGGTATCGGCACGCATGAGCGGATGGTGATCGATCTCGCGAAGTTCTCCGAACGGATGAAGACGAAGATCGGGTAGAAGCGGCGGGACGCCCGCCTGTGGGAAAATCGCGCATCGGCCGGGATTTCCGAGGGCCCTCGCGCATCAAACCTCGCAACAAATCCGCTGCGACAGCGCCGATCGTGCAGCGACGCCCAGGACCGATTGACCGATGAGCTATTGGCTCGACGAACCCCGATATCGGCACGAGATGGTGAACGTGCGCACCCTTTGGGTGACGATCGCGCTGTCGTTGCTCGTTCACCTCACCGCACTTTTCCTGTGGTTGCCGCGAATCCCGCTCTTGGCGCCTCCGGGCGAGGGACAGGAGCGGGCAAGCGACCGGTTGCAGGTTCGACTGGCCCCGATCCCAAAGCCTGCGCCGGTACAAACGCCTCAACCCCGCAATGAGATCGTGGCGTCGACGAGGCCCCTGGCGCGGCCGCCTATGGCAACGTTGCGGACCCGACCGCCGTCAGTGCTTGTTGCGCCTGCTCCGGCGCTGCCCACGATCCCGACGCCGCCTCCGGCAACACCACCCGTTCTCGCGCCGCCGCGGATGAGTGCACCCGTCGAGAGCGATCTCTGGTCCTATATCCAGGCCAGGCGCCGTGAGCGCGGCGAGGCGGAAGCGCCTCCGGTCACTATCGCCAAGGCCGACCCGAACGCGGGCCTTACGGCCAATCTCCCGGCGCCGGCAACCGGCGTTGGCACTCAGGACAACAAGAGGGGCGGCGGAATTTTCGAGATCAAGCGCATGGACTACGACAATGCCGCGTTCGAGTTCTTTGGCTGGAACAAGGATATGGGCCGCAGGACTCCGCAGCTTATCGAGGTGCGAAAAGGCGACAACAGCGACATGCGCATCGCCGTGGTGCGCAGGATGATCGCCATTATCCGCGACCACTCAAAAGGCGATTTCGTCTGGCATTCACCGCGTCGTGACAACGACTTGGTGCTATCCGCGCGTGTTTCGGACAATGCGGCGTTGGAGAATTTCCTGATGCACGATTTCTTCGATAGCCCGCCGCAGTAACGCCGAACCGCAGCCGCACCCGATGCAACCGGCGGTGTAAACTGACACCAAGGGTGACGTTGCGTTGAATAGAGACCCAATGATTCCCAACGTGCTCGGGGCCGAAGAGCTAATCGCGAAGCAGTCCGCGGTCGACAGCGAAGGCAATCTACGCTGCACGCTCCTGGCGGGGGTGCAATTCAGGCCGACCCGTCCGGTCCCGCACGAGGATGGGCATGTGACCGAAGTGGCGCGCGCCAGCTGGGACGTATTAGGCAAGCCGGTCGTGCAGGTGCACATCTCGACCACATTTGCGGGACGTGTCCGCGCCTGGGGCCTTCACCCGCTCGGAACGGATCGGCTCTTCGTCGTTTCAGGCCTGCTGAAACTCGTGGTGTTCGATGGTCGCAAGGACTCGCCAACGTTCGGGCAGTTGAACGAGTTCGTGGTCAGCGAAAAGAACCCTGGTCTTTTGATTGTTCCGCCCAACCTCTATCACGGCTGGAAAAACATCGGAACCTCGGAGGCGATCATCATCAACATGCCCGAGAGAATGTACGAATACGAGCAGCCCGATGCGCTCGACCTGCCCTGGGATTCGGAAGCAGCGAGTCGCATCATTCCTTACACGTGGTGACGGGCAGCTCGGATCCGCGCCGGATGATCCGGTGGCCAACCCGTGTAGAGCCGATGCCGCGCTGCACGATATTTGCTAAGCCCAAGGTACGAGCTCAACGCTGCTGAGCGCGATTCCCGCCCGCCTGTGCTGACGATCTTTTTGCAATCGCACGCAGTATGGCAGGCGAAAGCGCAGGACGAGTCCATCGTCAATGGGTCCGGCAACGGGTGCGCTGGTGAGGACGTGAATTCCCACGTGATTGCGCTCGCGCACGAACGTCACCTCGCGGTCGTTGACATCGAGCTTCAGCGCCTCTGCAAGATCACCGTCGGCGAAGGCAAGCAGATGGATCCGAAGCACGAATCCACCGGTAAGGCGCACATTGAGCAAGTAGAGAGGATTGGGATTCGGGCCGGACCAGCGAAAGGGACCGTGGAAAGAATTGTCTTCCATCTCGTACCAATCCAGTGCCGCCGGAAAAGCGTTGACTGCCAGCCGCAGCGGTTTGTCCACGAGGACTAACGGCGTCTTCTCGAGCCCCTTCGCCGTGCGATTCCTCCGATAGAGATCGCCGGCATGAAAGTCGTCGAAATTTGGATACCTGATCGGCGGATTGTCGGCGTCATCCGCAATGTTCTTCTGTATCTCTTCGAGAAGCCGAGCCTCTCCCTCCGGCGTGCTCAATCGGTTGAGCAGACGCTCCTGCTCCAATCCTGAGGGATACCGATAGGAGAGATAGCGATGACCGGCAGCGAACTTGTGAACGGTGATGGTCCTGGTGGACGCAAAACTGCATCCCAGGCCTGCCGCGCGCAGCAGAAATTCGCAATCCGCCGGCGCGCGTAGCTCTCTCGGGTCGCGCCAGAATCCGACGCGGTCACTCACGTCCCGGCGGTGGGCAAAAGACGAAGGCGGAAAAAACTCTTTCTCGGCTGCCCGAGGATCGTCGAAGATCCCCGTTAGCTGATAGTAGCGGGACCCCGGCGGCCCGTGATAGACCGCGCCGCCGACTGCGAAGTCCGGGTTCTGCGTGCGAATGACGCCGGCCAGCTGCTCCAGATGGCGCGGCGACCACATGTCATCGTGCCCGAGATAGGCGATGTGTGTGCCCCGGGAAAGGCGGATGCCTTCGTTGTTCGGAAACGATTGGCCGCCCGAGCTGCGATCGAGATTTTTCCACCGAACCGCGTTGCCGAAATTCGCCATCAGGATGTCGCCTGTCTGGTCGGTGCAACCATCTCCTATGACGATGATCTCGCGGTCGGCGTACGTTTGATCGAGTGCCGAGCGAACCGTGTGAACAATCCAGCTGGCTGAATTGAACGCGGCGATCACGACGGAGAAGTTCGGCATGCGGTGTCCAACGCTAGCTGCCGCGATTCGGCGTCCAGATCACCTCCAAGATGACCTGCAGGATCAGGACCGCGGCGATTGCGCCAAGCGCCTTGCGCAGCAACCCGTTGTAAGTCTCGGCGCTGATGCGCGATTGCAGGCGCATTCCGACGTAGACCGCGACCACCGCAAGCGGGACCAGCGGCAGCGAGGCGTAGAGCATCTGCTGGCTCGGTGCATCGCTTACGCCCAGTGCAATGGCCTGCACGGTTTTCCCCGCGATAAAGCACAGGTTGAGCGTCTGCGTCAGCGCAAGCGGCGTCAGCTCCTGCGTCATCAGATAGATCACCAGCGGAGGTAGTGCCACGTTCACCGCGCCGGACAGGACGCCGGCAGTCAGTCCGAAGACGAAGGCCGCAAGCCGCGGCTTGCGCTTCACCCATGTCCAGTCGATTTGCCGCAATCGGTCCTGCAGCAGGAACACCACGATCATCATCGCCAGAAGCAGCTGCAGGGGCTCGTGCGGCACGGTGAGGAGCAGCCGGCTGCCCAGGAGCGTTCCGAGCACGACCCACAACGCGAGCGGCCAGTACTTGCCGATGCTGGCGCGCCAATTTCCACCGCGCAGAATGCTGACGATATTGACCGCAATGTTCGGCAGGACGGTCACGAGCACCGCCGTCTTGACGTCCACGAAGAGCGCCACCAGCGGCGTGGAAACGATCGGAAAGCCGAATCCGAGCGTGCCGTGCGCCAAGCCGGCGAGCGTGATGATCGCGGCCGCGGTCGCGATCATCGGAGGAGAGAAGAGTTGCAACGTCAGCTCAGCGGCAGCATGACGATCGTTTTGTATGCCGGCCGCTGCGCCAGGGAGTCGAACCATCGCTGCACGTTCGGCAATCCGGAGCGTTCGATCGGCAGCGCCATCCAGCGCCAGATGGCGCAGCCGAGCGGGATGTCGCCGACCGTTAAGGCATCCCCTGCGACGTACGCACGGGAGCTCAGGTGCGTATCGAGGATTGCAAGCGTTTCCGCGGTCTTGAGGCGGGACTCCTCCAGCGCCCGCGGATCGCGCTTGTCCGGCGCGGTACGGATGAGTCCCATGAACAAGGGCCGGATCGCGGGCCAGAACGTTGTCTGCTGCCAATCCATCCACCGGTCCGCGCTGGCTCGGATCCTGAGATCGTCAGGCCAGAGGCTGGCGGCGTGCTTCGCGGCAAGATACCGAACGATGGCATTGGACTCCCACACGAGGAAGCCGTCGTCGTCGATGGTCGGCACGAGACCGTTTGGATTGAGCTTGCGGTATTCGGGGGTGTTAACGACCCCGAAACCAGCGCCGGCATCGATGCGGCTGTACTTGACGGTCATTTCCTCGCAGCACCAGAGCACCTTCTGGACATTGACCGAGTTGCTTCTTCCCCAGATGACCACCATTTCTATCCTCCGGATGTGCGCTCGCGCCAAATACTCCAAGTGACGGTTGGCACGTCGGTGTTTCCAATCCTTTTTGAGCTACTATCCTACGCCCGAATCGGCAAGTCATCTCGACAACACCGTGCCGCGCAGTCGCGGCCTTGAAGCGGTCTGCTATGCTCTCGCCCTGCCGCACCCGATGCGGAGTGATTTAGCGAAATCGACCACCGCTCAGGAGATCGCCATGCCGGAATACTTGTCCCCGGGCGTCTACGTGGAAGAGGTCGACGCCGGCACGCAAAGCATCCCCGGCGTCTCGACTTCGATCGATAGCGTACGTTTGCAAGCGCTCGTCGCCGAGCTCAAGAAGACGATCGCGGCCCAGCTCCCAGAGTGGACCGATTCGAACGAGGCGGATCCCGGCGTGACCCTGCTCGAGCTCTTCGCGTGGCTCACCGAGAACCTGCTCTACCGCGCTCACGACATGCCGGAGCGGGGCCGTGCTGCAGCGCTGCGGGCCATCACGGCGCTGTCGGCGCTGGCTTATCCAATCACCAGGGCGTCCACAACCGTGACGCGTCCATACTACTTCTCCGGGCAGCTTCTCGATGCCGCCACGTTGCAGGCCGAGCAGGACTATCATCGAGACAAACTCCGGCGCCACAACCGCGTATTGCACGGCTTCGGAATCGTGAGCGGACTTGGCGTTCACGTCGAGCCCTCGTCCGATCCGGAAGGCGGCCGTATTATCGTGGACCCCGGCTACGCGATCGATCGACGCGGCGAGGAGATCGCTCTATGCGCTGGCGCAGCGCTGGCGGCGCCCAGCGTCGGTGACGAAGCGATCGTGAGCCTGCGCTCCTGGGAGCATCCTTGCCCCTTGGATTTGCCCGCGCGAAGCGGCGAGCTGGGCGTCACGCGCATCGAGGAGGTCTGCGTCATCGGTTTCGCGCAAACAGTCTCGCCGCCCGCGTTGGCCCTGGCACGATTGATTCGCGCAGACGGCGGGTGGAGCGTCGACACAGCCTTTGCGCCGCCGCGTGCAGCGATAGGGACGTGCTCGTCAGCCTGAGGTCGCTGCAATGATCACCATCGTCGGGTTCGCGGGAAGCTTGCGGCAAGGCTCCTATAACGCGGCTCTCCTGCGGGCAGCTGCGGCGATGATGCCTCCGGAGAGCGAGCTCCATAAGGCGTCGATCCGAGAGTTTCCCCTGTATAACGGCGATGACGAAACGGCGCATGGCATTCCGCCTGTGGTGACCGGACTCAAGGACGCGATTGCGGCCGCCGACGGGTTGCTGCTCGCGACACCGGAGTACAACAACAGCGTCCCCGGCGTCGCGAAGAATGCCATCGACTGGCTCAGCCGGCCGCCCGCCGACATTGCCCGGGTATTTGGCGGCAAGCCCGTTGCCTTAATCGGCGCTTCGCCTGGCGGATTCGGAACGATCCTGTCCCAGAATGCATGGCTGCCGGTATTCCGCACGCTCGGTGCCGATCTGTGGGCGGGCGGACGGATGCTGGTATCGCGTGCGGGCACCGTGTTTGATGCGAACGGAAAGATTGTGGACACCAAAATTAACGATGCGCTCCGCAAATTTCTGGAAGGGTTCATTACCCACGTGCGGAGCCGTTCCAACTCGGTGGAGACCTGAATGAAGCATCCCCGGTGGCCCGCTCTGCCGTACGAAGCGTGGAAGGACACGTACGAAACACTGCACATGTGGACGCAGATCGTGGGCAAGATCCGGCTTGTCCGCATGCCGTGGCTCAACCACTGCTGGCAGGTGACGTTTTATCCGACGGCACGCGGCCTGACCACTGGGGCGATGCCGTATGGCGACGAACACTTCCAGATGGACTTCGATTTCGTCGCCCACGAGCTCAACGTGCAAACAAGTCGCGGCGAGCAGCGCAGGATGGCGCTGGTTCCGATGTCGGTCGCGAGCTTTTATCATGCCGTTATGGAAGCGCTGACGGCTGTCGGGATGCCGGTTCGAATCTACGTCAAGCCCGCGGAAGTGGAAAGCCAAGTGCCGTTTGACGCCGACGAAGGACACCGAGCCTACGATGCCGAGTATGCACATCGTTGCTGGCGCATAATCGTTTCGTCGGCGGATGTACTTCGGCGCTTTCGTTCCCGCTTTTATGGCAAGGCCAGTCCCGTTCACTTCTTCTGGGGCGGCTTCGATCTCGCGGTCACCCGGTTTTCCGGGCGCACCGCGGCGCCTCATCCGGGCGGTATCCCCAACCTTGCCGATCGTGTGACGCGCGATGCCTATTCGCACGAGGTGAGCAGTTGCGGGTTCTGGCCCGGCGGTAAACCTGCGCCGTATCCTCTTTTCTACAGCTATGCCTATCCGGAGCCGGCAGGTTTTGGCGAAGCTCCCCTGCAGCCGTCCGAGGCGCGGTATGATCCTTCGCTGCGCGAATTCATTCTGCCCTATGAGGCTGTCAGCGAAGCGGATGCTCCCGAGGAGAAGCTTTTCGAATTCCTTCAAAGCACCTATGAAGCGGCAGCCAATTTAGCCCATTGGGATCGCCGGTCGCTTGAAGCTTCGCCAGCCGAATGAAACGTTGTAGAAACAAAGTGCGGTCCGCAGCTACACGACCACTATCTGTCTCGCGGGAGCGCTGAGAATGAGCGACGATCTTCTGTCCAAAACCTGCACGCCGTGCCGCGGCGGAATTCCGCCGCTTACGCGAGCCGAGGCCGAAGGCTATCTGCAGCAGGCGCCCGGTTGGGCCCTTGTGGACGAGGGGCGCCGTATCGAGCGGAGCTTTACATTCAAGAACTTCAAGGAAGCTTTGGACTTTGTCGCCAGGATCGGCAACCTGTCCGAGAAAGAGGGCCACCATCCCGACATCAGTTTCGGATGGGGCTCGGCCAAGGTCTCCTGGCAGACCAAGAAAATAAAAGGTCTGCACGAGAACGACTTCATCATGGCGGCGAAGACAAATGAACTGTCAGGCGCATGAGTGATATGCACGACATCGTATGACCGCGAACGACCCGAGCAAGCTGGACCGCATATTGGCCGAAGCCCGCCGCACTGCCAAAGAGCGCGAACAAAGCTACCGGGAACAGGCCCTCAAGATCTATCCATGGATCTGCGGCCGCTGCGCACGCGAATTTACCCGCGCCAACCTGCGCGAGCTGACGGTCCATCACCGGGACCACAATCACGACAATAATCCGCCCGATGGCAGCAACTGGGAGCTGCTATGCGTGTACTGCCACGACAACGAACACCAGCGGCAGCTGGAAGCGGCTGGCGGTGGCGGCAATATCGCCGAAAATCGCAGCAGCGCGACCCACTCGCCGTTCGCCAATCTCAAGGCGCTGCTCGACGGCAAGAAGCCGTCTTGAGCGCTACCCTCGTTGTTCGGCCGCGGCGGAGTCGCTCGTCGGCACTCGCGCGCTCACGACAGGCACCATCCACACGGCATACCCGCGCGGGTCGCGGACGTTGGCGATCATCTGCGCGAAATACGCCACTGCCGACTCGCGACTGATCGGTGTCAGCTCGCCGATCGGCTCGGCATAACCATCGCACCAGGCCTCGAGAATCTCCGCAAACGTCTCCCGCGGTACGCGCAGAGTGTCGACGATGACGTAATCGACGCTGATCTCCTCGAGGTTCATCGCGGCCAGGATTCCGTAGGCGTTGCGACCGATGAACAAGTCGGTTCCCGTTGCAGCCTCGAAGCTCGTCGGCGCAACATGCCAAAAATCCCGTGGATCGAGGGCACCGCGCTGGAAGTGCAACATGCCGTAGTCTTCGGCGATGAGGTGCAGGTAGCCGCCGCGTCGCGTCACGCGTGCGAGCTCGGCGATCACACGATCCGGATGGGGAATGGATTGAATGACGTGACGGCATACCGTGAGGTCGAAGCTCCGGTCGGCGGCAGCGAGCTCGAACACGCTCTGGTGCTCGAAGGTCAACCGCGGTGCGAGGTGCGCATAGCGCGAGCGTGCGAGCTCGAGGTGCTGATCGATGATGTCGACGCCGAGCACGCGGGCTCGGGGAAAGAGTTCGGCCAGCCGCGATGCCGCCTCGCCGGTACCGCAGCCCGCGTCGAGTATTCGTGGCTCGGCTGGGAGGAAGTAGCGACGAAGCAACGGAACTTCCTGCGGCCAGATGGCACGCGCCTGCGCGGCCAGGTTGCGCACCATCGACTCGTCGGCCATCTGTCTGGCCTGCGGGTTGAGATCGGTCACCGTATTCTCCCGGCGATGCATTCAGGTCGCGAGCGCAATTTCAACGCGTTTGTTGCGTCTGCCTTCGCTGCGGATCTTGAGCACGCGGATGGCGCCGATCTCGGCGATGTCTTTCACATGCGTGCCGCCACAAGGTTGCAGGTCGATACCCGGGATTCGCAGCAGCCGCACGCGCCCTCCACCACGGGGAGGTTGAACGCTCATGGTCTTGACCAGCTCGGGCCGAGCGTCGAGTTCCTCTTCGGTGATCCAGACGGTCTCGGTTTCGGCGCCGCGCGCGATGAGCGCATTCGTCTCGTGCTCGATCTTGTCGGCATCGAGCAGGTTCATGTCGATGTCGAAATCGAGGCGCGCTTTGTCCGGCGAAATGTTGCCACCCGTGACCGGAGCCACTACCACACAGGACATCACGTGCAATGCGGTGTGCAGACGCATCAACGCATAGCGGCGTTGCCAATCGATTTCGAGCGTCAGCGTTTCCCCGGGTTCCGGCGGCGGCTGGGATGGCGCCGCGATGTGCAGCACGCTGTCGATCGCATCACCCTTGCGCGTGTCGGCAATCGCGATCCGCCCGCCGCTCGCCTGCAGCAGTACTCCAGTGTCGCCGGACTGGCCGCCACCCAGGGGGTAGAAGATCGTGCGGTCGAGCTCGATGCCGCGTTCATGCACCGCTACGACTTGCGCTTGCGCGCTCTTCAGATAGGCGTCGCTTCTGAATAGCAGCTCGGTGGTCATCGCGTGAGGCCCCAAAGAAGCGATTGGGCGTCGTCTTAGCAAGCCGTGCCCTGGAAACCGGGCGCGCAGCGTCGCGATCCGTTTGCCCCGCCAAATGGCGAACATGCCACTCTTCTGACGGTCGCCGTCAGATTTATTTCGCCTCGACCGCAGAGTTCGCGGTCTTGGCGTCCACGCAACGCGGAGCCGACCTTACGGGTTGGGCGCTACCGCGACGACCGCAAGTTCCTGGTTCTTGACCTGCTTGACCAGCGGTCCACTGACCGTGAGGAATTCCAGGTTGATCTCGGCCTTGTCGTTGGGGTTCAGCACCGGTCGCTTTGTAGAGGCTGTCGCGGTACCGAGTACCTTCCCGTCTGCGTCAAAGACTTTCCCCGCGATCTTGATCGGTCCCACGGGCACGCCGGCGAGGTTCTGCACGGTGCCCTTGATGTGGAGATGACCCTCGGCGCAGACATACATTCCCGGTGCCATCCCGGGATGCACCCCGGCACTTTCGATCTCGATCTTGACCTGGTCCTTGAGGTCGCCGGCAACGGCCGCCTGGACTGCGCCTAGCATCATGATTACGACGATGGGCCACGCGATAGCTGCTCTCATTGACGTATCTCCTGTTGATGGCGCCGCACCCGCTCGACGACGGCCGAGCGCGAGAGTGATTCGAACATACGCCACCCCCTCGATACGATCAAGCCTCGACCAGCGAGCGTCGAATCTCTGAGCTTGCCCCAATTCCTCTTCAACTGCGCCTCAGTCAGACCAGTCTATTTTGCTCTTGCGTCGGTCTTTGCCCGAACGGCGCGACGAGCTGGCGTCTTCAAAGCGCTGAGCCTCCCGTCGCTCTTCCTCTTTGCGCCGCTCGTGCCGGCGCCGGTCAAACAGCTTTATGTAGTGGCATTGGCACTCGTGGGGATAAGGGCAGTCCGGCAGCGGCAGCGCCGGCTTCTTGCCGATGGGAAACTCCTTGCCCAATAACTCCTGCACTTGCGGACAGGCGCGCTCCTTCGCCGGTGCAGATATCCGTACGCCCCATTGTTCGACCTGATTCTTAGCCTTGCTGGTTTCGTTCCCGGCATGCTTTGGTTTGGCTGGTTTCGCGGGCCGGCGATACGCCCACAGCGCCCACAGGCCCAGCAAAGCGGCCACGAGGGCAACGAAAACAACGATCAGGGTTGTCGACGCGCTCATAGCAGGATCCGTTCAGCCAAGTACGGTCGCGAGCAGCCCGGCGACGCCAAGGCCCAGCGCGGCGAGAGCGTCGCCGGCGATGAGCCCGCCGCCCACGAGCGAAGCCGTGCTCATGTCTTCGGGAAGCGCGGCTGCCTTGTCCTTGCCCTTCGGGAGGCTGTTGGCGATGCTTGCGACCACACCGCCGGCAGCGAACCATGCGGACGTCGGCAGATTGACGAAGCCCCCAAAAGAGGATGCATAAGGCGATGGCAATACTACCGCGTCGAGCAGGAAGTCGGTGGCAAATCCCGCGCGGCTCGCCGCAACGAACTTCTTGTACGCTGCACGCGATTTGATGGCCTTGCGCAAGATCTCGGTAGCAAACCCGATCGCTATTCCAACCCAGATGGCGGTGCGCTGGTAAGGTTTGTCATCGGTCAGGCTGCGCAGGACGCCGACGAATTTGTACGTCATGGCCGAGGTCCACTTATCGGGTTGCTTGTCTGCGGGCAGCGTGGTTTGATCGAGCTGCAGCACCGGATACGCGCTCATGAAAAGCTCGGCGAAGACGACGGCCATGATCGCGCCCATCACGATGCCTGCCACCTGAAAGCGAAACTGTATCGTGCGGTTCGTGCCGAGCCGCCAGCCTGTGGAGCGGTCCTGCTGCATGTCGCAGGCCTCGCTCGTGGATACGAGCAGCACGGTCGCCGCCATCAGGCCGATGGTCGGATCCTTCAACCCCATCGCAGCCATCAGAATGACCGTCACGACGAACGCCGACGAAATCGGATTCGAGTCCACCATGCCGACGGAGATCCCATTCACCAGCGCGAATACGAATACGAGAAGCACCGCGAACACCAGGTAGCCGACCGGCTGATGGAGCACCTGCGAGCCCACGACTACGATGCCGATGCCCCAGAATACGACCCAGGCGATCAGCCGGCGAAAATTGGTGCGCTTCCAGTCTTCTTGTTCGACGGGCTTGGCCAGGCGCTGGCGAGCACGCCGGTACGCGCGGAAGAGAATCAGCGAGACATCGATCAGCGCAGCACCCATTATCATGCCCAGCGCGATCAGGAACGTGATCTTGCGGAACGGCTCGCCCGGGTTGAGCCAACCGATCGACACGAAATAAGGGATCAGCGCCCAGCCGACGAGCCCACCGACGAGCGCCGCGACACCGATGCGCGCACCGACGATCATGCCGGCGCCGAAGGTCGATGTGGACAGATCGATCGCCCCGAGCAGCGCTGTCTTGGCCGCGCCGATGCCTCCAGCGATTCCCAGCGCCATGCCGCCGAACAGGCGCGCGACCGAGCGCCGAAGCAGCTCTAGATCAGTGAGCGCCCGCAGAATGTTGGCGACAGCGAGTCCGGAAGGAAACTTGAGCTGCAGGCGGTCGACAAGAATCGGCGTGTAGAGCATGCCTACGCCTACGCCGAACATGCCGATGCACAGCATGTACAGAATGAGCTGCCATATCGGCGGGTGCGGCAACCCCAACCAGGTCATTGCCTGAATCACGACCGCCATGGCGCTCATTCCAGCCACCGACGCCGCGGTCGTCTGGATGTAATTCGCGCCATGGCGTCCCTGTGCGCCATATCCGAACGTCACCGTCGATCCGAGTATGCCCGCGAGCACCTGTCCGCCGACGAAGAAACCGAGCGAGAAATTCATGAACGCTGCGGCAAGCCCGCCCAGCGGGCCCAGGACGAGGATGCCTACGACGCCTAGCAGGGCGTAATACTTCCACGTGCCGGGTTTCGGAAGCCAGGTCCAGCGCGGGGCGGCGTCCCTCCGCGGCAATGGTGTGGATGTCATGATAGGGAAGAGCGTTCGCTTCGACTGTTGGCGATTCTACGCCAACCCACTTGGCGGGATGTCAATCGTGAGCCGTCTGCATTGCGGGATTGCAGCGCCGCAGTACCTTCGCGCCAAGAAGCGTGAGCGGAAAAAGCGAGACGAGAAATACCGCGTGATACCAGATGGGGAATTTGTCCCACAGACTGTAATGGACCGGAACGAACATGGCGGTCACGACGATGCCGAGAACCTTGGCGGCTGTGCCGTTCCCCTTCGTGATCCAGGCCACCGCCAACCCGGCGCAAATTGAAGAGAGCGCGCCTAAGAGGAGCCGCGCGACCATCATGACGGGAGTGAACATCGTTGCGAGTTCGGCCTCGACATAACCCGGCCACGCAACACGAAACAAAAGATTGCCGATCGTCGCGACGATAAACCAGACGATCAGCCCGGCCACGATGCCTGCAATCGTTCTTATCACTCAAACTTTCCGATCGACGCGCTCCGAATGTGCAAATGTCCTCAGTGCGCCACTCCGGTCACCAAGCCGACCTGCGTTCCGGGGCCTCGAGCGTCGCGGCCATTTTTCCCTTTGCTGCGATGCAACGCGAACTATTCCCCGGCATAGTTACTGAATCACATCGTCAGCGCGCAGCAATAGCGACTGCGGTATCGTGATGCCGAGTGCCTTCGCGGTCTTGAGGTTGATCACCAGTTCGAGTCTGGTAGGCTGCTCGACGGGCAAGTCGCTGGGCTTTGCGCCCCTGAGGACCTTGTCGACGTAGTGCGCGGCCAGCCTGAACATCGCTGGCGTATCCGCTCCATAGCTCAACAGCCCTCCTTTTTCAAGCCAATGTCGAGCCGGATATATCGTCGGCAACTTGGTTTTCGCCGCGAGCTGAACTATCTTTTCCGCGTGTTCACGCTGCGGGGAACCACCAAGCACGATGAGCGCCTCAGCCCTTTCCTTCGCCATCGTCGCAAATGCCGCCTCCAATTCTTCATCGGACCTGTCCATCATCGGTAGAACCGTCAGGCCGATCCTCGTCGTCGCGTCCCGAATTACCTTCAGCTGTGAAAGATAGATCGGGCTCTCGGACATAAGAACGGCGATGCGGGTGGCTTGGGGACGATGACGCGGACCAGCTCCACGTATTTCGCAGGCAGGTCGAGGCCATAGTCGGTCACGCCGGTGATATTGCCGCCAGGGTGCGAGAAGCCGGCGATGAACCCCGAGCCTACCGGATCGGAAACCCGTACCATAATGATGGGATCGTCGCGGTTGCGTGCTGAGCGGCGCGGGTCCCAGCCGTCGTCTGGGAGATGACGACGTCGGGTTTGAGAGCGACGAGCTCGGCGGCTAGGCTCGGAAGAAGCTCGGTCCTTCCCTCCGAACGTCGAACGTCAATGACGACATTTTGTCCTTCGGTGTAGCCGAGACCGCGTAACTCTTTCTTGAATGTATCGAGAAGACTTGCTGCAAACGGGTCCGCAGCGGCCTCTGGCGTCAACCACCCGATGCGGTAGACACTCGCCGGTTTCTGCGCCTCGGCCGCACGCGGCACTATCATGGCCCAGGCGCACAGCACAAGGCAAAGCGTGAGCACCGCTTTCTGCAGCATCTTCGGTCTCCCCGACTGGACATACGGAAAGGACCCGGCGACGCTACGCCGTCGCCCTCACAGGGTCAAGATATGCACCGCCAGCGCGGCGAACGTGCATCCCGCGCTACTATCGCCTGGTCTCGTCGCGCCACCCTACGAAGGCACGCAGGCGAACACTTTCGTGTTTCCGTTGCCTTCGAAGATCCATCCCGCGGCGACCATCTGATTGAAGACTGTTACGCTTGTCGTATAGCGATGGTTCGGTGCTCCGCCCATGCCGTTGTTGTACAGGCGATACAGCGGGATGGTCCCCACCGGACATAAACCGTTTTCGTCGGCTAATTGAATATAGAACGCGATCGCCTCGTATTGCCACGCCGAGTTCTGCTTGACGGCTGCACACTCTATTGGAAACGGTGTGTAAAAATGCGAACTCCTCGGCGCAAACGCGGTGCTGAAGAATCGGCAAGCTGCTGACGCCGAGCCGGTCGCTTGTAGCCATACTCTAAACGTTTCTCCTGTGCGTTGCCACGCGCCACCAAAAGCGCCGCCGTCCAGCGCGGCAATTTCATCCGCGAATGCCGTCTCGAAATAGAAATTCCACGCTGCATAGTAGTACTCGACGGCGAGGGCTGTCGAAGCTGTCCCGCCGCCGAGCGAAGCGTTGTACTTCTCGATGAAGCCGGTCGTTCCCGCCACAAAGGCGGCGTCGAGCCCGTTGAAGAGATGGTATCCGCATCCGCCGTTGTTACCGCCGCTCAAACCGTCGAGCTCCTTGACCGGCGCCGATGTCAAGGCGGCGAATAATAGGCCTGCGAATTGCTCGGGATCGAGCACATGGTAGATAACCAGCGTTGTGCGCGTGATGCTCGCCGCCTGCGATGTTAAGAGCCGGTCCGGAGAGAAGAAGATCACCCCTACCGGACTTTCGCTGGGTAGATTGATCGCAATATTCGCGATCGCCTTCGTCGAGGAGCTTCCGCCAATGAGCCACGTCGGGACATTATCGCGAGCTTGCATGTAGCGGATGACGGCGAGCACGTTGTTGAAGTCCCACACCACACCGTTGGAATCGGCATCGACCAGTGCGACCGCGAAACCATGATCCGCAAAGGCCTGCCGATTGCGGGCGACGGGATTGCATTGCGAGGTGTAGGTGGTCATGGTCCCGTCATCCCGGATTCCGAGAACGCCATCGCCGCCGGGCAACACGACGATGTTCGCGGTCGGAGCATCCGGATGAAGATAGAGAAAGCGCTGTGTGGCCCCGCCGCTGGGAACGTCCACGACGCTGGTGGTGACGGCGCCGTGCACCGAGGCGGAGACGAGCATCATAAAAGCCATTACGGCCGCGTACAGAATGGACATGTGTCTACTCCTGAAAGTGAACCGACGGCGACCCGCCGTCCCCGCGCCGGTGGACAAGATGACAGCTGCCCGTAGCTTCGGAAAAAACACAGGAACCAGGCACCGAGCTCATGGGTATCGGCCGCGACGACGATGTCGCCCATCCCTTGGCCGGCGCTGAACATGCGAGCGAATGGCAGCGCTGCGACGATAGCCACCGCTTGGGGGGCCCGAGAGCGCAATGCGCCAGAATCCATCTCGCCGGTTTCGACGCGGTCATGTATATGCCGGCGGTAAATCGTGGATTCATCGGTCCTCGCAGTCGCATTGTGGAGCTAGCCGCACGGGGAACTCAAGTCCACGGGAGCCGAAATGCGCCGGACCAGGCGTAGCGTCGATCATGTGCCGCCGAACGTCCTTCGGGCGCGAACCCTCGCCCTGCCGACGTCCGCCGGCACTTTCCGGGCACCAGCGGACCGCGTAGATTGTAGAATTACGGCCGGCGTATTTTCAAGCGAGGGACTATCTCCAATGGAACGGAAAAAATCCAGCGATTTTCCTCCGGAAGTGCTCAAGCTGTTCGACGCATACGTTCACGGCACGATCGGTCGCCGTGATTTTCTCGATGGCGCCGCCAAATTCGCCGTAAGCGGTTTCACTGCGGGCGCGATGTTGGAGAGCTTGAGGCCCAACTATGCCTTTGCCCAGCAGGTCGCCAAAGACGACCCGCGCATCAAGACCGAATATTTGAACTACCCCTCGCCGCAGGGGTCGGGAAACATGCGCGGATATTTTGCCCGGCCGGCGAACGCCAGCGGTAAATTGCCCGGCGTAGTCGTCATACACGAAAATCGCGGCCTCAATCCGTATATTGAGGACGTCGCGCGACGCGTGACGCTGGAAGGCTACGTCGCCTTCGCGCCGGACGCCCTCACGCCCGTCGGCGGCTTTTCCGGCGACGAGGAAAAGGCGGCGCAGCTATTCGCCCAGCTCGACCCCGGAAAACGTACCGAAGACCTCCTTGCCGCAGGCGGATTTCTCAAGTCGCGTCCCGAATGCACCGGCAGAATCGGCGCGGTGGGCTTTTGCTTGGGCGGGACCATAGTCAATACGTTCGCCGTGCGCATGCCGGATCTCGCCGCGGCCGTGCCCTTCTATGGGCCAGCCCGGCGCTGCGGACACGGCCAAGATCAAAGCGCCTCTGCTGATTCATTACGCGGCGCTGGACGAGCGCAATAATGCCGGCTGGCCCGCTTGGGAGGCTGCGCTCAAGGCAAACGGCGTGAAATACCAGATGCATATGTACCCGGGCACATATCATGGCTTCCATAACGATACGACGCCCCGGTATGACGAAGCCGCAGCCAAACTGGCATGGTCGCGGACCACCGCCTTCTTCAAAGAAAACCTGAAAGGCTGAGCAGCCTGAACGATGGGAGCCTGTCGAATATTCCGTATGGATTTCCGGCCCCCATTGGGCTAATCTGGCAAACCTTGTCCGGGCCTCGGCCCCTGCCGACACTATCCTCCCACTGATGCGACCAAGACGCGCTTTTGCGATGCTGGCCATGCTCGCCCAGGTTGCATCCGGACCGGCGGGCGCGCAGGGATTCAAGTTTTCGCAGCCGGATGACTCCGACCGTCTCGAACAGGAGGCGCGTCAGAGCCGCATGGCAGAGCAGCTTTCGACGCCGTGCCGCGCCGAGATCAGAGACAAGAAGATCATGGTCGTGATCGGCGAGCTACAGTCCAACGGCATCATCGCTGCGCGGCAGCAGAACTATGGCCCGCACTTTCAGGCGATCAACGCCCGCTTGCGCGCGCTTGGATTGCGGACCTATACGCCCGAGGAGATTCGCAGGCAGATCGCTCAGGCCGAGATCGATGCGTACTTCAAGAACGACCCGGACGCCATGCTCAGCGCCTCGAAGCGCCTCGGCGCGAGCTTCGTGCTGCGAGGATTGATTTCATCACAGGCCACGCGCAATCCGATGATGGCAGTCAATCAGGTGTCGGTGAACATGAAATTCACACTGTACGGCAGCAACGGCCGCCTCATTTCCGACACCGAGGCAAGCTCGAGCTCGTATGCGGGCGCGAATGTCGAGCGCATGGCGCTGACGCTGGTGAACGAGAATGCGGATCAGGTCGTACCGACGCTCTATGCCGATTATTGCCGCAGCGCGGGCCCGGCCGCTGCGAGAAAGCCGGCGCCGAAGTAGACTTACGGCCCCGGCCACAGATTCAACGTCTAAAGGAGAGCATTCGCCATGAGACATCGCGTTTCCATCGACTCTACCAAATACCTGCTCGCGGCCGCCCTCTTCGCGGTGGCGTCGCTCGCGTCGGCGCAGCCAACGTTTGGCAATCCGTCTCCGACCGCCGGCAGAGAGACCTCGCAGAAGGCCAACGCCGCGGCCGATCAGTCGATCTACCAGCCGGTTGTCTATGCGAACGCTAGCAAGAAGGGCCCGGCGGTGATCGTCATCCCCGGCGAGATCAAGAGCAACAATGCGACCTTCCTGCAGAAGTTCACGGCCAACAACATCGCGGACTTCGGCGAGGTCGAGATGAGCAGCGCCAACTTCCCGGTGCTGGAGCGTTCGAATCTGGGCCCGCTGCTCAAGGAATTCGAGCTCGCATACAATCTCGGCGACCCGGACCAGGCGCGCAAGTTCCTGAGAATGGGCAAGCTCAAGACGACCAAATACGTCGTGAAATTCGACATCCTCAAGACCGAACAGGTCGCCGCGGCGCAGCAAGGGTTCGACGGCAGAACGCTGGGCAGCATGCTCGGGGCGTTCGGCGGGGGGCGCGGTGCCGCGGTGGGCGGCACCGCCGTGGGTTCGGTGCATTCGGACGAAGCGACGGCCGTCTGGGTCATCGGCATGCGCTACAAGATCATCAATGCCGAGACGACCGAGCAGGTCGCCACGGGGTACACC